>NZ_JAJOZB010000001.1:4344500-4669750 GCF_023701745.1 Streptomyces sp. RKAG293 | reverse complement strand
GTCGATCGCGCTGAGCCCGTCCAGCAGGAACGTCGGGTTGAAGGCGATCGAGATGTCGTCGCCGTCGAGCTTGGAGTCGACCCGCTCCACAGCCTGTGCATCGTCGCTGGAACCGGCCTCCAGGGTGAGGACGCCCTGCTCGAAGCTGAGCCGCACCGGGGTGTTCCGCTCGGCGACCAGCGCGACACGCTTGACGGCCTCGACGAAGGGCGCGGTCTCGATGACGGCGACCGAGGCGAACTCGGTCGGGAAGAGCGTGCGGTACTTGGGCAGGTCGCCTTCGAGCAACCGGGTGGTGGTGCGGCGCCCGGCGCCCTCGAAGCCGATCAGGCCCTCACCGGCACCGGAGCCCGCCAGCGCGATGGAGACGGTGTCTCCGCTGGTCAGGGACTTGGCGGTGTCCAGCAGGGTCTTGGCGGGCACCAGGGCGACCGCGGAGATGTCCGCCTGCTCGGGCTTCCACATGAACTCGCGGACCGCGAAGCGGTAGCGGTCGGTGGCGGCGAGGGTGACCGTGTCGCCCTCGATCTCGATCCGCACACCGGTCAGCACCGGCAGGGTGTCGTCACGGCCGGCGGCGATGGCCACCTGGGCGGCCGCGGCGGCGAAGACCTCACCGGGCACCGTGCCGGAGGCGACCGGCATCGCGGGCAGTGCCGGGTACTCCTCCACAGGCAGGGTGTGGAGTGTGAATCGCGAGCTGCCGCAGACCACGGTGACGCGGGAACCCTCGGTGGAGATCTCCACAGGCCTGTTGGGAAGTGCCCGCGTGATGTCGGCGAGCAGCCGGCCGGAAACGAGGACCGTGCCGTCCTCCTCGACCTCCGCGTCGACCGCGACCCGGGCCGAGACCTCGTAGTCGAAGCCGGAGAGGCTGAGCCTGCCCTCCTCCGCCTTCAGCAGCAGTCCGGCGAGGACCGGTACCGGGGGACGGGCCGGAAGGCTGCGGGCTGCCCAAGCCACTGCCTCGGCGAGTACGTCGCGCTCCACCCGGATCTTCACCGGAACCGCCTCCTGCTTGTTGCTGGCTGTCGGTGAACAGTCTGACAGCCGGCGCCGACAGTCGGTGCGGGTTGAGGTCAAGCCGGGCAGGGCGGTGTCGGGCGGCTCCGGCCCGAGTTGTTCACAGCCCATGCTTCCAAGCAGGTTCCCAGTTATCTATACGTAGTCGTAGTAATAGGTGTTGTGGATACCGTGGATAAGTGGTTCCTGCGCAGGTCAGGGCACGTTTTTTATCCACCGCGCCTGTGGGCGGAGGCGGTGCATAACCACCCGCTTCTGTGGACAGCCAGAAGTTGTGCACACCGCATACACAGGGGACCCCCACTTCTCCCCAGCACTGTCCCCAGAAATACCCGGGTTCTCCCCAGCCCAATCCACCCCCTTGGTGTGACGCGGTTCACTCTCCCCGGGGACAGACGCCGTTTTGTTGCCGAACAGTGGACAAACGTGTGGAGAAGCTGTGTACAACCCCCTTCAGGCTGTGGGCGGCCGGTGGACAACCTCCGGACTGACCGGTAACCACAATCTCTGTCCACAGGCTGTGGATGAAGGTTTCCCACAAATCCACACCCCACTGACCTCGCCTGATGAGTATGCAGCGGGCCTGCCTGTGGAGGCAGTTGGGACAACTTCCCAGTCCCCAGGGTGTGGACGGCCGTTTCCGGCCCAACCTGTGGAGAAGCCCCGGTCACGAGCCCTGATTCGAACAAAAAGAAGCGCCCCGGGAGTTCGACTCCCGGGGCGCTGGGCGTTTCCACCGTGCTTCAGTCGTGATCGATGCCGTGATCGAGGCCGTTGTCCGAGCCCTGGACGGGTCCTGGAGGCGCTCAGGAGGCGCTCAGGATCAGCTCTTGATCCGGTTCGTCAGCTCGGTCACCTGGTTGTAGATGGACCGCCGTTCGGCCATCAGCGCCCGGATCTTGCGGTCCGCGTGCATCACCGTCGTGTGGTCGCGGCCGCCGAACAGCGCGCCGATCTTCGGCAGCGACAGGTCCGTCAGCTCACGGCACAGGTACATGGCGATCTGACGGGCGGTGACCAGCACCCGGCTGCGCGACGATCCGCACAGGTCGTCCACGGCCAGCCCGAAGTACGCCGCGGTCTCCGCCATGATCGCGGGCCCGGTGATGTCCGGCACCGAGTCCTCGCCGCCCGGGATCAGGTCCTTGAGGACGATCTCGGTCAGCTGCAGGTCCACCGGCTGCCGGTTCAGGCTCGCGAACGCGGTGACGCGGATCAGCGCGCCCTCCAGCTCGCGGATGTTCCGCGAGATGCGCGAGGCGATGAACTCCAGCACCTCGGGCGGGGCGTTGAGCTGCTCCTGCACCGCTTTCTTGCGCAGGATCGCGATCCGGGTCTCCAGCTCGGGCGGCTGGACGTCCGTGATCAGGCCCCACTCGAAGCGGTTGCGCAGCCGGTCCTCGAGCGTGACCAGCTGTTTGGGCGGCCGGTCGGAGGAGAGCACGATCTGCTTGTTCGCGTTGTGCAGGGTGTTGAAGGTGTGGAAGAACTCCTCCTGCGTCGACTCCTTGCTCGCGAGGAACTGGATGTCGTCGACCAGCAGGATGTCCATCTCGCGGTACCGCTTGCGGAAGGTGTCGCCCTTGCCGTCGCGGATGGAGTTGATGAACTCGTTGGTGAACTCCTCCGAGCTCACGTACCGCACCCGGGTGCCGGGGTAGAGGCTCCGCGCGTAGTGCCCGATGGCGTGCAGCAGGTGGGTCTTGCCGAGCCCGGACTCCCCGTAGATGAAGAGCGGGTTGTACGCCTTGGCCGGTGCCTCGGCGACCGCCACGGCCGCCGCGTGCGCGAACCGGTTCGACGAGCCGATGACGAAGGTGTCGAAGAGGTACTTCGGGTTCAGCCGGGCGGTCGGCTCGTTCGGCGCACTGCCCTGGCTGCTGCGGCCGGGGGGCGCCTGGTCGTGACGGCCCTGGTCGCGGTGTCCGTCCCGGGGTCCGGAGTCGTGACGCCCCGAGTCGTGCCGGTCGCGCTCCGGTGGCTGCGACCGGTAGCCGGACTGCGGAGCCGGCGGATAGGACTCACGGTCGCGGTCCGCCGGGTAGCGGTCCCGGTCGCTCTGGTAGCTGTCGCGCTCCTGGAAGCCGCCGAGCCGCGGCTGCTGCCAGGGATCGTCGGCGGCGGGCCGCGGCGGCCACTCGTCGGTGCCAGGGCGCCCGGACGGATGGTCGGGGTAGGCGCGGCGCATCCGGGGGCCGTCGTCGTGCGACGGGCGGTCGGACTGCGGGCGGTCGTAGGACTCGTCGTACTCCCGCCGGTGCTGGCCGTACGGAGCGGGCTCCTGGACCGGCTCCTGCGGGGCCGGCGCCGGACCGTCCTGGTCGCCGCCGGACGCGACGGCGATGGCGATGCCGACCGGGTGTCCGAACTCACGGCTGAGGACTTCGGTGATCAGTGGCAGCAGGCGCCCCTCGAGGACGCTCTTGGCGAACTCGTTGGGGGCGGACAGCACCGCGGTGCCCGCGACGAGGGCGAGCGGCTGGGTGCGCTTGAGCCACTCCGCGTCCTTCGGCTTGAGGTCCTCGCTCTCCACCAGGATCTTCTGGAGTACGCGGGGCCACACTGCGGCTAGATCGGCGGATACGTCAGCCACAGTGCACGCTCTCTCAGTCGCTGGTGGTGCCGAGGAATCCCACGAAGGTGTGGTTCTTGGGACGGGCGGGAAGAATGTCGGGTCGGGTGTGCGGTAGATGCCCGAGTTCGGCCACGGTAGTCAGCGCAGGCCCAGTGGTTCAAGTCGTTGTCCACAGGCTGTGCACAAACGGAGCCCCAGGTGACCCCGGTTTGACCGGATGGGTCAACCGCACGTACCGTATCGAGGTCGAGTTGTCGATGGCTGCTGCCGCCTGCCTACCGATGGGCGAGGATCAACCGGGACCCCCTGGAAGATCGTCAAGCGGTGCACCTAAATGGTCCGCGAGTTTTTCGTGGGCGCACGGTGACAGCCAGGCGACGTCCCGCCTCATCCGATTTTCCCTGGAGCCCCCGAGTGAGCAAGCGCACCTTCCAGCCGAACAACCGCCGCCGCGCCAAGACCCACGGCTTCCGTCTGCGGATGCGCACGCGTGCAGGCCGCGCCATCCTGGCGACGCGCCGCGTCAAGGGCCGCGCCCGCCTGTCCGCCTGATCGCAACAGGTCACATGCCGTGCTGCCCACCGAAAACCGGCTGAGGCGGCGCCAGGACTTCGCGGCAGCGGTACGCCGTGGACGCCGAGCGGGTCGCCCGCTTCTGGTTGTCCATCTGCAGGCAGAGACCATGGACCCGCACGTATCGGGGGGGATCACTCCCCCGGCACGTGCGGGTTTCGTCGTGAGCAAAGCAGTCGGCGGAGCCGTGCAGCGCAACCTTGTGAAGCGCCGGCTGCGGCACCTGGTACGCGAGCGACTGGCCCTGCTGCCCCCCGGTAGCCTGGTAGTCGTACGAGCGCTGCCCGGAGCGGGTGGTGCTGACCATGCACAGCTGGCCCGCGACCTGGACGCCGCCCTGCAGCGGCTGCTGGGAGGGGTTGCGCGATGAAGTACCCACTGCTGGCGCTGATCAAGGTGTACCAGTGGACCATCAGCCCTTTGCTGGGCCCGGTCTGCAGGTACTACCCCTCGTGCTCGCACTACGGGTACACGGCCATCGACGTGCATGGAGCGGTAAAGGGGTCGGCACTGACCGCCTGGCGCATCCTGCGGTGCAATCCGTGGTCGCCCGGCGGTGTCGATCATGTTCCGCCACGTAAACGCCCCCCGTGGCACGATCGGCTGCGCAACATGTTGCGCAACAGCAAGGGCGGTCCCTCCGCCGTCGCTGAGACCAGCCCGGCCGCAGAGACCTCGCCCCATGCTCAAGGAGCCTGATTAGTGGACACGATCTCGAATCTGTTCAGTTTTATCACCACGCCGGTCTCCTGGATCATCGTCCAGTTCCACTCGGTGTACGGGAAGATCTTCGGCGCCGACAGTGGCTGGGCCTGGGGCCTGTCCATCGTGTCGCTCGTGGTCCTGATCCGGATCTGTCTGATCCCGCTGTTCGTCAAGCAGATCAAGTCGACCCGCAACATGCAGGCGCTCCAGCCGAAGATGAAGGCGATCCAGGAGCGCTACAAGAGCGACAAGCAGCGACAGTCCGAAGAGATGATGAAGCTGTACAAGGAGACGGGTACCAACCCGCTCTCCTCGTGCCTGCCGATCATCGCCCAGTCGCCGTTCTTCTTCGCCCTGTACCGCGTGCTGAGCAGCATCGCCAACGGTCACACGATCGGTGCGATCAACCAGCCCCTGCTGGACAGCGCCAAGCAGGCGCACATCTTCGGCGCTCCGCTGGCGGCCAAGTTCACCGAGAGCGCTGACAAGGTCGCGGCCCTCGGCGCCTCCATCACGGACGTCCGCGTCGTCACCGCGATCATGATCATCATGATGTCGGCGTCGCAGTTCTACACGCAGCGCCAGCTGATGACGAAGAACGTCGACATGACGGTGAAGACGCCGTTCATGCAGCAGCAGAAGATGCTGATGTACGTCTTCCCGGTCATGTTCGCCGTGATGGGTGTCAACTTCCCCGTCGGTGTCCTCGTCTACTGGCTGACCACCAACCTGTGGACCATGGGCCAGCAGATGTTCGTCATCCGCCGGAACCCGACGCCGGGCAGCCTGGCCTTCAAGCAGCGCCAGGACCGGCTGCGGGCCAAGGGCAAGCTGGTGGAGCCGCCCGAGGAGATCGCGGCCAAGGAGGCCGTCGAGGTCGCCCGCGCCAACCGCCAGCAGCCGAAGCGGCAGACCAAGGCACGCCGTACGACGGCCGCCGGCGCCGCTCAGGGTTCCGCGTCCGGATCGTCGGCCTCGGCCGCTTCGGACACGACGGCCGACAAGCCGAGCCTGACGAAGAAGGAGCCCGAGGACGCCAAGCCGTCCGGTGGCTCCAGCGCGTCCGGCTCCCCCAGAACGTCCAAGGGCGGACAGCGCAAGGGTCAGCAGCGCCCCAAGCACCCGTCCAAGAAGTAGTGCAGAACCTGATGAGGAGCCCATCCGTGACGGAAGGCAACAGCACCACTGTGACCGACGGCGGCTCCGCCGATCGCCTGTCCCGCCTTGAGCAGGAAGGCGAGATCGCAGCCGACTACCTGGAGGGTCTGCTCGACATCGCGGACCTCGACGGGGACATCGACATGGATGTCGAGGGCGAGCGAGCTGCTGTCTCGATCGTCGGCGAATCCTCCAGCCGTGACCTGAACAAGCTGGTCGGGCGGGACGGCGAGGTGCTGGAGGCACTGCAGGAGCTGACGCGTCTCGCGGTGCACCGGGAGACCGGCGACCGCAGTCGGCTGATGCTGGACATCGGTGGCTTCCGGGCCCGTAAGCGGACCGAGCTGGCGCTGCTGGGCGCCAAGGCGGCGGACGAGGCGAAGGGCACCGGGCAGCCGGTCAAGCTCGACCCGATGACGCCGTTCGAGCGCAAGGTCGTGCATGACGCGGTCGCCGCGGCGGGGCTGCGCAGCGAGTCCGAGGGCGAGGAGCCCGAGCGCCGGGTGGTCGTGCTTCCGGTCTGATCGGGCCCGAGCACGGCCCAGTACGGCTCAGTCGGCCCCGTCTGCTCGCGGACGGGGCCGATCCTTGTAAGCCTGGAAGTCGCGGTGTGCGGCAACGGGATCGATGGAAAGGACAGTCCTCGTGACGGAGGAGGCAGCGGAGGCGGCGGCGGAACTTCCCGCACCGCCCGAGCAGGCGCAGGCAGTGTTCGGCGAGCGTTTCGCCGATGCGGTCCGCTATGCGGAGCTGCTGGCCGACGCGGGGGTGCGCCGGGGTCTGATCGGTCCTCGTGAGGTGCCCCGGCTGTGGGAGCGGCATCTGCTGAACTGCGCGGTGCTGTCCGAGGTGATTCCGCAGGACATGACGGTGTGCGACGTGGGCTCCGGAGCGGGGCTGCCGGGGATTCCGCTGGCGCTGGCCCGTCCGGATCTGCACATCACCCTGCTGGAGCCGCTGCTGCGGCGGACCACGTTCCTCGACGAGGTGGTCAAGCTGCTGTCGCTGTCCAATGTGACGGTGGTGCGGGGGCGTGCCGAGGAGATGGTGGGCAAGCTGCCGGCGGTGGATGTGGTGACGGCCCGCGCGGTGGCGCCGCTGGAGCGGCTGGCCGGCTGGGGGCTTCCACTGCTGCGTCCGCACGGCGAGATGGCCGTTCTGAAGGGGGACACGGCCGAGGAGGAGCTGAAGGCGGCACGGGCCGCGCTCGGCCGGCTCGGTGCCGTGGAGACCTCGGTGATGCAGGTCGGCGAGGGCGTGGTGGACCCGCTGTCGACGGTGGTGCGGGTCGTGGTCGGGGAGAGCCCCGGCGGGGTGCGGGCGGCGACGCGCAGGGCCAAGGCGGCGCGGGCCAGCCGGGCGGCGAAGAACCCGGGCCGGCGTCGGTACTGAGGCGCGTTCTACTCCATACAAACGGCCAAAACGACATATTTCGGAGTGTCTCCAAGATAACGGGCACATCGCTGTGCATCGTGTTCCACGTGAAACGTCGCTCCCTGCTCCCAGGAGTCCTCAGTCGCGGTCGTGCCGCGGCTGAGGCGCGCGCCAAGAAGCCCTCAAAGTCGGCCCATGAGGTGGATTCATCCACAGGCAGTCGGGCCTCGCTGGTTCACGACCCCGAAAGCATGGCAGGCTCTGTGCATTGCGAGCCTGTAGTCGAGGAGAGTGAATCCTTGCGGTCCGACGCCAACATCGCGGGGCCGATGACCGATCCGGTCCCCGGTCCCCGTTCGGAATCATTCGGGGGTGATGTTTCACGTGAAACATTGCCCCCGATGGACGACACCCCCATCGGTCGCGCCGCCCAGTTGGCGGTCGAAGCGCTCGGTCGGGCCGGCGAGGGGCTCCCTCGGCCGGCTCAGACCCGAGTGATGGTGGTGGCCAATCAGAAGGGCGGGGTCGGGAAGACCACGACCACGGTCAACCTTGCCGCCTCGCTCGCCCTGCACGGGGCGCGGGTGCTGGTGATCGACCTCGATCCCCAGGGCAACGCCTCCACGGCGCTGGGTATCGACCACCATGCCGATGTGCCGTCGATCTATGACGTCCTGGTGGAGAGCCGACCGCTCTCCGAGGTCGTACAGCCGGTCCTCGATGTCGAGGGGCTGTTCTGTGCACCGGCCACGATCGACCTCGCCGGTGCCGAGATCGAGCTGGTGTCCCTGGTGGCACGGGAGAGCCGGCTGCAGCGGGCCATCGAGGCCTATGAGCAGCCGCTGGACTATGTCCTCATCGACTGCCCGCCGTCGCTCGGCCTGCTCACCGTGAACGCCCTGGTGGCCGGTGCCGAGGTGGTCATCCCGATCCAGTGCGAGTATTACGCGCTGGAAGGCCTGGGGCAGCTGCTGAAGAACGTGGATCTGGTCCGCGCTCATCTCAACCCCAAGCTGCATGTATCAACCATCCTGTTGACCATGTACGACGGCCGGACCCGGCTCGCCGCTCAGGTCGCGGATGAGGTGCGTACCCACTTCGGCAAGGAAGTGCTGCGCACGAGCATCCCCCGCTCGGTCCGGATCTCGGAGGCACCCAGCTACGGCCAGACCGTGCTGACCTACGACCCGGGTTCCAGCGGGGCACTGTCCTACCTCGAAGCGGCGCGTGAGATGGCGTTGCGCGGCGCCGAGGGCACCAATGAGCATGATCAGCACAGCATGTCGGAGGGGATCCAGTGAGTGATCGACGCAGAGGGCTCGGCCGTGGTCTAGGCGCGCTGATCCCGGCGGCACCGTCATCGGCGGGTACATCGCCGTCCGCGGTACCGCTGCTGACCGCGGACCGGAGCATGCTGGCGGCCACCAAGGTCGCCGGTCTGAACTCCAGAGCCCACGATGCTCCGCCGACGGTGGACATCCCGGTTTCACGTGAAACAGAGCCGGATCCGCCGGCGGCCGAAGCGCCCGCGGCGCCGAGCGCTTACTTCGCCGAGCTGCCGATCGACTCGATCACGCCGAACTCGCGGCAGCCCCGTGAGGTGTTCGACGAAGATGCGCTGAACGAGCTCATCACGTCCATCAAGGAAGTGGGCCTGCTCCAGCCGGTCGTCGTGCGACAGGCCGGCCCGGAGCGCTATGAGCTCATCATGGGCGAGCGCCGGTGGCGGGCCTGCCGGGAGGCGGGTCTGGAGAACATCCCGGCCATCGTCCGGGCGACCGAGGACGAGAAGCTTCTCCTGGACGCGCTCCTGGAGAACCTGCACCGTGCCCAGCTGAACCCGCTGGAGGAGGCGGCGGCCTATGACCAGCTGCTGCGCGACTTCGCCTGCACGCATGAGCAGTTGGCCGACCGGATCGGGCGTTCGCGCTCCCAGGTCTCCAACACGCTGCGCCTGCTGAAGCTCTCGGCGCCCGTGCAGCGACGGGTCGCGGCCGGAGTGATCTCCTTCGGACACGCGCGCGCTCTGCTCTCCCTGGAGGACGGGGAGGATCAGGATCTGCTGGCGCACCGCATCGTGGCCGAGGGCCTGTCGGTCCGGGCGGTCGAAGAGATCGTCACCCTGATGAACGCCGAGCCGCAGAGCGCGAAGAAGGCCGTGGGCCCGCGGGCCGGACGGCGGGTCTCCCCGGCGCTGACCAATCTGGCCACGCGGCTGTCGGACCGTTTCGACACCAGGGTGAAGGTCGACCTGGGGCAGAAGCGCGGAAAGATCGTGGTGGAGTTCGCCTCGATAGAGGATCTGGAGCGGATCCTGGGGACGATGGCCCCCGGTGAAGGCAAGGTCCTGGAGAGCAGGCTCGACGAGGAGTCCGACGACGACGTCGAATGAGTCCGCCGTTCAGGGGAGCGGGTGGTGTTCCGGCCGGAACACCACCCGCTCTTTGCTTGTCCTCAGTGTCCTGGGACAGGGGGCGAGACTACGATGCGTAGGGGTAGGGAGCCTCTCTGGGGAGGGAAGCCCATGCGTGCGTCGAAGGTCGGACTGGAGCACGAGCGGCACATGGCCGCTCTCGTGGCAGCGGGACTGGGCTTGGGGGCGGTGGGGGGATTCGTGGGCAGTTTGGTTCGCGACAGAAATGAGGGCCTGGCCGTATGGGGCGTCGGCTCGTTCCGCTCACGTTGGACAACCTCTCGGATCTCCCCAAGCGCTGTAGAGCGTGCGTCTTCTGGGAACTCGATCCGGTAAGCGGTGAGGCCGCCGTCCAGGCGGGCAAGCCGGAGCTGGAGAAGGAGGCGTGGATCTCCGCGGTCCTGCTGGAGTGGGGCTCGTGCGGCCGGGTGGTGTACGTCGATGACGTCCCGGCCGGCTTCGTTCTCTACGCGCCGCCGGCGTATGTTCCCCGCTCCATGGCCTTCCCCACCAGTCCGGTCTCGCCGGACGCGGTACAGCTGATGACCGCCAGGATCATGCCCGGGTACCAGGGGCAGGGCATCGGGCGGGTCCTGGTGCAGACCGTCGCCAAGGACCTGGTGCGCCGTGGAGTCAAGGCCGTCGAGGCTTTCGGCGACGCGAAGTGGGCCGAGCCGGGATGCGTCCTGCCGGCCGACCACCTGCTGGCGGTGGGCTTCAAGACGGTGCGCGCCCATCCGCGGTATCCCCGGCTGCGGCTGGAGCTGCGATCGACGATCTCCTGGAAGGAAGACGTCGAGATGGCGATCGACCGGCTGCTGGGAGCCGTCCAGAAGGAGCCGGTCCTCCGGCCGCTGTGAGCTGTGCGGAACCTCCGGAACGCGAACAGGCCCGCTCCTTCGAGGAGCGGGCCTGTTTCACGTGGAACGGTCGAACGGTGGAACGCCGGACGGCGTCGACTCAGACGGCGTCGCCGATGAAGTCCGCCAGGTCGCGCTTGATGGCGGCCTTCGGCTTGGCACCGACGATGGTCTTCACGACCTCGCCGCCCTTGTAGACGTTGAGCGTCGGGATCGACATCACGCCGTACTTGGCAGCCGTGACCGGGTTCTCGTCGATGTTGAGCTTGACGATGGTGATGTCGTCGGCGTGCTCCTCGGCGATGGCCTCCAGGGAGGGGGCGATCTGCCGGCACGGGCCGCACCACTCGGCCCAGAAGTCGACCAGCACGGGCTTGTCGCTGGCGAGGACCTCCTCGGCGAAGGTCGCGTCGGTCACAATCTTGGTCTTGCCGGCCACGGCAGTCTCCTCAGGCTTGATACGTGTGGGGGAGAGGGTTTTGAGGGTCAGGCGGTCTTCTCGGCGTCCGCGAGGGCGGCGAGGAAGCGTTCGGCGTCCAGCGCGGCCGAGCAGCCGGTGCCGGCCGCCGTGATCGCCTGACGGTAGGTGTGGTCCACGACGTCACCGGCGGCGAAGACACCGGGGATGTTCGTACGGGTGCTGGGCGCGTCGACGGTGAGGTATCCCTCGCCGTCCAGTTCCAGCACACCCTTGAACAGCTCGGTGCGCGGGTCGTGGCCGATGGCGATGAACAGCCCGGTGACGGGCAGCTCCGAGGTCTCACCGGTCTTGGTGCTGCGCAGCGTCAGGCCGGACAGCTTGTTCTCGCCGTGGATCTCGGCGACTTCGCTGTCCCACACGAACGAGATCTTCGGGTCGGCGAAGGCGCGCTCCTGCATGGCCTTCGAGGCACGCAGGCTGTCGCGGCGGTGGACGATCGCCACGGACTTGGCGAAGCGGGAGAGGAAGGTCGCTTCCTCGATCGCCGTGTCGCCGCCGCCGATGACGGCGATGTCCTGGTCCTTGAAGAAGAAGCCGTCACAGGTGGCGCACCAGGAGACCCCGCGTCCGGAGAGCTGGTCCTCGTTGGGGAGGTTCAGCTTGCGGTGCTGGGAGCCGGTGGTGACGATGACGGCCTTCGCGCGGTGGACGGTGCCCTCGGTGTCGGTGACGGTCTTGATGTCACCGCTGAGGTCCACCGCTACCACGTCGTCCGGGATGAGCTCGGCGCCGAAGCGCTCGGCCTGGGCGCGCATGTTGTCCATGAGGTCCGGGCCGAGGATGCCCTCGCGGAAACCGGGGAAGTTCTCCACCTCGGTGGTGTTCATCAGCGCACCGCCTGCGGTGACCGATCCCTCGAAGACCAGCGGCTTCAGGGCGGCGCGCGCTGTGTACAGCGCGGCGGTGTAGCCCGCAGGCCCGGATCCGATGATGATCACGTTACGGACGTCGCTCACGGGTGTCTTCCTCGTCTCTACCGACTACTGCGGGGCCCTGGCGGGACTCTCGTCCTGCCTAACGGATCCTAAGGGTCCAGCATTCCCGCGGCGGTACGCCGTCAGCGCGCGTATGTGTCCTGGCGAAGTACCCGGCCCGGCTTGGTGGAGCAGCCGGCGTCCACGACATACAGATCGACATGGGCCGGGTCGCCGGGATGGGGAAGGACCACCAGATATGCGTCGGTGCCCTCGAAGGGTTCGTGCGCGGAGGCGAGCGGCTGCTCGGAGCGGTGGACGCCGTCCTGCACACACGGCGGCAGGGGGACGGAGTGGGCGCGCAGCGGCGTGGTGGCGGGGGTGTCCGAGCCGAGCGCCGGGCTCTGCGGATCGCTGCCGGCCTTGGCGGTCGAGTACGTCCCCAGGAGTTCATGGACGCGTGCCTGCAGGGCACTCGCGGCCATGGCCTCGTTCGGTGTCTCGGCGGGCGTCCGCGCGGCGCCCTGGGCGCTCGAGTCCTTCTTGGCGGTGTCGCTGCTGGTCGTACCCACGTCGATGGAGTGCAGCAGGACGCCGCCGAAACCCAGGACCGCGACCGTGGAGGCCGTGACGAGCAGTGTCCTGGCCCAGCGGCGCCGGGGGCGGGCGTGGCCGCGTCCGGGTCCCGTGGAGGCCGCAGCGTGGCCGGTGGGCCGATCGGCCGCCGCCGCTGTTCCACGTGGAACCGATGCGTCGGCTGTTCCACGTGGAACAGCCGGGGGCGCCGTCGCGTCGAGCAGCGCTTCGGCGGCGAGTGCGGCGTCGATACGGCCGGCGATGTCGGCGGGCATGCGCGGGGGGCCGGGGAGAGTGCCCAGCAGGTTGCGGATCTCGTCCAGCGAGGTGCGCACGTCGGAGCAGAGCGCGCAGCCGTCGAGATGGCCGCGTACGTCCGCGGAGCGGCCCGGCGGAAGGATGCCTTCGGCCAGGTCCGAGATCTCCGAGACCTCGGGGTGTGCGTCCATCCCCGTCGTCGAAGTCACTGGTGGCCACCTCCGCCCTTTTCCGTTGCCGTCTCTGGGACGGATGTCCCCTCCGTCCGGTTCCTTCCCCGGCCTGGGTCCGCGTTACTCCCCTGGTCGGCGCGCAGATGAGTGAGGAGTGGAAGGAGCCGTGCCCGGCCGCGCGCGCATCTGCTCTTCACGGTGCCGGTCGGCACATCGAGGACGGCGGCGGCCTCGGCGACGGGGTAGCCCTGCATGTCCACCAGGACCAGGGCGGCGCGCTGATCGGGAGGCAGGGTGGCCAGGGCGGTGATCAGTTCGCGGTGGAGCTCGCCGCGCTCGGCGGGGGCGGCGGCGGACTCATGCGGTTCGAGGAGCGTCTCGAAGCGGTCCTCGTCGACGACGGGGGAGGTGCGGCGGGAGGCGGTCTTGCGCGCCCGGTCCAGGCACGCGTTCACGGTTATCCGGTGCAGCCAGGTGGTGACCGCGGACTGGCCCCGGAAGGTGTGGGCGGCGCGGAAGGCGGACACCAGAGCGTCCTGGACGGCGTCGGCGGCTTCCTCGCGGTCCCCCAGGGTGCGCAGGGCGACCGCCCAGAGGCGGTCGCGGTGGCGCCGGACGATCTCCCCGAAGGCGTCGGGGTCTCCCGCGACGTGCCGGGCGAGGAGATCAGCGTCGCTGGCCTCCTCCCCCGGCTTGCTGCCGTCGTCCACAAGCGCCTCCCCGTCCGCCGCTCAGCTGTTGCCGAGGACCTTTATTTCCGTGATGCCGCCACGGAAGCCACCACCGGACTCGGGTGGCAGGTCGGTGATGTGGATCAGGACGTAGCGCGTTTCCACCGGCTGGCCGGCGGTCACCTGAACGGTGCTCCCGGCCTTGGCCGCCGGGGCGAACCGCTGCGGGAAGGCCGCCAGGGCGGTGGGCTGGGAAGCGTCCGGTGCCGCGGCCAGCACCTCTACGGTCTGGCCGGGCACCCACATCGTGAGGTCGATGCCGGTGACCTTACGTCGGCTGCCCAGGTCGACGATGATGCCACTGCCCTGGATGCGGTTGGGCAGGTTGCCGAAGTTCGACTGGCCCTTGTAGTTGCTGGTGATCCAGGAGGTGTCGGCCTTGCCGTCGACGGCGAAGGCGACCTTGTCGGCCGCTATCGGGGCGTCCAGGGGTGAGAACTCACTGGCCGAGGAGATGGCCAGCGGTGTGCCGGGAGCGGCACTGCTGGGGTCCTGGCCGGCCCGCTGGGAGGTGCCGGTGTCGTCCTTGTTCTGTTCCTCGCGGCCCATGAGGGTGTCCGCGAGCTGCCAGCTGCCCAGGCCCAGCGCGGCGATCAGCAGCGCGGAGACGGCCCACTTGAGCACCTTGCCGGTGCGGCCGGGAAGGGCCGGCGGCGGAGCGGGGGGCGCGGGGGCCGGCCGGGGCGTGGCGGGCGGCTGGCGGTAGGGACCCTGCTGGTACGTGGTGCGCTGGTACGGCGAGATGTCCGGCTCGGGAGGCTTGATCCGGGGCAGTCCGGCGACCGCTCGGGCCAGCTCCTCCGGAGTGGTGCAGGGCGATTCCTCGCGGGAGGCGGTGGCGCCCTCGTTGACGAGCGCCCGCATCGCGATCTCGGACAGCCCGCGGTGGACCCCCGCACGCACCTGGTCGGGAGCGACCAGCCCGACGGCCTTGGGGAGGCCGGTGAGGCCGTACGCGTCCTCCTCGTACGGCCAGCGCCGGGTGAGCGAGGCGTACAGCAGCGCGCCGATCGCCTCGGTGTCCTCGCGCTGCGGTCGCTCGGACTTCAGACCGCGCAGTGCGGCGGTGACGGCGAGGCCGCGGATGCGGTACTGCCCGGAGCCGGTGCGCAGGATGGAGCCGGGGCTGAGCCGCAGATGCGCCAGTCCCTCGCGATGGGCGGCGGCCATGGCCTGGGAGACCTGGCTGACCATCTGGTAGGCGTCGTGCGGCTCCAGCGGTCCGGCGGCCAGGCTGTCACTGAGCGCGGCGGCGTCGGGGAGCCATTCGTGGATGACGTAGACGAGGTCGTTCTCCTCGACCGCGTCGAGGACCTGGACGAAGCGGGGATCACCCAGGAGTGCGGCCGAACGGGCGGCGGCGAGCACCTGACGCGCCCTGGCGTGGTCGGCGGGCAGGAGATGGATGCCGACGGCACGCCGTAGCTTCTCGTCGACCGCCCGCCAGCTGCTGAAGCCGTCGAGGCGGGTGACGCACTCCTCCAACTGGTAGCGGCGGGCGAGCTTGTGGCCGCTGTGGAGTTCCGGCGGCTTGCTGTCGCCCTTGTGCTGCTCTGCTGCTGCCTCGTCCTGCGGTGCGTCCCGCGCGTCCTGGGGGTTGTTCTGATCCGTCGTCTCGTCGGGTGTGGCCCCGTCCTGCTGGACGGTGGGCGGCGGCTCGCCGCTCTCATTGGCCACTCCGACGGCAGCCGTACTCCGATCCGCCACCGTCGTTCCTGCCTCCCCATCCGTTGCGCGATCCCACTTCAGAGCCAAGGCCAATTGTGCCCACAGTCCGGCTCTCTGCACGACACACGGCGGGAGCCGATGGTTGCCCGCCGTGTTCTTTCGATCAGCGGCCGAGTCTGCCGCGCACCATTCCGACCATCGCGGTCATTTCCTCGATCCTCATGCGCTTGGCGGCGATGTAGAAGATGCCGATCAGCAGTGCGCCGCCGACGATCAGTGAGACCAGCGAGCCGGACGCCCCGCTGCCCAGCGTCCGGGTGATGCCGTAGACCGCGACCCCGGCGGCCAGGGCGGCGGGGACGCAGGCGCCGGTGAGGCGCGCGTACGTCCGGGTGATGCGCTTGCCGTCGAGGTCGCC
The DNA here is from genome assembly GCF_023701745.1 of Streptomyces sp. RKAG293. Classification (NCBI taxonomy): domain Bacteria; kingdom Bacillati; phylum Actinomycetota; class Actinomycetes; order Kitasatosporales; family Streptomycetaceae; genus Streptomyces; species Streptomyces sp. RKAG293. The sequence continues at coordinate 4,653,850 of NZ_JAJOZB010000001.1, read as the reverse complement.
GCCCAGCCGGGTGCGCAGCCGCCTGACGGCGACTCCGACGCCGACCGCGTAAGCCAGCCCGTAGGAGAAGGCCATGCCGACCACGGCCCAGCGGGAGGGGAGCACGACGAAGCAGGCCGCGGAAGCGGCGGCGTTCACGGCGGCGACGATCACCGTGTTGTAGAAGGGGGTGCGGGTGTCCTCGAAGGCGTAGAAGCCGCGCAGCACGACGTACTGCACGGAGAACGGGATCAGTCCGATCCCGAAGGCCATCAGGATGAATCCGATGTTGCGCGCGGAGTCCGTGCCGGTGCCGGCGTACAGCAGGCTGCACATCGGGACGCCCAGGGCGAGGAAGGCGAAGGCGGCCGGGACGATGGCCACGGCCGAGGTGCGCAGGCCGTAGGAGATGTCGTCGCGGACCGCGGGTGAGTCCCCGTCGTGGGCGGCGCGGGAGATCCGGGGCAGCACGGCGGCCATGACGGAGACCGTGATGATCGCCTGCGGCATCTGCCAGATCAGCAGCGCGTTGTTGTACGCGGTGATGCCGGTGCCCTGGAAACCGAGCTTGTCGGCCTCGGATCCGGCCCAGGTGGCGAGCTGGGTGACGACGATGAGGCCGGCCTGGTTGGCGAGGACGAAGAAGAACGTCCACTTGGCCAGCTTCGCGGCGTGGCCGAGTCCGTGGCCGCGCCAGTCGAAGCGCAGCCGGAACTTGAAGCCCGCCTCGCGCAGATAGGGCAGCATCGCGATGGACTGCACGGCCAGGCCGAGCAGGGTGCCGATGCCGAGCAGCTGGATGCCCTCGGGGGAGATCGTGGTGGCGTCCATGTTGGTCGTGCCGTAGGAGCCGTAGACCCAGATGAACATGCCGAAGGTGAAGATGACGACGATGTTGTTGAGGACCGGGGTCCACATCATCGCGCCGAACTTGCCGCGGGCGTTGAGGATCTGGCCCATCACGACGTGCACACCCATGAAGAAGATCGTGGGCAGGCAGTAGCGGGCGAAGGTCACCGCGACGTCGAAGGTGGCCGGGTTGTCCGCGATCTTCGTGGACATCATGCGGACCAGCAGCGGGGCCGCGATCACGGTGAGCGTGACGATGCCGCCGAGGATGACCATGACCAGGGTCAGCAGCCGGTTGGCGAAGGCGGTGCCACCGTCCTCGTCGTCCTTCATCGCGCGGACCAGCAGCGGGACGAAGACGGAGTTGAGGCCGCCGCCGACGGTGAGGATGTAGATCATCGTGGGCAGGACCATCGCCACTGCGTAGGAGTCGCCGAGGGTGGCGACCCCGATCGCCGCGGCGATGACCAGGGTGCGGACGAAGCCGGTGAGGCGGGAGACCAGGGTGCCGGCCGCCATCAGGGCGCTGGACTTCAGGATGCTGGCGCCGCGGCCGGCGGAGCGGGGCGCGGGGACCGGGGCCGCCTGCTGCTCCGGCTCGGGCACCACCACGGTGGGCCCGGTGGGCGCCGCGGCGGGCTGCTGGTCGCGGTACAGGTGCGCGAACGCGTCGTAAGGGGGAGGCTCCTCGGCCGCGTGGGTCACCAGGTCGTCCACCCCGACGTACTGCGTGGTGGCGTCGTCGCCGTACGGCATCTGGTACGGCTGTTGCTGCGGGGGCCACGGCTGACCGTACGGCGGGGGCGGCGGCGGAGGGTGCGCGGCGCGGTCGTAGAGGGCCTCGCCGACGGGGTCCTGCGCGGTCGGATCCTGCTGCTGGTAGGGATCGTAGGCGTAGGTGTTCTGCAGGTAGGGGTCCGGCGGGACCGGGTGGTGGCCCGGGGTGGCGGCGGTACCTGTGCGCGCGGATCTCCGGCCGGAGTCTCCCGGTCGCGGTCACCGTCGTACGGCGCGTTCATCTGCCCCACCTTATTGATTGTCCGCTGTCGAGACCCGGCCTGGCTATCGGTCCACCTTCTCACCCGGCGGGGACGGGTCCGTGTTTTCCGCGGCGGTGTCCGGAGCCGGGTCACCCGGCTGCCCGGCTTCGGCGCGGTCCGCACCGTCGCTCTCCCCCACGCCGTCCGCACCGCCCGTACCGTCCGCACCATCGGCACCGTCCGTGCCGTCGTCGCCGTCACCGGCCGCGTCGCCGTCGTCGTCTCCGTCGGCATCGGTGCCACCGGCTCCGGCGGCCGCCTTGCGCTTGCGCTGGTTGTACATCTTCACCCCGGCCAGCGCGAGGAGCAGCAGGCCGCCGGCGATCACCAGCATCACGGTGTCGGTGATCGACGTGACCTTGACGTTGAACGAGATCGGATCGCCGTACTTGACGCCGTCCTTGGTGTAGAGCTGGGCGGTCACCTGTGCCAGGCCGTTCGCGCCCGCCTTGGTGGGGAACTTCAGCGAGCGGGTGTGGCCGCCCTCGACGGTGACCGGCTGGGGGTCGCCGACGTCCAGCCGGATCTGCGCGCTGGAGGTGAGCCGCAGTTCCAGTCCGGTGACGGCCTGCCCGAGTTCGTTCTTCACGGTGACCGGGATCGTGGCACTGCGCCCGGACAGGGTGAGGTTGGTCTTGTCCAGGATGTGCACCGAGCCCATGAGGTCGGTGAGGTAGGAGCCGATCGAGTTACGGAAGAGCGCGGCGCCGACGGGGTCGCCGCGCCAGGCGTTGGACATCGAGCGCAGCACGGCGGCGGTGAAGGGGACGGTGACCCGGTCCTTGCGGCTGAGGATCACCGTGAAGCCGTTGAGCTGGCCCTGCGTCCGCTGGATGTCCTGGAACGCACTGGTGCTGATCTCCTGCTTGCGCAGGTAGTCGGGGTACGCGGAGGTGCCGGGCACCTTGTGGTTGGCGGCCGGGTCGGCGGGCGCCTTGGTGGCCGCGTCGAAGCTGATGGTCTGCGCCCAGGGGCTGTGGCCGACCGCCGAGATGCCCCGGGCCATCTCCTGGGCCTGGGACGCGGTGGGCATGCGCTGCGGGGCGACGACGATGCTGCGCTGCTTGGTCGGCGCCTGCAGGGTGATCATGAGGGTCTGGGAGAGGAACTCCTGGACCGCGAGGGCCGCCGTCGAGGCGCGCGTCATGTCGCCCGCGAACGCCTTGGAGAGGACGGCGTCGGTGACCACCGCCGTGGTGCCGCCGCTGATCGGCCGGGCGGACGTCGGGGTGTAGTCGAGCGAGCCGGTCTCGCCGAAGCTGTCGCTGCGCGCGATGACGTTGTCGGCCCCGCCGGCGGTGGCGACGTCCACGATCGACGGATCGACGGCGCCCTCGGCCGGCCAGGCCACATTGGCGGTCGGTTCGAGGCCGAGGATCGTGTCGACGGTCCTGACCCCCAGATCAGTGGCCGTCTTGAGGTGGCCGAGGGTCGCGGGGACGTCCTTGCCGTGATGGGCGATCGACGCGATGTCGGTGTCACCGAAGGGCAGCGACACCACTTCATGGCCGGCGGTCGCGGACTTCAGGTCGTTGAGCCACTGCTTGGCGTTCTCGGTGCCCGTGCCCGGCGTCGTGTGCGCGATGTCACCGTCAGGACCCAGCACCCGGTAGCTGCGGGTCATGAAGTCGACGGTGGCGAGCAGGTCGGGATCGACGACCCAGGTGATCGGCAGGGTCCTGCCCAGCTCCACCATCTGCTGCAGCCGGCCGCCGGGCGCGAGATCCGCCGCGAGGTCGTCGTCGAGGAAGATCGGACTCTGCTGGTCGTCGGTGTCGCTGCGCACGGCCAGGTGCGGCCGGTCGGCCAGCGGCCACAGGAACGTGAACTGGGTCGGCTTGGCCTCAGCCTTCGCGTACCAGGGGAGAAACGTCCGCTGGATCCCCAGGACGTGGTTGTAGGCCTCGTCGGCGGTCTGGCCGTTGAGGGTGACCCCGAGCTGGTAGACGCCGTCAGCGCCCAGCTCCAGGGCGCTCACGGGCACCTTCAGGGAGAAGGGGCTGCTCGTGCCGGACGGGATGTCCGCCAGCTTGGCCGTGTACTCGTTGAGCAGGCTGCCGTCGTCACCGGTGCTCCCGGTGCGTGCGGCGGCGGAGCTGATCGCGCTGCGGCTGGTCAGCGGGCTGCTGGAGGAGACCCGCAGGCCGGCCTCGGCATGGGTGATCGTGGCCCGTCCGGTGTTGGTGACGGTGCCGTCGACGGTGATCGTGCCGTCCTTGGCCGGGGTGACCGGGTCCATGGATTCCAGGGACACCTGGGCGGTCCGCGATCCGGTACCGGCCGTGGTGGCGTAGGCGGCGGGTGCGGCGTGCACCTGCAGCAGGCCCGCGAAGAGCGACGCCCCGGCGATCAGCGCGGCCACGCGGCGTAGCCGCCGCGGACGAGCCGTGGGTGTACCGGGTGACTGTGCCGCCTCGCCCACTCGTTTGCCCGTCCTGTCGTCAATCGGATGTGCGTCCTGGCATGTTAACGATCGGGCGAGAGGCAAAGTGCTGCGGACTGCTCCATGTGGACCGGGGACATAACGCGGAGGCCAGGAGGCTCGCGGCCACGTACCCTTTTACGTTGTGCCGAATGCCAACAATGACCCCCAGATCCAGCAGGCCCCTCACACGGTCGCGCCGGTCGCCGAAGACCTCGGCCGCCGCTTCCAGGAAGCCGGCTTCAAGCTCGCCCTCGTCGGCGGCTCGGTCCGTGACACCCTGCTCGGCAGGCTCGGCAACGACCTGGACTTCACGACCGACGCCCGCCCGGAACAGGTGCTGAAGATCATCCGGCCCTGGGCGGAGGCCGTGTGGGAGGTCGGTATCGCCTTCGGCACCGTCGGGTGCATGAAGGACGGCTTCCAGGTCGAAGTCACCACCTACCGGTCGGAGGCCTACGACCGGACCTCCCGCAAGCCCGAGGTCTCCTACGGCGACACCATCGAGGAGGATCTGGTCCGCCGGGACTTCACGGTCAACGCGATGGCCGTCGCGCTGCCGGGAAGCGTCTTCGTCGACCCGTACGGCGGCCTCGACGACCTGGCCGGCCGGCTGCTGCGCACTCCCGGTACGCCGGAGGACTCCTTCTCCGACGACCCGCTGCGGATGATGCGCGCCGCGCGCTTCGCGGCCCAGCTGGACTTCGAGGTCGCTCCCGAGGTCGTCGCCGCGATGACGGCGATGGCGGACCGGATCGAGATCGTCTCGGCGGAGCGGGTCCGGGACGAGCTGAACAAGCTCATCCTCTCGGACAACCCGCGCAAGGGTCTGCGGCTGCTGGTCGACACCGGGCTGGCGGAGCGGGTGCTGCCGGAGCTCTCGGCGCTGCGCCTGGAGCGTGATGAACACCACCGGCACAAGGACGTCTACGAGCACTCGCTGACCGTCCTGGAGCAGGCCATCGACCTGGAGACGGACGGCCCCGACCTGGTGCTGCGGCTGGCCGCGCTGCTGCACGACATCGGCAAGCCGCGGACCCGGCGCTTCGAGTCCGACGGCCGGGTCTCCTTCCACCACCACGAGGTGGTGGGCGCGAAGATGACCAAGGCCAGGATGGCCAAGCTCAAGTACCCCAACGACATGATCAAGGACGTCGCCCGGCTCGTCGAGCTGCACCTGCGGTTCCACGGGTACGGCACCGGGGAGTGGACGGACTCCGCCGTCCGGCGTTATGTGCGCGACGCGGGCCCGCTGCTGGGCCGGCTGCACAAGCTCACCCGGTCCGACTGCACGACGCGGAACAAGCGCAAGGCGGCGGCGCTCTCCCGTACCTATGACGGGCTGGAGGAGCGGATCGGCGAACTCCAGGAGCGGGAGGAGCTCGATTCGATCCGTCCTGACCTGGACGGCAACCAGATCATGCGGATCCTGGATGTCCCGCCCGGCCCGGTGATCGGCAAGGCCTACCAGTTCCTGCTGGAGCTGCGGCTGGAGAACGGCCCGATGGCCGAGGAGGACGCGATCGCCGCGCTCAAGGAGTGGTGGGCGACGCAGGGCTGAGCATTCCGGTGGACGCGATGTTCCACGTGGAACATGGCACGGCCCGGACGGCGCGAGGGGCGATGTTCCACGTGGAACATCGCCCCTGTGCATTTCGGTGAGACCGGTGGGACTACTTGTCCTTCAGGCAGAGCAGGAAGTCGCTGCCGCTACCGGACTCGGTGTAGGCGTACTGGAAGTCCGGGGCCGCCGCCGTGCACTTCTTCTCGGCCTCGGAGTCGCCGTACTCGCCACTGATCACGGCCAGGACCTTGTACTGCGCCTTGGCGTCCGTGCAGGAGACGACCTTCAGGTCCGGGTTGCTGTCGCTGGCGCTACCGCGGTGCATGCAGTCGCCGACGACGGCCGTGCTGGCGCTCTTGTCGAGCGCGTTCACCCCCACGATCGCGGCGATCACGATGAGCGGGACCAGGATGCCGTAGGCACCCACGCGCCCGAAGATCGGCTTTCCGGTCTCGCGGGACGGTCCCCAGCCACCGGTGGGCGCGGGGAGCTTGTTGAACTTCCCCCGCGCACCCAGGTTGATGAGCAGGGTGACCGGCGTGATGATGAACGAGGCGATGCCCCACCAGCCCTGCCACAGGGTCTTGGTGGTCATGTCGCGGTGCGTGGCTATGCCGCAGGAGCGGCAGTAGTTGGCCTTCAGCTTGAGGAACCGCATGATGACCAGGAAGCCCTGGTGACCGCGGACCGTGGCGTGGACGGCGGGGTAGCCGCCGCAGAAGGTGCACGCGCCGGGCTGGGCTCCCTGCTGGGGATACGGCTGCGGCCCCTGCTGCCCGAAGGGGTCAGCGCCCTGCGGCGGTTGCGGCTGGCCGTACGGGTTGCCGCCCTGCGGCGGCTGCGGCTGGCCGTAGGGGTTCCCACCCTGCTGGTACTGCGGTGGCGGTGGAGTGGTCATGGGTGTCCCCCGATTGGGATGTATGAGCGACGTAAGAACGGGCGAACACTACTGGAGACCCCTGACACGGAGCATCGCCAGGGCCACCACCGCGTACAGCAGGGCCAGTAGGGCGATCAGGAGCGCGGACCGGCCGTCCGGCGGAAGCATCAGGGCGGCGACTGCCGCGGCACCGACGAAGGCGACGTTGAAGGCCACGTCGTAGAGCGAGAACACCCGTCCCCGGTATGCGTCGTCGACCGAGGACTGGACGACGGTGTCGGTGGCGATCTTGGCGCCCTGGGTGCAGATGCCCAGGGCGAAGGCGGCGACCAGCATGGGCGCGGGGTCGAACGGCAGGGCCAGCGGCGGGAGAAGCACGGCGGCGGATCCGGCGCAGACCGTGATCCAGCCGGCGGTGCCGAAGCGGGCGGTGGCCCAGGGTGTGATGACGGCGGCGGCGAAGAAGCCCGCGCCCGAGACGCCCACCGCGAGTCCGAGCAGGGCCAGACCGCCGCTGCCGTCGTCGCCCGGCCGGTCCGACGCGGTGTTCCAGGCGTAGCGGCACAGCATCAGCAGGACGACGGTGAGTGCGCCGTAGCAAAAGCGCAGGGCGGTCATGGCGGCCATGGCCCGCACCGCGGCCGGGCGGCCGCGCAGATGGCGCAGCCCCTCCGCGAGGCCGTGCACGGTACCGGTCAGCGCGGTGCCGAGGCGTGGTTGGACGAGCTCCGGGTCGGGGCCGAGGAGGTCGCGGTCCAGGGCGAGGGCGGCCAGGCCCGCGCAGAGGTAGACGAACGCGGCGAGCAGCACCACGGTCGCGTCGGCTCCGGCGCCCTTGGCGAGGCCGAGGTGGACGAGGAAGGCGAGACCGCCGCCGGCCGTCGCGGCCAGTGTCCCCGCGGTCGGCGACAGCGAGTTGGCCATCACGAGCCGCTCCCGGTCCACGACGCGCGGCAGTGCCGCCGACAGCCCGGCCAGGACGAAGCGGTTGACGGCGGTGACGGACAGCGCCGACAGATAGAACAGCCAGTCCGGGACATGGGCCAGGATCAGCGCGGCCGTGCCGCAGGAGAGCACCGCGCGCAGCAGGTTGCAGTACAGCAGGACCTGGCGCCGCCGCCAGCGGTCCAGCAGCACCCCGGTGAAGGGACCCAGCAGGGAGTACGGCAGCAGGAGCACGGCCATCGCGGAGGCGATGGCGGCGGGGGACGCCTGCTTCTCGGGCGAGAAGACGACGTACGTGGCGAGCGCGACCTGGAAGACGCCGTCGGAGAGTTGGGACAGCAGGCGCACCGCGAGCAGCCGCCGGAAGTCGCGCAGCCGCAGCAGCACGCGGAGATCGCGCACAACAGCCATGGGCACAGCCTCACATGACGCGTCAGGCCCCGGGCGCAACACCCGGGGCCTGACGGTTACGCGTCGTGCGTGATCAGCGGTTCAGTGGCGATCAGTGGCGATCGGCGGGTCGGTGCCGATCGACCGTGAGCCCGAGCCGGCTGGGCTCAGCGCTCGACCTCGCCCTTGATGAACTTCTCGACGTTGTCGCGGGCCTCGTCGTCGAAGTACTGCACCGGCGGGGACTTCATGAAGTACGAGGACGCCGAGAGGATCGGGCCACCGATGCCGCGGTCCAGGGCGATCTTCGCGGCACGCACCGCGTCGATGATGACGCCGGCCGAGTTCGGGGAGTCCCAGACCTCGAGCTTGTACTCCAGGCTCAGCGGGACGTCACCGAAGGCGCGGCCCTCGAGGCGGACGAACGCCCACTTGCGGTCGTCGAGCCACGCCACGTAGTCCGACGGGCCGATGTGCACGTTGTCGGCACCCAGGTCGCGGTCGATCTGCGAGGTGACGGCCTGCGTCTTCGAGATCTTCTTCGACTCGAGGCGGTCGCGCTCCAGCATGTTCTTGAAGTCCATGTTGCCGCCGACGTTCAGCTGCATGGTGCGCTCCAGCAGGACACCGCGGTCCTCGAAGAGCTTCGCCATCACACGGTGCGTGATCGTGGCGCCGACCTGCGACTTGATGTCGTCACCGACGATCGGCACACCGGCCTCGGTGAACTTGTCCGCCCACTCCTTGGTGCCGGCGATGAAGACCGGGAGGGCGTTGACGAACGCGACCTTGGCGTCGATGGCGCACTGCGCGTAGAACTTCGCAGCGACCTCGGAGCCGACGGGCAGGTAGCAGACGAGAACGTCGACCTGGCGGTCCTTGAGGATCTTGACGATGTCGACCGGGGCCGCGTCCGACTCCTCGATGGTCTCGCGGTAGTACTTGCCGAGACCGTCGTGGGTGTGACCGCGCTCGACGGTGATACCGCTCTGCGGAACGTCGCAGATCTTGATCGTGTTGTTCTCGCTGGCGCCGATGGCGTCCGCGAGGTCGAGGCCGACCTTCTTCGCGTCGACATCGAAGGCGGCCACGAACTCGACGTCACGCACGTGGTAGTCACCGAACTGCACGTGCATGAGGCCAGGCACGCGGCCGTTCGGGTCGGCGTCCTTGTAGTACTCGACACCCTGCACCAGCGACGCGGCGCAGTTGCCCACGCCAACAATGGCTACGCGAACCGAACCCACGGTTGCTCCCTGTGTAATCGTCACGCGGTTCCCCGGTCTCCGGGTTGGCCGCCATGTTCTTGAGTGTTGCGGTCTTGTGTGTTGTCGTCCTGCTCGGCCGGCGGGCGCGTGGTGCGCCCGTTGCGCTCGGTCTCGATCAGCTCGTTGAGCCAGCGGACCTCGCGCTCCACCGATTCCATGCCGTGCCGTTGCAGCTCGAGCGTGTAGTCGTCGAGCCGCTCACGGGTGCGCACCAACGAGGCGCGCATCTTGTCCAGGCGTTCCTCGAGGCGGCTGCGCCGCCCCTCGAGGACGCGCATCCGGACGTCCCGTGACGTCTGGCCGAAGAAGGCGAACCGAGCCGCGAAGTGCTCGTCCTCCCATGCGTCCGGCCCTGAGTGGGCGAGGAGCTCCTCGAAGTGCTCCTTGCCCGCCGTGGTCAGCCGGTAGACGATCTTCGCCCGGCGGCCGACGAGGGGAGCGGCCAGCGGATCCACGTCCGGAACCGTCTCCTCGATCAACCAGCCCTGGGCGACCAGCGTCTTCAGGCAGGGATAAAGGCTGCCGTAGCTGAACGCGCGGAACACACCGAGCGAGGTGTTGAGCCGCTTGCGCAGCTCGTAACCGTGCATCGGGGATTCGCGCAGCAGGCCGAGGACAGCGAATTCGAGGATCCCGGAGCGCTTGCTCACTGCCCCGCCTTCCGTCCTGGCCACCGCTGAACCCGGGTCCGCCCCGGTGTGTGGTGGTGCTTGTGCCGGCCCGATGTATCGAGTCGATACATCGCGACGATAGAACGGCTTGATCTATCTGGCAAGGCGGCCCGCGGTGACCGGTGTCACATCGGGAAACCTGTGAAGCCTCAGCCGTCCGTTATGTGATGAAGGTTGGTGTCACAGGGCTTTTGAGCCTGCGTACTCTGTTCGCCATGCAGAGCACCGGGAACCCTGTGACGCGCGTGAGCGTCTTGGTCCTGGGTGCAGTGCGGCCTGACACTGCCGCACTCAGGGGGACCCACGGATATTCATTGCCGCCTTCAGGCGATCCCGCCTGTTCTAGGAGTAGCTGTTCATGAGCGATCACCGTCGCAAGCCGCCGCAGTCGCCCGGCGGCGGCCGCGCAGCCGCCCGGCGCGGAGCGCAGCAGGAACCGCCGTCGCCGTCCGTCGGCCGGCGCGCCGCCAACCCGCCGTCGCAGGCACCGTCACCCGGCCGTTCCGCCGCTGACGGACCCTCTTATCCCGGCCGCGCGGCCGCGCGCCGTGCTGGGCAGGGCGGTCGCCGCCGTGCGGCGAACGCCGCCGAGGGCGCGGGTGTCGCGGAAGGCGCGGGCGGTTCCGGTGGCGGTGGGCGCCGCAGGCCCGGCGGTGGTGGCAGCGGCAGTGGCAGTGGTCCCGGTGGTCGTGGACCCGGCCGTCCCCCGAAGAAGCGCTTCATCGACTATCCGCGCTGGGGCAAGACCGGCTGGCGCCACTGGATGCCGTCCTGGAAGCAGGTCACGTCGCTGACCATCGCCTTCTTCGGCACACTGGTCGGTATCGCGGGCATCGCGTACGCGATGGTGCAGATCCCGGACGAGAACCTCGCCGCCAAGGCGGAGAACAACGTCTACTACTGGGACGACAACACCCCGATGATCGCGACCGGCGGGGAGATCAACCGCCAGAACGTGACGATCGACCAGATCCCGCGGGCGATGCAGTACGCGGTCATCTCCGCGGAGAACAAGACCTTCGAGGGCGACAGCGGCGTCGACCCCATGGGTATCGCGCGTGCCCTGAAGAACATGGCCACCGGCGGTGAGGTGCAGGGTGGTTCGACGATCACCCAGCAGTACGTCAAGAACTCCCGGCTCGACCAGTCGCAGACCGTCACTCGCAAGTTCAAGGAATTGTTCATCTCCATAAAGGTCGGCGCCAGTGTGAAGAAGCCGGTCATCATGGCCGGCTACCTGAACACCTCGTACTACGGCCGGGGCGCCTACGGAATCCAGGCCGCGGCCCGGACGTACTACGGCGTCGACTCCAAGGATCTCAACCCGAGCCAGTGCGCTTTCCTGGCAGCGCTGCTCAAGGGCCCGACGTACTTCGACCCCGCCGGCGCGGTGGACATCGACTCGCGCGCCACTCCCGAGGCCAACAAGGCCAACTCCATGCAGCGCTGGAAGTGGATCCTTGACGAGGAGGTCAAGGACGGCCACCTGACGGCTCAGGAGCGGGCGAAGTACACGGCGTACCCGACGCCGGGACCGGTGAAGAAGAACGCGCAGATGGCCGGGCAGATCGGCTACCTGGTGAGCCTCGCCAAGTCCTACGTCATCAACAGCACCGGACTCAAGATCACGTCCGACGACCTGGCCAAGGGCGGCTACCAGATCCACACCACCTTCAACAAGCAGAAGGTGGCGGAGCTGGAGGCGTCGATCAAGGCGGTCCGCGACAAGAACCTGAAGCCGGACACCCGCAAGGACACCTCGGGGAAGAACACCACCCTGGACAAGGACGGCGGGTTCGTCGACAAGTTCGTGCAGTTCGGTGGTGCCTCGGTCAATCCCAAGGACGGCGCGATCATCGCCATCTACGGCGGTACCGATGCGGTGCAGCACTTCACGAACAACGCGGACGAGACCGGCGCCCAGGTCGGGTCGACGTTCAAGCCGTTCGTCCTGGCGGCCGCGATGACCCATGGCGCGCGTGACCCCAAGGGGGAAGCGGACCAGGGTGACGACGAGCGCACCAAGGTCTCGCCGAAGAGCATCTTCAGCGGTAAGAACGACCTGAAGATCAACACCTACGACGGCAAGCCCTGGCACGACAACAAGGGGGAGGAGTGGACTCAGCCCAACGACGACGGCGAGTCCGAGGCGAAGGTCACGCTGCGCGAGGCCATGGAAAAGTCGATGAACTCCCCCTACGTCCAGCTCGGTATGAACGTCGGCACCGACAAGGTGCATGACGCCGCGATCGCGGCGGGTCTGCGGCCCTCCGCGTCGAACGGTCTGAACGACTACAAGAACAGCGTCACGTACTCGATCGGCACCTCGTCGCCCAGCGCGATCCGGATGGCCGGGGCCTACGCGACGTTCGCCGCGAGCGGCATGCAGAACGACCCGTACTCGGTCACCAGCGTGTCGGACAAGAGCGGGCAGATCTACAAGCACGAGAAGAAGGCGAAGCTGGCCTTCGAGGCGAACGTGGCCGACACCGTCACCAACGTGCTGCAGGGCGTCGTCCAGAAGGGCACCGGTGAGCCGGCGAAGCTCGACGACGGCCGGGAGGCCGCGGGCAAGACCGGTACCACCGACGACAACAAGTCGGCCTGGTTCATCGGCTACACGCCGGCGCTGTCGACCTCGATCGGCATGTGGCGACTGGACGACAAGGCCGAGGCCAGCAAGAAGACCTTCCTGTCGATGTACGGCACCGCAGGCAAGGCGAAGATGCACGGTAATTCGTTCCCGGCGCAGATCTGGCACGACTACATGAGCCAGGCCCTCAAGGGCACCGCGAAGCAGACCTTCAACGAGCCGTCGAGCGATCCCGGCGAGATGGTCTACGCCCCCGGCACCAGCCCGACGCCCACGCCGTCGCAGACGACGCCCAGCCAGACCCCGTCGACGACCAAGGCTCCGACGACGCCCACGACGACGCCGCCCACGACGCCGCCGACCTCGCCGACCGATACGCCGACGACGCCTTGCGCGCCGCTCGACTGGAACTGCCACCACACGCCCGGCGGCGGCAGTACCTCGCCGACACCCTCGACCACCACGACCCGGCCCGGCAACGGCGGTGGTGGAGGTAACAACGGCAACGACTTCTCCGACTGACGGATGAGCCGTTAGCAGTGCGGCCGGGGCCGCGGAGGGCCAATGCCCTCCGCGGCCTCCTGCCTTCCCAGGCCATGCGGCAGGATGTCCGCCATGACGAGCGTGCGCGAAGACGACCAGCTGGAGGCCCTCGTGCCGCCGACCGACGAGGATCCGGTGGCCGCATCCGCCAGCGAGGTCATCGGCGGGCCGCTGGGACGCCGGGCGGAGACCGGAGCGCACCGCTGGTGGAACCCGCTGCGGGTCCTGGTGATCCTGGTCATCGGCATGTTCGCGCTCGGGATGGTGCAGAAGCTGCCCTGCTACAACAGCGGCTGGTTCCAGCCGGGTGACGCGCAGTACATCCACGCCTGCTACTCCGACATCCCGCACCTGTTCGGCGGGCGCGGCTTCTCGACGGGGATCGTGCCGTACTTCGACCGGATCCCGGACGAGGTCTCCACCGACTTCCACTATCTGGAGTACCCGGTCCTGACCGGCCTCTTCATGGAGGTCGCGTCCTGGTTCACCCCGGACGGCGGCTCGGAGCAGCACCGCGAGCAGATCTACTGGCTGGTCAACGCGGGCATGCTGATGGTCTGCGCGGTGGCCCTCGTGGTGTGCGTCGCGCGCACCCACCGGCGCCGCCCCTGGGACGCCCTGCTCGTCGCGCTCTCCCCCGCGCTGGCGCTGAGCGCCACCATCAACTGGGACCTGTTCGCGGTGGCGCTCACCGCGGGCGCCATGCTGATGTGGGCCCGCAGCCGCCCGCTGGCGGCCGGCGTCCTGCTCGGCCTGGCCACTGCCGCCAAGCTCTACCCGCTACTGCTGCTGGGGGCGCTGTTCGTGCTCTGCCTGCGGGCGGGCTGGCTGAGGGCCTTCTGGACGGCCGTGGCGGGGGCGGTGGGGGCATGGCTGGTGGTCAACCTGCCGGTGATCCTGCTCGCGCGCGACGGCTGGGCGAAGTTCTACTCGTTCAGCCAGGACCGCCGGATCGACTACGGCTCCATCTGGCTCGTCATCAGCCAGCAGACCGGCAAGCCGCTCGACGGCGTCAACTCCTACGCCGTCGCCCTGATGCTGCTGCTCTGCGCGGCCATCGCGGGGCTCGCGCTCTACGCCCCCCGGCGTCCGCGCTTCGCGCAGCTCGCCTTCCTCGTGGTGGCCGCCATAGTGGTCGCCAACAAGGTCTACTCGCCGCAGTACGTGCTGTGGCTGCTGCCACTGGCCGTGCTCGCCAGGCCGCGGTGGCGGGACTTCCTGGTGTGGCAGGGCTCCCAGGTCCTGTACTTCCTGGGCATCTGGATGCAGCTCGCCTATGTGACGGGCGGCAACAAGCACCACGGGCTGCCCCAGGACGGCTACCACCTGGCGATCGTCATCCACCTCCTCGGCACGCTGTACCTGTGCGGCGTGGTGGTGCGGGACATCCTGCTGCCGGAACGCGATGTGGTGCGCTGGGACGGCGAGGACGACCCGTCCGGCGGTGTGCTGGACGGCGCGCCGGACGTGTTCGTACTCGGCCGGGCCCATGAACCGCGGCACGCGGCCCCCTTCACGGGGACGCCGGTGGAGTGGGGCGTGGAACGGCGTGAGACGGCGGGACAGCGGCCGGTGGAGGGCGGGGCCGCGGCGACAGCGGCCGAGACCGGCTGAGAGGCGCTCAGAGCCGCTGAGCGGCGTCCTGTGGCTGGGGTGGCTGGTGGGGTGGCGTCCCGCGGCCGTCAGCGGTCCAGGACGCGGTCGAACTGGGTGGTGGTGTGCCGCAGGTGCGCCACCAGCTCGTCACCGACCGCCGGCGGGGCCACGTCGTTGGGCAGGAACAGGATGGAGACCTGCATGTGCGGGGGCTCCGCGAACCACCGCTGCTTGCCGGCCCACACGAACGGCGACAGGTTGCGGTTGACGGTGGCCAGGCCGGCCCGCGCGACACCCTTGGCGCGCGGCATCAGGCCGTGCAGGGCCTTGGGCGCTTCGAGCCCCACACCGTGGGACGTCCCGCCCGCGACCACGATCAGGTGGCCGTCGTCGGAGGCCTTCTGCTGGCGGTACCCGTAGCGCTCGCCCTTGGCGATGCGCGTGACGTCCAGGACCGCGCCGCGGTACTCGGTGGCCTCGTGGTCGCCGAGCCACATCCGGGTGCCGATCCGGGCACGGAACTTGGTCTGCGGGAACTGCTGCTGCAGCTGGCCGAGCTCATGCGCCTTGAGGTGGCTGACGAACATCGTGTGCAGCGGCAGCCGGGCGGCGCGCAGCCGCTCCATCCAGCCGAAGACCTCCTCCACCGCGTCGGAACCGTCGGTGCGGTCCAGCGGCAGATGGATGGCGAAGCCCTCCAGCCGTACGTCGTCGATGGCGGCGTGCAGCTTGACCAGGTCGTCCTCGGCGACGCCGTGGCGCTTCATGCTGCTCATGACCTCGATGACGACCCGTGCGCCCACCAGCCCGCGCACGCCCTCGACGGAGGACACCGACCGGATCGCACGGTCCGGCAGCGGCACCGGCTCCTCGCCGAGCCGGTACGGGGTGAGGACCAGGAGGTCCCCGCCGAACCAGTCCTTGATCCTGGCGGCCTCGTAGGTCGTACCGACCGCGAGCATGTCGCTGCCGAGCCGGGTCGCCTCGTCGGCGAGCCGCTCGTGTCCGAAGCCGTAGCCGTTGCCCTTGCAGACCGGGACGATGCCGGGGAACTGCTCGGCCACGGACTGCTGGTGCGCACGCCAGCGTGCGGTGTCGACATACAGGGTGAGCGCCATGGCCTGGTCAGGACCTTTCCTTCGTCTGCTCGCCGGTCAGCGGCGGGACATGTAGATGTCGAGTGCCTTGTGGAGCAGTTTGTTGAGGGGGAAATCCCACTCGCCCAAGTATTCGGCGGCCTGGCCGCCCGTGCCCACCTTGAACTGGATCAGGCCGAACAGGTGGTCCGTCTCGTCGAGGGAGTCGCTGATGCCGCGCAGGTCGTACACGCTCGCTCCGAGGGCGTACGCGTCCCTGAGCATCCGCCACTGCATCGCGTTGGACGGCCGGACCTCCCGCTTGTGGTTCGCGGAGGCGCCGTAGGAGTACCAGACGTGCCCGCCGACGATCAGCATGGTGGCCGCGGCCACCGCCTCGCCCTCGTGCACGGCCAGGTACAGCCGCATCCGGTTGGGGTCCTCGTTGTTGAGCGAGGTCCACATCCGCTGGAAGTACGACAGCGGGCGGGGCCGGAAGTGGTCGCGCTCGGCCGTCACCTCGTAGAGCTTCTGCCAGACCGGGAGGTCGTCGTAGCCGCCCTGCACGACCTCGACACCGGCCTTCTCGGCCTTCTTGATGTTGCGGCGCCACAGCTGGTTGAAGCCCTTGAGGATGTCGTCCAGCGAACGGTTCTCCAGCGGCACCTGGTAGACGTAGCGCGGCTGCACATCACCGAATCCGGCGCCGCCGTCCTCGTTCTGCTGCCAGCCCATCCGGCGCAGCCGGTCGGCCACCTCGAAGGCGCGGGGCTCGATGAACGTCGCCTCGACGTCCCGCAGCCGCTTGACGTCCGGGTCCGAGATGCCGGCCTTGATGGCGGGCGCGTCCCAGCGGCGGATGACGACGGGCGGGCCCATCTTCACCGTGAAGGCACCCTGCTGCTTGAGGTGCGCCAGCATCGGCTGCAGCCACTCGTCCAGGTTCGGGGCGTACCAGTTGATGACCGGGCCCTCGGGCAGGTACGCGAGGTACCGCTTGAGCTTGGGGATCTGCCGGTACAGCACCAGGCCGGCGCCGACGATCTGGCCGGTCTTGTCGTCGAACCAGCCGAGGTTCTCGGAGCGCCATTCGTTCTTGACATCCGCCCATGCCGGAACCTGGCAGTGACTGGCCGAGGGCAGGCTCTGGATGAATGCCAGATGCTGCTCACGGCTGATGGTCCTCAGGGTCAAGCTCATGCGGGGCGCTCCCCATCGCTACGACTGCGGTCTTATCTGCGCCGAAGCCTACTGCGATCGGGGAACCGCCCCGCCAGCCCTGTGGACAACTCTCCGGTCAGCCTCCGAAGAACCCTCCGTGTGCCATACCCAGGTAGAAGCCGACCGCGGCCGCGCCGAGCCCGATGATCAGCGCGAAGCGTTCGGCGGTGGTGACGGAGATGAATTGCCCGTATCCCCCGGTGATGATCCCGGCCAGGCCGGTCAGGGAACTGAGCAGATGCAGGCTGTCGAAGATCGACGTGACGATGGCGATGCCACCGAGGACCAGGGTGACCGCGACCAGCGTGTTCTCCAGGGGATGGGCCTGGCCGTCGGTGTTGAACGTGAGGCGATGGGTCCGTGCCGCTTGCTGTGCCATGGGAGACCTCCGTAACGGAGCCGTAGCGCATCGTAGCGCCGTTCCTACCCGATGTGTACAGATTGAGGGCATTAGCGGCCGGATTTCAACCGGAGGCGGTTGTCCGGGTAGTCTGTACGGTCTGCACCGGTGTCTGCGCTGGTCCACAACGATCCACCGTGATTGTCAGTGGTCGGCGCTACCGTTGCGACGCAATGCAAACCCTCCTGCCACGGAAATGCCGTGGCCGCTGAGTCCAAAGGAGGTGGGTTCCACAATGCGTCACTACGAGCTCATGCTCATTCTCGACCCCGATCTCGAGGAGCGCGCTGTCTCCCCGCTGATCGAGAACTTCCTCACTGTCGTCCGCAACGGCGGCGGCAGCGTGGAGAAGGTCGACACCTGGGGCCGTCGTCGCCTCTCGTACGAGATCAAGAAGAAGGCCGAGGGTATCTACTCGGTCGTCGACCTCAAGGCTTCGCCCGAGGTCGTCAAGGAGCTCGACCGTCAGCTCAACCTGAACGAGTCGGTTCTCCGGACCAAGGTCCTCCGCCCGGAACTGCACTGAGCCTGCGGGCTTAGAGCAGTACCGGTTCCGAGAAGCAGCCAGCACACCGCCGAGAGGTCACCACCATGGCAGGCGAGACCGTCATCACGGTCGTCGGCAATCTCGTCGACGACCCCGAGCTGCGCTTCACCCCGTCCGGTGCGGCGGTCGCGAAGTTCCGTGTCGCGTCCACACCCCGCATCTTCGACAAGCAGACCAACGAGTGGAAAGACGGCGACGGCCTCTTCCTCACGTGCTCGGTCTGGCGTCAGGCGGCGGAGAACGTAGCGGAGTCGCTGCAGCGAGGCATGCGCGTCATCGTGCAGGGCCGGCTGAAGCAGCGGTCCTACGAGGACCGCGAGGGCGTCAAGCGGACGGTCTACGAGCTGGACGTCGAGGAAGTCGGCGCCAGCCTGAAGACCGCGACCGCCAAGGTCACCAAGACGACCGGCGGCGGCCGTAGCGGCCAGCAGGGCGGTTACAGCGGTGGCGGTGGCGGTGGCGCACAGGGCGGCCAGGGTGGCGGCAACTGGGGCGGAAGCTCCGGCGGCGGCCAGCAGGGCGGCGGCGGTGCTGCTACCGACGACCCCTGGGCGACCAGTGCTCCGGCCGGCGGTGCCCAGCAGGGCGGCGGCGGAAGCTGGGGCGGGAACTCCGGTTCCTCCTCCGGCGGCGGCTTCTCGGACGAGCCGCCCTTCTAAGGGCGTCACGACACCAACTTCTTGATCAAACAGGAGAGACACCATGGCGAAGCCGCCTCCGCGCAAGCCTAAGAAGAAGGTCTGCGCGTTCTGCAAGGACAAGACCGTCTACGTGGACTACAAGGACACGAACATGCTGCGGAAGTTCATTTCCGACCGCGGCAAGATCCGTGCCCGCCGCGTGACCGGCAACTGCACGCAGCACCAGCGTGACGTCGCCACGGCCGTGAAGAACAGCCGTGAGATGGCACTGCTGCCCTACACGTCGACCGCTCGCTAAGGAAGGGTGACCGAAACATGAAGATCATCCTCACCAACGAGGTCTCCGGCCTCGGCGCCGCAGGCGATGTCGTAGAGGTCAAGTCCGGCTACGCCCGCAACTACCTGGTCCCGCGCGGTTTCGCGATCGCCTGGACCAAGGGTGGCGAGAAGGACGTAGAGCAGATCCGTCGTGCGCGTCGGATCCGCGAGATTCACACCCTTGAGGACGCGAACGCCGTCAAGGCGAAGCTGCAGTCCGTCAAGGTGCAGCTGACCACCCGCGCGGGTGACAGCGGCCGACTGTTCGGTTCCATCACGCCGGCCGACATCGCTGCGGCGATCAAGGCCGCCGGTGGCCCGGACGTGGACAAGCGTCGTGTCGAGGTCGGTACGCCGATCAAGACCCTCGGCGCCCACAAGATCTCGGTGCGTCTGCACCCCGAGGTCGAGGTCAAGCTCGACCTTGAGGTCGTTGCTGCCTGATCTGCCGCGCTTCGGCGCAGCGCGAAGGACCGGTACCCCGCAGGGGGTGCCGGTCCTTCGTTCGTTCCGGGATGTTTCACGTGGAACATCCCATCGGCTGTCGGATGTTCCACGTGAAACATCGGCACCCGGGTGCCCACTTGGTCGCCGCGCGTACTCAGGTAGGTACCGGGCCCGGAGTGAGTAGCGCAGCCCATGCCGGGGACGGGGCCGCGCGGCCACCATGTGGGCATGGCAATGGGAAGCTTCGCGCGGCAGTGGCTGCTGAGAATCATCAGCTTCGGGCTCACCGCTCTGTACCGGCTCTACCGGGTGCACCCCTTCGTATGGCGGGTGATGGCCCGCAACTACCGCCCGTGGATGAGCGGTTTCGCACGCCTCCACGCATGGATGACCTGCCAGTTCGCGGCGCTGGACGTACCGGCGTACGCCGCGCACCTGGAGAACGGCGGCTGGCGGTTCCGCTGGTTCCGGCTCGACTCCTACCCGGCCACCGACAAGGAGTCGTACGTCAAGGCGTACCCGGAGGAGATGCGCTGCTGGAAGGGGCGGGTGGAGATCGCCGGCAGCGTGGTCGACGAGTCCTCCGGCTCGTCCGGCACTCCGTACAACTGGGTGCGCAGCCGCCGCGAGTTGAACACCGTGCACCGCAATGTGGCCGGCTACACCAGCCTGGTCTTTCCCTCGAAGCGGCTCTTCGTGATCAACGCCTACTCGATGGGCGCCTGGGCCACCGGCACCAACACCGGAATCGCCATGGCCCGGATCGCCACCGTGAAGAACACCGGGCCCGATCTGGAGAAGATCGTCGACACGCTGCGGCACTTCGGGCCGCGCTACGACTACCTGGTCACCGCCTACCCGCCGTTCCTCAAGCATCTGCGGGACCGGCTGGCCGGTGAGTCCTGGTTCGAGGAGAAGAGCTACCGGCTCGCGGCGATGGTCGGCGGCGAAGGCATGACCGAGGCGCTGCGCGACTACGTCGGCGATGTGTTCGGCAAGGTCCGCTCCGGCTACGGCGCATCCGACCTCACGATCGGGATGGGCGGCGAGACCACCTTCAGTGTCTGGCTGCGCCGGATGATGCGCGAGGACGCCACCGTCAGGGCCGCCTTCCTGGGCCCGGACGAGCAGCGGCTGCCGATGGTCTTCCAGTACAACCCCCTGGAGACCTATCTGGAGACCGCCGGCGACGACCGGACCGGCGAGGTGCTCTGCACCATCAACTCCACCGCCGTCATGGCTCCCAAGCTCCGCTACAACATCGGCGACGAGGGCACGTTGATGTCCTTCCCCCAGGTCTGGGAGATCCTGCGGGAGCTGCTCGCGGACCGACCGGTCCTGCTGCAGCGCGCGGAGGCCGCCGCCCTGCGCGAGAAGATGCGGCTGCCGCTGCTGTTCCTGTACGGGCGGGCCGACTCGACCGTCTCCTACATGGGGGCCAACATCTACCCGCAGGACGTCGAGTACGGCCTGTACGAGGGCAATCCGATGGCGGACCGGATCGAGAGCTTCTGTCTGGCGCTGGAGGAGGGCGACGACCTGGAGGCGCGGCCCGTCATCCATGTGCAGCTGCGGGAGGGGACGGTGCTGGACGCCGACGGGACCGCGAAGCTCGCGGAGGTGTGCCGGGCCGGCGTGCTGCGGCATCTCGCCGCCTGCAGCCGGGACTTCGCCCAGTCGCTGACGGAGGACTCCTCGGCCGGCGAGGTGGCGGCACGGGTGCACCCGTACGGCTCGGGGCCGTTCGCGGGTGGAACGGGGACCGCGGCCGGTGGCAGCAGCCACGGCATCAAGAACAAGTACCTGCTCGGTGCGACCGCGAAGGGCGGTGCCTGAACCATGCGCAGTACCGACTTCTCGCTCACCCCGGCGCCCGGACAGGCCGGTGCCATGTTCGTCGGCGCCACCCGCTACTCGGGGCTGCGCGCGATCATCACGCTGGGCCCCGGCTATGTGCGGATGGTCCGCGAGATGAGGCGGATGAAGGGCTATGTCTGGCACAAGGTGTACTGGCGCTTCCCCTTCACCCTCGGCACGATCGCGTTCTTCGCCGACCGCGACGAACTGCTGAAGTTCGCCCGGGGCAAGGCCCATCACGAGCTCATGTGCTGGCTGACGGACGAAGGCAAGGGCCGCGCGACCGGCGGCTGGATCCGCATCTACACGGCGGACGCGGCCGGGTACACCAACGGCGTCTGGCGGGCCGAGGACGGTGCGCTGTCCCACGTCGACACCTTCGAGCCGCTGAGCACGGAGCTCTCCGCAGGGCGCGCACCGCGGCCCGTCAAGCATGTGCGGCACGCGAAACGGCGTGCGCGGCGCAGTGCGGAGCCGCGTGGGGCGCAGAGCGGCACAGCGCCGGCGGCGCGGTGCCCGGAGCAGCTGGACGGCAGGCCGTGACCATCACCGTCACCAAGGTCGGCGGACGTAACGAGCTGCGGGAGTTCTGCGAACTGCCGCTGCGGCTCCACCCGCGTGACCGCTACGTGCCGACCCTGGAGCCCCAGATCCGCACCTGGTACCGGGAGCGGACCGTCGAGCTCCATGTCGCGCGCGATGCGGCAGGCACGCCCGTGGGCCGGATCTGCCTGCACCGCTACCCCGCGTTCGACAACAGGATCGGCCGGCGCGCCCAGCTCTTCGGGCTCACCGAGTTCGCCGATCCGCAGGATGTCGGGGAGGACGTGGCCAAGGAGCTCTTCGAGCTGACCGAGCGGGCCGGTGCGGGAACGGATGTGGCGTTCGGGCCGGTCAGTCTGCTGCCCAATCAGTCGGGCGGCGTCATCACGTCGGGGTTCGGCGACCGCGGGTTCATCGACTCCGCCTGGAACCCGGCGTACTACCCGGCCGCCTATGAACAGCACGGCTTCACCCGGCGGTTCGGCGCCGACACCTGGGTCTGCGAGAACCTCGACGGTCCCGCCGCCGTCGACCCCGGCCACGCGTTCCTCTTCGACGACAGCCGCATCGCCGGCGAGGGCCTGCGCATCCACCACGGCTCGCGGCGGAAGCTGGCGGAGCAACTGCCGCTGCTGCGCGGCATGCTCAATGCCTCCTTCGCCCAACTCGGCTACTACACCGAGATCTCCGCCGCCGAGCTGGCGGCCCAGACGGACGGACTGGCCCATCTCCTCGACGAGCAACTGCTGCTCTATCTGACGGCGGAGGGCGAACCGGTCGCGTTCGTGCTCGCCGTCCCCGACATCTCGGAGTTCGTCATGGCGGCCCGTGGCCGGATGGGGCTCCCGCGGCAACTGCGGCTGCTGGCCACCCGCGGCCGGTACCGCAGCGAAGCGGTACTGATCATCAAGGGGACGGTGCCGGGCCACCAGGGGAAGGGCTATCTGACGCTCCTCGCCCGCGAACTGCACCGCAATCTGCGCAGCGGCGGTTACCGGACGTTGCGCAGCACCTTCGTCGAGCACGGGAACGCCGCGTCGGCCGCGCAGTACCGGCGCGTCGGCGGCCGACCGCTGCACGGCTACACCTTCTACGAGAGGGCAATGCGGTGAGCAACCGGGACTCGGTCCACTGGACGGCGCTCCTGCGGGAGCGCGAGGAGCTGTGCCGCCGCGCGCCGAGCGCGCACAACACGCAGCCCTGGGTGCTGCGCTACGACAACGACGCCGTCGAGGTGGGCTGGGACCCGGCCCGGGAGCTGCCCGACGGCGACCCCGGCCGCCGCGATCTGTTCCTGTCCCTGGGCGCCTTCGTGGAGACCTGTCTGATCGTCGCGGCGGACGCCGGGCTCGCGATACGCGCCGAGATCACCGTCGACGAGGAACGGCGAACGGCGGCCCGGCTGGTGCCGGCGCCCGATCTGTACGCGACGCCCTTCAGCGCGCGGACCGTCGGGCTGCGCGGCTGTGCGCGGGGCTCCCACACCGGGGGACGGCTCACCGCGGCGGACCTCGGCGCCGCCAGGGCCGGACTGGAACGGACGAGCCTGGTGGAAGTGCCCGCGCGCGAACTCGCGGGCCTCGCGGTACGCGCCGACCGGTGGCTCTTCGGCAGCGCACCGGTGGTGCGGGAACTGCGCACCTGGCTGCGGCTGAACCGGAGCCATCCGCGGTACGCGGCCGACGGTCTGACGTACGAGGCGCTGGCCATGTCGCGCGCCGAGGCTGCGGGGCTGCGGGCGGTGCTCGTACCGGGCGTCTACGGGGTGCTGCGGCGCCTCGGGCTGGCCCGGCTGCTGGCCGCTTCGCAGAGCGGGCTGCTGCGCTACGAGGGCAGCGTCCTGGTCCTCACCGGGCCGGCCGGGCCCACCGCCTCGGACGCCGGTGCACCCGCCGGGTCCCCGGCGGCCCTGGTCCGGGCCGGGCAGGAGCTCGTGCGGGTCTGGTACGGGCTCGCGGAGCGGGGCATCGCCGTGCATCCGCTGAGCCAGATCCTCGACTGCCCGCGGACGGAGCGGGAGCTGGCGCGGCGCCTGGGAGGCCGTGAACGGCTGCTCGCCGTCTTCCGGGCGGGCCGGGCGGCCGGACCGCCGGTACGGTCGGCACGGATCGGTGTGACGGGAAACCGGTCCAGCACCACCGCCGCGTCCCCCGCAGCGGGCGAGAAGGCGGCTACGCCCGCACCGCACCGGTGACGATCCAGCGGCCGGATCGCGCCCGCAGCTGGAGCGCGACGAGCCGGGTCAGCATCATCAGCGTCATGGCCCACCACAGGGCGGTGAGGCCGCCTCCGAGGGCCGGGACGGCGAGCGCGACGGGGGCGAAGACGGCCAGCGTGCCGAGCATGGACCAGGCGAGGTAGCGCCCGTCGCCCGCGCCCATCAGGACACCGTCGAGGATGAAGACGATGCCGGAGACCGGCTGGCTGACGGCGACCACCAGCAGGACCGGCATGAGGGCGCTCCGCACGGACGGGTCGGAGGTGAAGAGCGTCGCGATCAGCGGGCGGCTCGCGACCACCAGCAGCCCCAGCAGCACGCCGGATGCGATGCCCCACTGCACCATCCGGCGGCAGGCGGCCCGGGCGCCCGCGGGGTCGTCCGCGCCCAGATAGCGGCCGATGATGGCCTGCCCCGCGATGGCGATGGCATCGAGGGCGAAGGCCAGCAGCGACCAGAGGGTGAGCGTGATCTGGTGGGCGGCGATCTCGGTGTCGCCCAGCCCGGCGGCGACCGCGGTGGCGATCAGCAGGACCGCCCGCAGGCTCAGCGTGCGGATCAGCAGCGGAACGCCCGCCTGGGCGCAGGCCCGGATGCCCGCGGCGTCCGGGCGCAGCGACGCGCCGTGCCGGCGCGCTCCGCGGACGACGACGTACAGGTACACCGCGGCCATGCCGTTCTGGGCGATGACCGTTCCCCAGGCGGAGCCGGCGATGCCCAGCCCCGCGCCGTAGACCAGGGCCACGTTGAGCCCCGCGTTGGCCGTGAAGCCGCCGAGCGCCACGTAGAGCGGCGTCCTGGTGTCCTGGAGGCCGCGCAGCACGCCGGTGGCGGCGAGGACGGCGAGCATGGCGGGGATGCCGAACGCACTGATCCGCAGGTAGGTGACGGCGAACGGTGCGGCGGTGTCGGACGCTCCGAAGAGGCCGACGAGTGCCGGAGCCGTGGGGACGACGAGCGCGATGACGGCGACGCCGAGCAGCAGGGCGAGCCAGATGCCGTCCATGCCCTGGCGGATCGCGCCCGGCAGGTCGCCCGCGCCGACCCGGCGGGCCACGGCGGCGGTGGTGGCGTAGGCGAGGAAGACGAAGATGTTGACGGCGGTGGTCAGCAGGGCGGCCGCGACGCCGAGTCCGGCGAGTTGCGGGGTGCCGAGGTGGCCGACGACGGCGCTGTCGACCATGACGAAGAGCGGCTCGGCGACGAGTGCGCCGAAGGCGGGCACGGCGAGTGCGATGATCTCCCGGTCGTGCCGCCGCCGGGTCTCCTTGGAGAGGTGGCGGGGGCGGCTCTTCTGGGGAGGCTCGGCGACCGGGTTCACCACCTCAGGATAATCATCCACAAGTAATACCTGCAAGGCCTGATCAACTATTACGGGTGACTGCGCAGAGTGATCTCCTCCGCGTGGTTTGTCGCGATCTTGGCCCAGCGGCGAAAGTTTTTCTTCTGCACAGCCAGCAGATGCTGAAAGGCCAGGTCAGGGCGGTTCAGGTCGGCTGATTGTGTGTTTGTCCACAGCGGTTTCCCAAGGCCTGTACACAGGTTGAGGCGGCTTCTCCACAGGTTGGATGCCTCCGTCCACAGGGCCTGTGGATAACCGTCTTGGCCAACGGTCTTCTGGGCCCTACCGTGAGCCCCCTGCCCGACGCGCCGTACGAGGAGCCGGGTGTCTCAATTGTCAGAGCCGTGGCGTAAGAAAGAGACGCACGGTATGGCGCCAGGTCGGACGGAGGAGGTGGCGGGGTGACCCAACCCGAACCCGCGGACGACCACTGGGGGGACGAACCGCCGTTCCCCCCGACAGCGGTCCTGGTGACCGGCTGCCGGTCACCCACTTCCGTTCGGGACAGGGCGGCAAGCGCAACAAGAAGGACGACGGCGAGGACCGCAGCAACTGGTCCGAGGGCGGCGGCGGTTTCGAGCGCGTACCGCCGCAGGACCTCGACGCCGAGCAGTCCGTCCTCGGCGGCATGCTGCTGTCCAAGGACGCCATCGCCGATGTCGTCGAGGTGCTCAAGGGCCAGGACTTCTACCGTCCGGCTCACGAGACCATCTACACCGCGATCCTCGACCTGTACGCCCGGGGCGAGCCGGCCGACCCCATCACCACCGCCGCCGAACTGGTCAAGCGCGGTGAGATCACCCGCGTCGGCGGCGCCCCGTACCTCCACACCCTGGTCAACGCGGTCCCCACGGCGGCCAACGCCGAGTACTACGCCGAGATCGTGCACGAGCGCGCCGTCCTGCGCCGCCTCGTCGAAGCGGGCACCCGCATCACCCAGATGGGATACGCGGCCGACGGCGACGTGGACGAGATCGTCAACTCCGCCCAGGCGGAGATCTACGCGGTCACCGAGCAGCGCACGTCCGAGGACTACCTCCCGCTCTCCGAGATCATGGAGGGCGCCCTCGACGAGATCGAGGCGATCGGGTCCCGCAGCGGCGGGATGTCCGGTGTCCCCACCGGGTTCACGGACCTCGACTCGCTGACGAACGGGCTCCACCCGGGCCAGATGATCGTCATCGCGGCCCGCCCCGCCATGGGTAAGTCGACCCTGGCGCTGGACTTCGCCCGCGCCTGCTCGATCGGCAGCGGCATGCCCAGCGTCGTGTTCTCCCTCGAAATGGGCCGCAACGAGATCGCGATGCGCCTGCTGTCGGCGGAGGCACGGGTCGCACTGCACCACATGCGGTCCGGCAGCATGACGGACGAGGACTGGACGCGGCTCGCCCGGCGGATGCCGGACGTGTCGGCGGCGCCCCTCTTCATCGACGACTCGCCGAACCTGTCGATGATGGAGATCCGCGCCAAGTGCCGCCGCCTCAAGCAGCGCAACGATCTGCGGCTGGTCGTCATCGACTATCTGCAGCTGATGCAGTCCGGCGGATCCCGGCGCCCCGAGAGCCGTCAGCAGGAGGTCTCGGACATGTCCCGAAACCTCAAGCTGCTGGCCAAGGAGCTCGAGGTCCCCGTCATCGCGCTCTCCCAGCTGAACCGTGGCCCCGAACAGCGCACGGACAAGAAGCCGATGGTCTCCGACCTCCGTGAGTCCGGCTCCATCGAGCAGGACGCCGACATGGTCATCCTGCTGCACCGCGAGGACGCCTACGAGAAGGAGTCCCCGCGCGCGGGCGAGGCGGACCTCATCGTCGCCAAGCACCGTAACGGCCCCACCGCGACGATCACCGTGGCCTTCCAGGGCCACTACTCACGCTTCGTGGACATGGCGCAGACCTGAGGGCCCGGACTGGAGGGTCTCGCGGCTGATGTCGTCATCGCACGGGCCGTGTCGTACCGATGTCGTCCACGACATCACCGTGAGACCAGCGGGTGGGTGCTGCTGCTCAGCGCCTCGTCTCGTACCTGGTCAGGATCACGCCGCCGGAAAGCGTCCGCGTCTCCACCAGGTTGAGGTTCACCCAGTTGTCCAGCGCGGTGAAGAACGGCGTGCCGCCGCCCACCAGGACCGGCGCGGTGGCCAGCACGTACTCGTCAATCAGCCCGGCCCGCATGGCCGCCCCGGCGAGCGTCGCGCCGCCGATGTCCATCGGGCCGCCGTCCTCGGCCTTGAGCCGGGTGATCTCGGCGACCGCGTCGCCGGTGACCAGGCGGGTGTTCCAGTCGACCTCGTCGATCGTCGAGGAGAACACCACCTTCGACATGCCCCGCCAGCGGCGCGCGAACTCGATCTCCGCCGGGGTGGCGTTGGGCTGCTGGTCGCCGGTCGGCCAGTAGGAGCTCATCGTCTGCCACAGATTGCGCCCGTACAGCGACAGGTCGGTCGCCTGCAACTGGTCCGACCAGAACTGGAACAGGTCGTCGCTCGGCGGTCCGCTCCAGCCGATGTCGTCGCCGGCCGCGGCGATGTAGCCGTCCAGGGTCAGGTTCATGCCGTAGATCAGTTTCCGCATGGCGTCAGCCTTCCGTGAGTCGGTCTCACGCGTACAGACCGGCGCGGCCCGGGAAACTCATCGAGCGATCGGCACGGTTTCTGCGAGGCTGACCCGCATGTCCGAGACACCTGACGTACCTCCCGCCGCACCGACGGCGGAGGAACTGCTGCCCACCACCCGTCGTGCCCTGCTGCACCGGCTCGCCAGAGCGCAGGCCGAGGGCCGTACGCCGTCGATGGTGGGTGCGGTGGTGCGGGACGGGGCCACGGTCTGGACGAGCGGCCGCAGCATGATGGAGGGGCACGGCCCCGACGGGGACACCCAGTACCGGATCGGGTCGCTGACCAAGACCTTCGTGGCGGTGCTGGTGATGCGGCTGCGGGACGAGGGCCTGCTGGACCTGGCGGACCCCCTCGGGCTGCACCTGCCCGACACCGAGCCGGCCCGGGCGACGATCGCCCAACTCCTCGCGCACACCTCGGGACTGGCGGCCGAGACCCCCGGTCCCTGGTGGGAGCGCACCTCCGGTGAGCTGCGCCCCGAGCTGGCCGACCTGCTCGGCGCGGCACCGGTGAAGCATCCGGCCGGCCGCATCCATCACTACTCCAACCCGGGGTTCGCCCTGCTGGGTGCGCTCGTGGAGAAGCTGCGGGGGAAGCCGTGGGGCGACGTGCTGCGTGCGGAGGCGCTGGAGCCGCTGGGCATGACGCGGACGACGCTGCTGCCGCAGGCACCGCACGCGGGCGGCTGGGCGGTGCATCCGTGGGCCGACGTGATGCAGCCGGAACCGCTGCACGACACCGGGCGGATGGCGCCGGCCGGCCAGCTGTGGTCCACTGCGGACGATCTGTGCCGCTGGGCGGTGTTCCTGACCGGGGGCGACGAGCGGGTGCTGAGCGCCGCGACCGTCGCCGAGATGCGTACCCCGGCCGCGGCGCCGGCCGGGGAGGACCGGGACCCCGGCTACGGGCTGGGCGTCCAGCTGCTGCGCCGCGACGGCCGGCTGCTGGCGGGACACACCGGGTCCATGCCGGGCTTCCTGGCGACGCTGTGGGTGAGCGTCGAGGACGGCGTGGGAGCACTGGTGCTGACCAACGCCACGTCCGGGCCGCAGGTCGCCTCCGTCGCGGCCGACCTGCTGGCGATCGTCGCGGACAACGAGCCGCGCTTCCCCGAGCCGTGGCGCCCGCGGTCGGCGGCTGACCCGGCGCTGCTGGCCCTCACCGGCCCCTGGTACTGGGGCACCACACCGTTCGTGCTGCGGCTGCGCGCGGAGCGCGACGTGGAGCTGACGGCACTGGACGGGCGGGGCCGTGGCGCCCTGTTCAGGGCGGAGCCGGACGGGACCTGGACCGGTCTCGACGGCTACTACGCGGGGGAGACGCTGCGCGTGGTGCACGGTGACGACGGCGAGGTGCGCCATCTCGACCTGGGATCCTTCGTGTTCGCCCGGGAGCCGTACGACGAGGCCGCCGGGGTGCCGGGAGGCGTGGATCCGGAGGGCTGGAGGTAGTGCTAGCACCCGTATCAAGAGACCTGATGACCGCATGGGACCGGTGATGGG
Source organism: Streptomyces sp. RKAG293 (assembly GCF_023701745.1). Classification (NCBI taxonomy): domain Bacteria; kingdom Bacillati; phylum Actinomycetota; class Actinomycetes; order Kitasatosporales; family Streptomycetaceae; genus Streptomyces; species Streptomyces sp. RKAG293. The sequence goes on along the minus strand of NZ_JAJOZB010000001.1, from coordinate 4,624,384 downwards.
CGGACCTTAGGTTGGTTGCGGAGCGTCGGACGAGGGTTCCGGCGATCGGGGAGACTGTGATGACAGCCAAGCGTTCCGCCGTACTGATCGTGTCCGCGCTCATCCTGGGAGCCGCGCTCACGGGCTGCGACGGGGTGAGCATCCACAGCAGCCCGGAGCACAAGGCCGTCGATGACGCGAAGGCCGCGGGCCCGGTCAGTGCCGTCGAGGTGGGCACCGGAAGCGGGGATGTCCGCATCCGGCCGGGCACGGGCGGCGGGGTCACCATCCACCGGACGGTGCGCTATCACGGAGACGACAAGCCGACTCCTGGTCAGAAGGTCGAGAACGGCCGGCTGACGTTCATCAACGGCTGCGACAACTGCTCGATCGACTACGAACTGACCGTGCCCGCCGGGGTGAGCGTGAAGGTGAGCACGAGCAGCGGGGACGTCGACGTGCAGGGGGTCGCCTCGGCGGATCTGACGACGCACTCGGGCGATATCGATGTCTCCGGGATCGCGGGGGCGCTGACCACCTCGGCGAGCTCGGGCGATCTGACGGCCACCGGACTCGGTGGAGCCGACGTCAGCGCGACCGCGTCGTCGGGCAACATCCGGCTCACGTTCGCCAAGCCGCCGCAGAAGGTCATGACGAAGGCGTCGTCGGGTGATGTCACCGTCCAGGTGCCCGGGGGCCCGTACGCGATCGATGTCAGCACGGGCTCGGGCGACAGGACCGTGTCGGTGCCGACCGACCCGTCGGCCACCGCGCGCATCCAGGCGAAGACGGGCTCCGGCGATGTCACGGTCAGCCGGGTGGGGTCCTGACCCGTCGCCGAGGGTGCTCCACGGCCTATGACGGTCGGCACCGGTGGCGTTCTCCGGCCGTGATGTTCCACGTGGAACATCACCGCCGGAGCCGTGGCACGGCGTCCCTGCCGCACAAATCGAGTGGCCCGATCGGTGGATCCCGTCGCACGCTGGGAGTATCTCCGCGTAGGCGGGACCGGTACGAAGCAGGGAGACGCTCGCGTGGCACGGCTGCACATTTTCGACATGGACGGCACCTTGATGCACGGCTCCTCGGCGAGCCTGGAGCTGGCCCGGGAGCTGGACATGGTCGAGGAGATCCAGGAGCTGGAAGGCGGGCTGATCCGGGGCACCCTGGACCCGCCGGGGTTCGCGGAGCGGGTGTACGCGCTGTGGGCGACGCTGACGGAGGAGCGGCTGCAGGCCGCCTTCGAGGGTGCGCCGTGGCTCGACGGCATACGCGAGGTCTGGACGGAGATCACCGATCGCGGTGACCACTGCGCGGTGATCTCCCTGTCGCCGGACTTCTTCGTGGGGCGGCTGCGCGAGTGGGGCGTGCACGAGGCGCGCTCGTCGGTCTTCCCGCCGGTGCCCTTCGCGCCCGAAGCGGTGCTCGATCTGGCGGGGATCCTGGTGCCGGAGTCGAAGGTGGGCATCGCCGATGAACTCTGCGCCCAGTACGGGGTGACGCGGGCGGACTGCGTGGCCTACGGGGACTCGCTGTCGGACGCGGCGCTGTTCGGGGTGGTGCCGACGTCGGTGGCGGTGAACGGTGACCACTATGTACGGGATCTGGCCACTCATGCCTATTCGGGTCGCGACTTGCGTGAGGCCTTTGCCCTGGTGAATCAATTCGATCGTGAATGACCGAATGGGGCCACAACTGATACCCGGCTGACGTTGTCCAAACCGAATTCCGTGACTCTGTGGGAAGGGTCACGGGATTTGGCCAACGTGCTCCGGTGAATCGGCCAACGGGGCTTGTCGAACAGCGCGTTCCGGGTATGGTCGACTGCGTTCGAGCGCCTCGGGCCGCCGCAAGCCGACGGATCCTAACCTGAATGCAGCCCCGTTTCCTGTGCTTCCGGCTATTTGTCCGATGCGCCGCCCCTGCGTGACACGCTCGCAACCCACCACGCGTGACACACGTCGGGAAATCGACCGGGGAAGTTCGAGGCGAAGTTCACGATGGACGCTCTGACCACCAACTCGGCCGAGACGGATCCGAACCGGGGCTGGTTCACTCCGCCCGAACGGGAAACCGACTCGCATCAACGCACGGCGGACGGCGGTGAATCCGAAATACCCAGCAGGTCCCCGGCCGCCATAAGACCCGTCGGCAGGGCCGCCGCCCGCAAGCAGCGGGCCCAGCAACAGGCGGACCAGCAGGAGCAGGAGCAGGCGCAGGCACAGGCACAGGAGCAGACGGGCCACCAGGCGGATCAGCCGCCGGACGGGCACGCACCCCCGCCGGAGGCCGCGCCGGTACTCGCCCCGGAACCCGCCCCGGCCCCCATGCCGGAGCCCGCGCCGCGCCTCCCCGGCTCCCAGGCCGCACCCGCGTCCGCGGCCTCGCCGGACGCGCTGCTGATCCGGCGGACCATGGCGGAGGTCGCTCCGGTCGCCGACCGGACCACCGGCTACTTCTACGCCCTGCTGTTCATCCGGCACCCGGAACTGCGCGAGCTCTTCCCGGCGGCCATGGACGCCCAGCGCGACCGGATCCTGAAGGCCCTGCTCACCGCGGCCGAGCACATCGACGACACCGAGACGCTCGTCGAGTACCTGACCAACCTCGGCCGCGGCCACCGCAAGTACGGGACGCAGCCGGAGCACTACCCCGCCGTCGGCGAGGCCCTGATCGGGGCGCTCAGCCGGTACGCCGCGGCCGTCTGGGACCCGCTGACCGAGGCCGCGTGGGTACGCGCCTACACGGTGATCTCGCAGGTGATGATCGACGCGGCCGCCGCCGACGAGCGGCACGCGCCGCCGTGGTGGCAGGCCGAGATCGTCTCGCACGAGCCCCGCACCCAGGACATCGCCGTGGTGACCGTACGGCCCGACCAGCCGTACCCGTTCCTGGCCGGCCAGTACACGTCGCTCGAAACGCCCTGGTGGCCGCGGGTGTGGCGGCACTACTCCTTCGCCTCGGCGCCCCGCTCGGACGGTCTGCTCTCCTTCCACGTGAAGGCGGTCCCGGCCGGCTGGGTCAGCAACGCGCTGGTGCACCGGGCGCGGCCGGGCGACGTGATCCGGCTCGGCCCGCCGGCCGGTTCCATGGTCGTCGACCACACCACGGACAGCGGACTGCTGTGCGTCGGGGGCGGTACCGGCATCGCGCCGATCAAGGCGCTGGTCGAGGACGTCGTCGAGCACGGCCGCAAGCGCTCGGTCGAGGTCTTCTACGGTGCGCGCCACGACCACGACCTGTACGACCTCGACACGATGCTCCGTATGCAGGAGGAGCACTCCTGGCTCTCCGTGCGCCCGGTGGTCGCCGACACCCCGAGCAGCAGCCTGTCGGGCCCGCTGCCGGACATCGTGCGGCAGTACGGCCCGTGGGAGGCGTACGACGCCTATCTCTCGGGCCCGGCCGGGATGATCCGCAGCAGTATGGACGCGCTGGTCGGCGGCGGTATGCCCTCGCACCGCATACGCCACGACGCCCTGGAGGAACTGGTGGCGGCGGGTGACTAGCCGGGTGGAGCGACCGGGCAGCGACGGCGAGCACCTGCTCCAGACGGAGCTGGGCACGGGCCTGCGCGCGGACCGGTTCTACGACGACCAGGTGCGGGACCGGCTCAATCCGCGGATGCGGGAGTTCGTCGCCCGGCAGGAGATGTTCTTCCTGTCCACGGCGGACCGGCGCGGGGAGTGCGACAGCACCTTCAGGGCCGGGCCGCCCGGTTTCGTGCGGATCCTGGACGACAGGACGCTCACGTATCCCGAGTACCGGGGCAACGGGGTCATGGCCTCGCTCGGCAACATCCGCGAGAACCCGCACGTCGGGATCCTGCTGATCGACTTCGCCCGGGACCGGATCGGGCTGCACATCAACGGCCGCGCGCTGCTGATCCCGGACGAGCGGATGCGCGCCGAGCACCCGGAACTGCCGGACGATCCGGTGCCCGGCCGCCGTCCGCAGATGTGGGTCGAGGTGGAGGTCGAGGAGGCCTACATCCACTGCTCGAAGCACATTCCGCGGTTGGTCGCAGCGCCGTTGCAGAAAGGTTCCGCCGCAGGCGGCGGGCGGTCGTGGGGCACCGACGACGTACGCCGCAAGGGCGGCGACCACTTCGGGGCGGCGGCGGAACGCATGCCGGTACAGCCGGTACCGGCGGCTCCCGCGCCCGTGCAAGTGCCCGTGCCTGTGCCGGTGCCCGTCGCGCGGGTGGTGGCCGCGCCACCCGGTCCGGCGGAGCGGCGGCGCGCGCGGCGGCTCCGCGGCTGGTTCCTCCGGCAGGCGGGCTGACGGGCGGGCAGGCCAGCGGGCTGACCGGCAGACGGGCCGACCGGCAGGCAGGGGCCCTGCGGGTCAGCGGCCGGCTCAGCCCAGGTCGGGGCCGACCAGTCCCAGCACGCCTTCGATGTTCGCGTCGAGATAGTGCCGCAGCGTCAGCGGCACCACCTCGACGGAGGCCAGCCCGACCCGGCTGAACGGCACACGGACGACGTCGTACGTCCCGCACGGATCGTCCACCTCGGGGCCGTGCCGGCGGGCCGGGTCCATCGAGGCGAGCCGGCACACGAAGAAGTACTGCACCTTCACGCCGTGGGCGCCGTTCTCCGCGATGTGTTCGACGGTGTCGACGAAGGCCGGGACGACGTCGGTGATCTTGGCTCCCAGCTCCTCGTCCACTTCACGGTGCAGGGCGTCGACGACCGAGGGGTCGTCGTCCTCCACACCGCCGCCCGGAGTGATCCAGTACGGGGCGAGGCCGGGCTTGGTGCGCTTGATGAGGACCATGCGGTCGCCGTCGAGCAGGATCGCGCGGGCGGTGCGCTTGACCACCGGGCGGGTGGCGGGGGCTTCGGCCGGAGTTGCGTTCTCCAGGGGCATGGTTGAGATCTGCCGCGGCACAAGGATCGACAAACGCACCGGGAGCAGTGAATCGGAGCATTTGATTCCCGTTGGCGCGTCAGCGGCGCTCGCCGGGCTCCGCCGGCCACCTGCCAGGGCCCCTGATCCGGCCCCGGCGGCCTTGACGCGGCCGGTGGTACGGCGGCTACCAGCCCTGTGCGGCGGTCAGCAGCCGATCGTGCGCCCGCGCGAGGTGGGGCAGTGCGAGGGTGCCGACCCGGGTGGCCAGGAAGTAGGTCCGCAGCGGTGGCACGGGAGGCTCCAGCAGCAGGGCGATCTCCCCGGCGGCGAGTGCGGGGCCGCACAGATAGCGGGGCAGGACGGCCAGCCCGGCCCCGTCGCGTACGCAGTCCAGGACGGCGCGCAGGTCGGGGACGACGACCGCGGGATCCCGGGTGGGCTTGGCGTCGAAGACGGCCGACCAGTACTGGGACAGCAGCCGGCACTCCTCGTCGCAGGTGACGACGGGCAGGTCGTCGAGCATCTGCGGGCCGTGGTCGCGCACTCCGTGCGGGCCGCCGGCCTGTGCCAGCCAGGCGGGCGCGGCGACCAGGGCGTACTCCTCGTCCCACAGCGGTACGGCCGCTATCAGCCGGTCGCGGGGCTGGACGCTGACGACGGCCAGGTCATGGTGGCCGGCGGCGAGCCCGGCCAGCGCCTCGTCGTCGCCGCTGAGCGAGACCCGCAGGTGCAGCCCGTCGGTGACCAGCGGCGCCAGGGCGGGCAGGATGCGCAGCGCGGTGAACTCGGCGGGGCCCGCCAGATGCAGGCTGTGGGTGCCGGGGCCGTCGTCGTCGGGGGCCGCCGCGGTGATCTCCAGCAGCGCGTCGAGGTGCGGGGCGACCTTGTGCGCGAGCTCGTCGCCCACGGTGGTGGGGGCGACGCCGCGGGGCAGCCGCAGGAAGAGCGGGCGGCCGACCTGCCGTTCCAGCGTGCGTATCTGGCCGGTGACGGCGGGCTGGGACAGGCCCAGGAGCTGGGCGGCCCGGGTGAAGGAACCGGCCCGGTGCACGGTGACGAAGGTACGCAGGAGGGCCAGGTCCACCGTGGTCTCCTCGCAGACAGAACCTGACGCATCGCCAAGTATAAATTTATCGATAGGTCGTACCAGGTACTGTGATTGGACACTGACGCAGAGTCAACTAGCCTTGTTCGAGCGCATCTTCGCGCGTTGCGCCAGGGCGGTTCGAGCCACGAGGGGGGAGGCTCGAACCGCCCATTCTGCGTAGGGCTCCCTGCATATATGCGTAGTGGCCCTACTGAGCGGCGTCCAGGGCGCGGGTGACATCGGCGACGATGTCGGCCGCGTCCTCCACGCCCACCGAGAAGCGGATGAAGCCCGGCGGAACCGCGTCGCCGCCCCAGCGGGCCCGGCGTTCGGCCGTGCACTGGACGCTGCCGAAACTCGTCGCCTCGACGGTGATCCGGAGCGCGGAGAGGAAGCGCTCGGCGTGCTCCTTGCCGGGCAGCGTGAAGGAGACGACGCTGCCGAACCGGCGCATCTGACCGGCGGCGAGTGCGTGCGCCGGGTCGGTGGGCAGGCCGGGGTGGCGCAGCCCGGTCACCTCCGGGCGGTCGGCGAGCGCCGTGGCCAGCTCCAGGGCGTTGGCGGCCTGCCGGTCCACGCGCAGCGAGAGGGTGGCCAGCGAACGGTGCGCGAGCCAGGCCTCCATCGGGCCGGGGATCGCACCGACGGTGTTGCGCCACCGCCGGGTCTGTTCGGCGAGCTCGGGGTCGCGGGTGGTCACGTAGCCGAGCAGCAGGTCGCCGTGGCCGGTCAGGGCCTTGGTGCCGCTGGCGACCGAGAAGTCGGCGCCGAGGTCGAGCGGGCGCTGGCCGAGCGGGGTGGCGAGGCTGTTGTCGACGGCGACCAGGGCGCCCGCCGCGTGCGCGGCTTCGGCGAGCCGGCGGATGTCACAGACGTCCAGGACGGGGTTGGACGGGGTCTCCAGCCACAGCAGACGCGCGCCGTCCAGCAAGGCCAGCTGCGCGTCGTCGCGGGTCGGCGCGAGGCGCACGGTGACTCCGTACGACTCCAGCCGCTGCTGGAGGGCCCGGGTCGTCTGGTAGCAGTCGGAGGGCAGCACGACGGTGTCGCCCGCGCTCATCTGGGACAGGAGCACGGCGGAGACCGCGGCCATCCCCGAGGCGAAGACGGTCGTCCTGGCGGTCGGGTCGGCGGGGGACTCCAGCTCGGAGATCGCGTCCTCGAGCAGGGTCCAGGTCGGGTTCTGCTCCCGGCCGTAGGTGTACGGGCCCGTCGCGTCGCCGGGCAGGTGGAAGTGCGAGACGAAGGTGGGGCCGGGCAGGGAGGGTTCGTACGGCTGGGCGGGCGGGCGTCCGGCGTGCACGCTGCGGGTACTTTCACCGCTGCCGCTCGGGCTGTCGGACTCGGCCATCGCTGCCTCCTGGGACCTGGGGTCGCACCTGCTGCGCGGGTGCGCGCGGGTCCAGTCAACCCGATCCGGGCCGGGGGCCGGGGCCCCCGGGGCGGGGCTTCGAAATCGACTGTCTATGAGCCTGACGGCTCACAAACAGCTCGGCAGCATTTCGAAGTACCCCTCCTCCAACCTTCGGCCGGGGCCCCCAACGGCCCCGGCCCCTCCGGTCCTCGTAACGGCATCGGGTCCTCCTCCCCGGCGCTCAGTCCTCGTCCGGCAGGAGCATGTTGAGGGCCCAGGAGACGATGCTGATGATCAGGCCGCCGATCAGCGCCGCCCAGAAGCCGTCGACGTGGAAGTCGAGGCTGAGCTTTCCGGCGAGCCAGGAGGTGAGCAGCAGCATCAGGGCGTTCACGACCAGCGTGATCAGGCCCAGGGTGAGGATGAACAGGGGGAAGGACAGCAGTTTGACGACCGGCTTGACCAGCCAGTTCACCAGTCCGAAGACCACGGCGACCAGGATGACGGTGAGCACCTTGTGCCAGGTGTCGTCACCGGTGAGGGTGATGTCCTTGACCAGCCAGATGGCCACACCGAGGGCCCCGGCGTTGGCGAGTGTCTTGACGACGAAATTCTTCATGGTGTGATCGTGGCAGAACTGATCGCCCGGGCAAGAGCTGCGACGAGGGAGAGCTGCGATGAAGGTGTTCCGGCTGGACGACCTGGAGGCGGAGCGGGCCGCCAACAACGGGGCCTATCTCAGCTTTCTCCGCGAACGGAACATGTCGGCGGGGCTGTACGCGCTGCAGGCCGGGGAGCTCGATCCGCAGGTCCCGCACCAGCAGGACGAGATCTATCTGGTGGTGAGCGGGCGGGCGGCGATCACCGTGGGGGAGGAGACGACCACGGTGGCCCGCGGCAGCGTCGTCTATGTGCCGGCGGGGGTGCCGCACCGCTTCCACCACGTGACGGAGGACCTGCGGGTCATGGTCGTCTTCTCGCCGCCGGAGGCCTGAGCCCGGGCGACTGAGGGTCGGACCCTGGGGTTCCGTAGGGGAACGGTCAGGGAAGGATCGGGTCTCCGACCCCTCCGCCGGCCCCCTCCGCGGCTCTAGAGTCGAACCACGGGGACAACGAAGGAATCTGGAGGGAAACAGTCATGGAAGAGCTGGTCAAGGGTCTGCCCTGGTGGATCAAGTGGGTGGCGATCCCGGTGATCGCTCTCGTCGTCTTCGGCGGCTTGATCATGAGCCTGGTCGGATTCGTCATCGGTCTGCTGTTCAAGGTGCTGGTCTTCGCGGCGCTGGTCGGCGGGTTGATCTTCCTGGTGAAGAAGTTCACCTCGGGATCCTCGTCCTCCTCACATCGTGACTGGTAATTCCCCGGGGGGCCGGAACCCGTACATCCCGTCCGCCGGCGGCACCCGCCGCGCCGGACGGCCGGGCGGGGGCGGCGCGGCGCGATGACGCGCCCCGCCCCCGCCCTCACTCGTGCTTCGCGGATCAGGCCTGGTCGTCGTCCTGTAGCGGTATCAGGTGGCTGCGGGGCGTCGATCCGTTGGGAGACGCGGGCGGCGGCACGGCGCTGACGCCGTTCTCCGTTCCCATCGACGCGAGCAGCTGGCGGGCCAGTCCGAGCCCGGTGCCGCCCATGGTGAGTGCCTTGGCGAACATGTCGGACATGCCGTCCGCGCCGTTGAGCAGCACCATGTGCTCCACGTTGCCGAACGCCGAGGCGCCCGCCTTCACGATCTCCGGCCAGTTCTCGGCCAGCTGCTGAGCGACCACGGCCTCCTGGTTGGTGGCCAGCGCCTCCGCGCGCGCCTGGATCGACGCGGCCTCGGCCAGGCCCTTGGCCTTCGCCGCCTCGGCCTCCGCGAGCCCGCGGGCCTGCGTCGCCGCCGCCTCGGCCTCACCGGTCGCCCGGGTGGCCGCCGCCTGTGCCAGCCCGCTGACCTTCGTCATCTCGGCCTGCGCGGCCGCGGCTATCTTGACCCGGTTGGCTTCGGCGATGGCCGCCAGCTCGGTCTCCTTGGCCTTCGCCTGTGCCGCCGAGATCCGCACATCGCGTTCGGCCTCGGCCAGCGTCCGCTTCTCGTACGCCTTCGCGTCCGCCGGCTTTCTGACGTCGACCTGGAGCTGCTGCTCGCGGCGCTGCGCCTCCAGCTCAGCGACGCGGGTCTCCTGGACCACGACCTCCTGCTTGGCCGCGGCCTCCGACAGCGGTCCCGCCTGTCGTGATGTCGCGGCCGCCTTGTCCCGTTCGGCCTGGTAGCCGGCCTGCAGGATCTCGCTGTCCCGGGTCGCCTCGGACATCCGGGCGGCGGCCTTCTGCTCCGCCTCGGTGGCCAGCCGGTCCGCCTCGGCCTGGGCGATCCGCGCGTCCCGGTGGACGGCCGCGGCGTGCGGCGCGGCCAGGTTCTTGATGTACCCGGTCGGGTCCTCGATCTCGTGGATCTGCAGCGAGTCGATGATCAGGCCGAGCTTCTCCATCTCCGAGCCGGAGGCGGCCCGGGTCTGCCCGGTGAGCTTCTCGCGGTCACGGATCATGTCCTCGACCGTCAACCCGCCGACGATCGACCGCAGATGACCGGCGAAGACGTTGTGCACCCGGTCGCCCATGAACTTCTGCTGGTCCAGGAAACGGCGTGCGGCGTTGGCTATCGACACGAAGTCGTCGCCGACCTTGAAGATGACGACTCCGCGCACCTTCAGCGGAATGCCCTGCTGCGTCACACAGTCCACCAGCAGCTCGGTCTCGTTGAGATCGAGCGAGAGCTTGCGCACGGCCTGGACACCGGGGACCACGAACGTCCCGCGCCCCGTGACGATACGGAATCCCAGCCCTTCCTCGATGCCCTCGGTGCGGTGCCGGGAACCGGAGATGACAAGCGCCTCATTCGGCTCCGCGACCCGCCACATCAGCTTGAACAGCCCGATCACGATGATGATTGCGGCGAGAACGAGTCCCGCCACGACGCCGATGATCATCGGCATACGCCCCCTTACAGCGGCCCCCATGCGGGGCCTGACGATCGCGAGTGTGCTCCCGCGCAAGGCCGTGGTGAACACCCTGACGGAACCTTGGCGCAGTCTTGATACGAAGCCCGCTCAGCCGACGCGCGAAGCCCGTTCAGCCGGAGTCGGAACCCCGCTCAGCCGAAGGCGGCGGCCACGTAGACCGTCCGCGGGGCCTGGTATTCCACGACCACGATCTGCGTCCCGGTCTCCATGCGCTCGCCCGGTGTGACCGGATACGCGAGGAACGCCTCGGCGCCGCCCCGTACTTGGACGATCACCTCGCCGACCAGCCCTGGGCCGATCCGCCCCGTCACCCTGCCCTGCAGCCCGATCATCCCGGCCATCGTCCCCCCGTTCCCCGTCACAACCCGCCGCCGCCACCCGCCCCCGCGAGTACGGCCTGCCGCTACTTCCCCCGGCGCCGGTGACCGCCGCCGGTCCTCGCGGGGAGAGTGTCCCCCGCGCTCGGTCCGCCCGCCCTCGGTTCCCCCGCCCTCGGTCCGTCCGTCTTCGGTCCGTCCGTCTTCGTAACGCTTGTCCTCGTATTGTGCCGGTCGGCACTGACAACGAGCGCCGCCAGCAGCGTCGTCAGGGGAACCGACGCGACCAGGCCGATGCTGCCGACCAGCGTCCGGACGATCTCCTCCGCCACCAGCTCGCTGCCGGCGACCCGCAGCACCCCGCTGCGCGCCACCGAGAACAGCAGCAGGAGCGGCAGCGCCGCACCCGCGTACGCCATCACCAGGGTGTTCACCACCGACGCGATGTGGTCCCGGCCGATCCGCATGCCGGCTCCGTAGAGCTTGCGCCAACTCGCGCCGGGGTCGGCGTCCTTGAGCTCCCACACCGCCGAGGTCTGGGTGACCGTCACATCGTCCAGGACGCCCAGCGAGCCGATGATGATGCCGGCCAGCAGCAGGCCCTTGATCTCGATGCCGGGGTAGAGGGTGTGGATCAGCCCGGTCTCGTCCGAGGTGTTGCCCGTCAAGTGGGCCCAGGAGATGAAGACCGAGCCGAGGATCCCGATCAGGAAGAGCGAGCACAGCGTGCCGATCACCGCCACCGACGTACGGGCGTTGAGTCCGTGGCACATGTAGAGCGCGATCAGCATGATCGCGCTGCCGCCGATCACCGCCACCAGCAGCGGATCGTGGCCGTGCAGGATCGCCGGGAGGATGAAGAGCGTCAGGATCGCGAAGCTGATGACCAGCGCGATCAGCGCCATCAGACCGCGCATCCTGCCGACGGCGATCACCGCGAGGGCGAAGATCCCGGCCAGCAGCGCGAGCGGGAAGCCGCGGTCGACATCGGTCACCGCGTACTGCAGCTCCTTCGGAGCGTCGGGTGCGTACGCCACCACCACGCCCTGGCCCGCCGTGTAGCGGCGGGTCTGGTCGGGGTGCACGATCTCGGTGAACGTCCGGCCCTGGTCCTTGCCCGTGGTGACCTCGATGGTCGCCTTCTCGCAGCGTTCCGGCGGGGAGGCGGCGGCGCCGGGTGTGGACTGCGCCGGTGACTGTGTGTTCGCCTCGGCGCAGTCGACGTCGTCGATCCTGGTGACCCGCGCCTGCTGTGTCTGCTGGTCGAAACCGACCCCGGTGCGCGCGTGCGGGGGCACTCCACCCGGCCACAGCACGATCAGCCCGGCGAGCACCGCTGCGGCGAAGGGGACCAGAACCACCGCGATGACCTTGCGGAGGTGCTTCGAGACCGGCGGCACCGGACCGTGACCGTGGGTGTGCGAGTGCGCGTGCGGCGACGCCTGGGGGGTGTCCACGGGCCGATCATCGCAAGACCCCCTGGTGTGCGTTCGTCCGCACCCGCTACCGTGGGGGCACCTTTGCAATCGCGGGAGCTCGGAGCACCGGGCTGAGAGGGCGCTGAAGAACTGCGCCGACCGCTGAACCTGTTACCGGGTAATGCCGGCGTAGGGAGTTGGGTCTCATGACCACGCAGGATGCACGCATGCCTGTCTCCGTTCAGTCCGTTTCGACGGAAAAGCCCGTTTCGGCGGAGCCGTCCGTCGCTGCGGAGAAGCGCGAGCCCGGCTGGCACAAGGGCTACCTGACCGGCACCAGGCCGGACATCCAGGTCCCCGTGCGCCAGGTGCACCTCACCACCGGCCGTGACGTGACGCTGTACGACACGTCGGGGCCGTACACCGATCCGAACGTCACCACGGACGTCCGCCGCGGCCTGGCGCCGCTGCGGGAGAACTGGATCATCGGCCGCGGCGACACCGAGGAGTACTCGGGCCGCCCGGTCCGCCCCGAGGACGACGGGATCAAGCACACCTCCCCCCGCGGCGGTCTGCGCAACCTCGACGCGGTCTTCCCCGGCCGCCCCCGGGTGCCCCGCAGGGGGCGGGACGGACAGGCGGTGACGCAGCTCGCGTACGCCCGCCGCGGCGACATCACCCCGGAGATGGAGTACATCGCGATCCGCGAGAACGTCTCCCCCGAGGTGGTGCGCGAGGAGATCGCGGCCGGCCGGGCCGTGATGCCGATGAACGTGAACCACCCCGAGATCGAGCCGATGATCATCGGCAAGCGGTTCCTGGTGAAGGTCAACGCCAACATCGGCAATTCCGCGGTCACCTCCTCCATCGAGGAGGAGGTGGACAAGATGACGTGGGCCACCAAGTGGGGCGCCGACACGGTCATGGACCTGTCCACCGGCCGCAACATCCACACCACCCGTGAATGGGTGCTGCGCAACTCCCCCGTGCCCATCGGCACCGTCCCCCTCTACCAGGCGCTGGAGAAGGTCGACGGCAAGGCCGAGGAGCTGACCTGGGAGGTCTACAAGGACACCGTCATCGAGCAGGCCGAGCAGGGCGTCGACTACATGACGGTGCACGCCGGCGTGCTGCTGCGCTACGTCCCGCTCACCGCCCGCCGCAAGACCGGCATCGTCTCGCGCGGCGGCTCGATCATGGCCGCCTGGTGCCTCGCGCACCACAAGGAGTCGTTCCTCTACGAGAACTTCGAGGAGCTCTGCGACATCCTCGCCTCCTACGACGTCACGTACTCGCTCGGCGACGGCCTGCGCCCCGGCTCCATCGCGGACGCCAACGACGAGGCGCAGTTCGCGGAGCTGCGGACGCTGGGCGAGCTGAACACCATCGCCAAGCGGCACAACGTGCAGACCATGATCGAGGGCCCCGGGCACGTCCCGATGCACAAGATCAAGGAGAACATCGACCTCCAGCAGGAGATCTGCGAGGAGGCGCCGTTCTACACGCTCGGCCCGCTCACCACCGATGTCGCGCCCGCCTACGACCACATCACCTCGGGCATCGGCGCCGCGATGATCGCCTGGTGGGGCACCGCGATGCTCTGCTACGTCACGCCCAAGGAGCACCTGGGCCTGCCCAACCGGGACGACGTCAAGACCGGCGTCATCACGTACAAGATCGCGGCGCACGCGGCGGACCTGGCCAAGGGCCACCCGGGGGCGCAGGACTGGGACGACGCGCTGTCCGACGCCCGCTTCGAGTTCCGCTGGGAGGACCAGTTCAACCTGGCCATGGACCCGGACACCGCGCGTGACTTCCACGACGAGACGCTGCCGGCGGACGGCGCCAAGACCGCGCACTTCTGCTCCATGTGCGGCCCCAAGTTCTGCTCGATGAAGATCAGCCAGGACATCCGCAAGGAGCACGGCGGGGATCTGCTGCTGGACCCGGAGGCCGGGATGCGGCAGAAGTCCGCCGAGTTCGCGGCGAGCGGCAACCGGGTCTACCTGCCGCTGGCCGACTGACCGCTCGCGGTCCGTGGTGAGCGGCGGAGGCTCCCGTCCTGGCCTCCGCCGCTCATCGTCCGGTCTCCTTCTTCTGGATGCAGCGTTCCCCGTTGTCGATGTCACCGATGTACGTCCAGAGCATCGGGGCCGGCTGCCCGGCCTGCCGGTGTTCCGGGTGGTGGGGGTCCGGGCCGCGCATGCGTGAGGTCCCGGTGGGAATCCCACCGGGACCTCTGCGGTGCACTGTGTTCGGGCCGTTCAGGTGCTTCGGGCCGATCGGGTACCGCCGGGTCAGATCAGGTCCATGGCGGCCACTTCATCGGGGCGGCCGTAGCTGACCGGTCCCTGGAAGCGCTTCCGCGCGGTGGCGAACCACCAGACGGTGGCGATGAGCAGCACCACACCCAGGGCGATCGGGGCGTAGTTGAACGAGGTCGTGGTGATCGGGGAGACCTGGGGCAGCATGAACAGCACGCTGCTGAGGACGATCCAGGTCACGGCGACCGTTCCGACGACCTTGCCGTAGCGCCCGAGGTTCCAGGGGCCGGACTCGAACTCGTCACCCAGGCGCAGCCGCAGGAAGATGGGCACGCCATAGGCGAGGAACAGCCCGACGACATTGACGCTGACAATGGCGGTGAAGGCGGTGTGGGACCACCAGCCGGGCAGTACCAGAATGATGGAGCAGGCCGCCGCGAGCCATACCGCCTTGACGGGCGTACGGGTGCGCGGGGACACCGAATGCCACCAACGCGAGCCGGGCATCGCACCGTCACGGGAGAACGCGAAGATCTGCCGGGTATTGCTGGTCATGTTGGCCAGGCCGCAGAACAGCATGGCGCCGATCACGATCAGCAGCAGCAGCTTGGCGGTGCCCATGCCGAGCGCGTCGATGAGAATCTGCACCGGCGGTGCGGCAGAGCTCGCCTCGGCCGCGTAATCACGAATCGCGTACACCAGGGCGAGCATGAGGATCAGGCCGATGCCCGCCGAGTAGGCGATCGACCGCATGATGCCCTTGGGCGCGTTGACCGTCGCCTGCACGGTCTCTTCCGACATGTGGAAACTGCCGTCGAAGCCGGTGAAGGTCCAGCTCGTGACGAGCAGACCGAGCATCGCGCCGTAAATCCCGTTGGAGAAGCCGGTGTTGTTCTCGAAATGCGTCACGAAGGAAACCGACTGGTGGTGGTCGGGTATGACGGTCAGACAGACGACGATCACGACCATGCCGATGAACAGCCACCACACGGAGATGCGGTTCAGCAGGGCGATCAGCTGCACCGTGTAGGTGTTGGCCAGCGCCTGCAGCAGCAGGATCACCGCCGTGATGCCCACGGTGCGCTGCGCCGTCACCTCGTAGTCGGTCCACTGCATCGCGATGAAGGCCTGGATGAAGGTGGCGGCGGCGTAGCCGGTGGCGGCCGTCCCGCCCACCTGGCCGACGAAGTTCAGCCAGCCGGTGTACCAGGACCAGGCGCCGCGGTGCCGCTTGGCGAGCTTGCCCGCGGAGAAGTACAGCGCGCCGCTGGTCGGATAGGCGGAGGCGATCTCCCCCATCGAGGCGCCGACGAACAGCACCATGATGGACACGCCTATCCAGCCGAATATGAGAATCCGCGGACCGCCGGCCGCCATGCCGAAACCGAAGGAGGAGAAGATACCGGCGATGATGTTGATGATGGTGAAAGAGATCGCGAAGTTGTCAAACGCGCGAAATCGCCGGGTAAGTTTCCGCGGATAGCCCATGGCATGCAGCGTCGCGTCGTCGTCGAGGGTGGCGACCGGCGCTGGAGGTCGAAGAGTTTTCGAGTGTGAAAGAGATCTGTGCTCGGTCACAACCGCAGCCTTTCTGAGACATGGAGGACGGGAGGACTTCGTCGTGCGATGTGGAGCGGCAGAGGTGTCAGGCGGCACTCGGAATCGGCAGTCCGCACAGCTTTCTGGCCCTGGTCAGTTGTTCCTCGGGCGCTCCGAACGCACTCCAGGGCATACGGGACGCATAGGGTCCTGATGCCGTGAGGACTTCCCGTGCCTCGAATTCCAGCTTCGCCATGACCAGGGCATGCGCCAGATAAGCCAGGTCGAGCACCGGGGTGAACCGGTACTTGGCCGTCTCGGGAAACCAATGGGTGTAGATCCCCATCGTGGTCGCTTTCCACTGGGGCTGTTCCCAGGTGCGGTCCGCCAGCAGCGCGGAGGGGTCGTAGTCCTCGACCAGCGCCACCAGCGGCAGCAGCCGCAGGGGCGAGTTGGTCGGTGCCCGGTGGCTCAGGAACGAGGCGACGTCCCATCGCGCGCTCGCCGAGCCGCCGTTGCGGGTGAAGAAGAAGGCCAGGAACCGGTGGTGCGCCTCACGGTGCCAGGGGTCGAGCCGGAGGATGTGGGCGAACAGGTACCAGGGCCCGGTCGGCTCGGTCAGCAGTCCGCGCGGCGCGGGGTCGCGGGGTCGCTGGAGCCGGGTGAGCGCCAGTTGGGTCACCCAGGGCGTCGGGTCGGTGGGCAGCATCTCCGAGGCCCGTTCGCACGCGCCCTGCGCTATGCGGACCAGCGCCCCCTCGCGGAGATCGCCGGCGTCGGCCATCCGTAACGCCCGGAGCATCGCCACCCGCGCCCACAGCAGCGCGGACTCGGCGCTGGGTTCCTCGGCCAGCCAGCGTTCGGCCAGGTCGGAATCCGCTGCCTCGGAGGCCAGTACGAGGGACCGGTGGGCCCGCACTTCGAAATCCCCGCGGGTCTCCCTCAGGATCTCGTGTGCGCCGAGGTACCGCCCGGCCTTCACGTCCATGCAGGCCCGGGCCAACTGACGATCATCGGCCGCCGGATGCCACACGTACTGCCCCTCGAACGAGCCAGCAGCCACTATCCCCCTCCAGATCCTGCAGACGACACCACCCGCACACGCACATTCCGGTCATGCTGAATTCAGCCAGACCCTCTGAATTCAGCCAGGCACCTTCCGTAGATCCATCGGCAGCGGGTCACACCCTACTCATCATCAACTCGTATCGAAACCAGTCGTCCGGAGTAACTCGTTCCACGCCAATTGCCGTCTCCCACAATGGAGTCGGGCCTGATCCACGCCGTTCGACTCCCGTCGTCCCGGTGGTCGGGCAGAGTACGACAAAGTATGCTTCTGGCATATGCGCGTGCGCATGGGAACGTCGCCTCTGCACTCTTCCGATCGAATGCCGCTGGAGTGATGGCGCGCCGCTGACCTGCGGTTCTGCGGGAAATCCCGTTGGGAGCGCGCCCATTCGAAACACTCTCGAAGGCGGAGTTGTCCACGGATTGGACTTTGTCGGCCGGCCGCGGCATTGCGTTAACGTTTCAACCAGTTGGGCCCGGAGCCGCAGCATTCTCCTGCGGCTTCGGAGTCCTTCCGCTGTCCGCGTAGCCGGGGAACGCCGCCCTGGCCCGGTGCCCGACGCAGTCGACACCGGGGTGAGGCGGGCTACGCCGTGCCGCCTCCGGCGTACACCGTGGGTGTGTTCATGCGTCACATGGGGGCGGATGTCCCCAAATTCGCCCTATAGGTGCGGAGTTCCGCATTCCGCCCATACGCACAACCTGGTGCGCTATCTCGAACCCTCGTCCGGGCCCGTGAAGTCGGGGCTCGAAAAGTCCGGGCTGGAGAAATCGGGGCTGGAGAATCGGTGGCCGGGTCCTGGGGATTCCTCGGGACCGGGACTGGTGAAGTCCGGGCGGGAATAGCCGAGTCGGGGCATTCGCGAGGGCTGGGTGCCGTTGGGGCGCGGAGCCTCGAAGTCCGGATGGGGCGCCAGCGCGGCGTTCGTTCTGGCTTCGGCGAGGAAGGGCAGGACGCCGCGGTCGCGCAGTGCCCGCCGCCACGCCTCGCGGGCGGCGGCGACCTCGGGCGGGAGCGAGCCGGAATCGTCGTCATGGATGGCGCTCGCGCTGTCGCGCAGGGCGGTGAGGAGCAGGCCGACCATCCCGACCAGGATGCCGCACCCGGTGACGCCCGCGAAGAGCCAGCCGGCGGTGCGCAGCGGTGCGGCGATGGCGGGTTCCGGCGTCATCGCGTGCAGGACGTAGCCGATCAGCAGGAAGATCAGCGCGGCGGTGCCCGCCAGGATGGGCGTCAGCACGGCGACCACGGCGAACAGCCCGGCGCCGGAGCCCGCGGAGTCGGCCACGCCCATGGCGGCGTAGCTGAACGCCCGGTTGTCCGCGGCCGTCACGGGCTCGGTCCGGCGGATGATCTCGGACTCCTCGAGGGCCTCGCGGATCTGCTCGCGGACCTTCAGATACTGCTGGTATTCCGGTGCGGCGCAGGCGGAGATGACCTCCGCGGCGCTGAGCGCCATGGTGCGGAGCTGTTCGCTGTTGAGCACGCCTTCGTGCCCGCCGTGCTCGTCGTGCCCGGTGTCCGCGGTGTGCAGTGCGTCGTCGAGGACTCGTTCGAAGTCCGGGCGGTCTTCGTTGAGCAGGTGTGGAGCGCTGTTCATGTGCATCCCCCGATGCTCCGTCTCCGGTGCCTCCCCGCTGTAAGTGGAGCCGGTCGGCCGGTGAAGCGGAGGAGAGCGTGCCTTACGGATATAGCGATGGTAGAGCGCGGGATGAGGGGGTGACAGAGTGCTTCCCGGAAATCTGCCGATCAGGAAAGGGGTGGTAGTTCGGCAACGAGCAGTCGGCCGTCCATGGTTACGCCACCGTCCATTGCCAATGCCAAGTTCTCGGCATATGCCATCGGGCCATTGACGACCGGGGTGCGTTCCTCCCCGTCCGCGGTGTATTCGCCGCCGACCTCGCCGAGCAGGTACGGGATGGGGCTGTGGCCGTGGACGACCTGGTGGCCGCCGTAGGTGTCGAGGAGTTCCCGGGCGGCCTGCGGGCCGTTGTCGCCGCGGAAGGCGAACCGCTTGGTGAGCTTGCGGAACAGGTCCCAGCACTCGTCCGCGTCGCCGCGCTGAAGGATGCCGGTGACGGCGTCGTTCATCGCGTCGATGGTGGTGCCGTAGTCGAGGTACGCCGTGGTGTCGGAGTGCAGCAGCAGATGACCGTCGGTCAGGTGCGCGGCGTCCAGCCGGGACATCCACGTCAGATGGCGGTCCTCCAGCCGGTCCATGTCGGAGGGCTGGCCTCCGTTGAGCCGCCAGGCGGCGAGGAACGACGCGGTGCCGCCGGTGGAGTTGACGGGGGTGTCGCCGAAGCGGTGGGCGCCGAGCAGCAGCAGCTCGTGGTTGCCCATGATGGCCTTGGCGTAGCCGCCCGCGGCGGCCGCCTCGGCGGAGAGCTGCATGACGAGCTCGATGACGCCGATGCCGTCCGGGCCGCGGTCGGTGAAGTCCCCGAGGAACCACAGCCGGGCGGTGCCCGCCGACCAGTGGCCTTCGGCGTCGATGAGGCCCTGGGCGTGGAGCGCCGTGCGCAGCTCGTCGATGTACCCGTGGACATCGCCGACGACGTAGAGCGGGCCGGGCTGGTCCGCGTCGACGGGAGCTATCACCGGGAGGTCGTGTGCGGTCGGGGTGTAGTCCTCCGGCACCAGGCGGGTGTCGAGCTGGGTCGCCTCGTACCCGGCCGGGGGCGCGGCGGCGGGCGCCTGGGCCGGAGCCGCCGGCGCGGCGAAGGACGCGGGCGCACTTGCCGGCCCGTCCGCACCGCCCGCGGCACCGGTACCGGGCGCACCGAGAACGTCTGGTGTGCCTGGCATCACGGGAGCGCCGGAAGCCTCGGCGAACCCGTACGACCCGTTGCCGGGCGTGGCTGCCTGACCGGTCTCCCGACCGCCTTCCGGTCCGGCCTCCGGACCCGCGTCCGGACCTGCCGGACGCCAGCTCACCATCGCCTTGAGCACGGGCCCGTGACCTGCCCCCTGTGTCATCGACCCCTCCACCATCGCGCCGCCATCCGCCCATCATAGGAATGACGCTGTCGTGGTGTGACATACCTGGGTGCCGGGTTTTCGGCCGGTGCCGACAAACACCCCCTAAATCGGCGTCCTGGGGCGGTCCGGTGGCCGATTCGGGCTCCTGCTCGGACTCCTGTGCCGACTCCTGAACAGGTTTCCGCACGGAGTCCGGTGCTGACTTCCGCGCGGGGTTCCGGTTCCGGATCCCCGCGCGGACTCCCCGGCGGCTCGTGTGCGGTGGTGCGGTGCGGGTTTCCCGGGCCAGGCCTCAGCTCCCGGCCGGACTGCGCGGGGGACTGACCGTGGTGCGGTGGGTACGGCGTTGGGACGAGGTGCGGACGATGAGGTCGGTCTGCATGATCTGCTGGACGGGATGGGTGGCGCCCACCCCTTCGATGGCGTCGATGAGGAGCTGCACCACCGCGGTGCCGATCTTCCCCGGTTTGAGGGAGAGCGTGGTGATCGGCGGTTCGGTGCTCGCGTAGACGCTGCTCTCGCTGCAGCAGACCAGCAGCAGATCGTCCGGTACCCGCAGTCCGTAGCGGCGGGCGGCGGCCAGCAGATCGGTGCCGTTGGGGTCGAAGAGACCGTAGACGGCGTCGGGCCGGTCGGGACGGGCGAGCAGCCGGTCGGCGGCGACGGCGCCCGCGCACGGGTCGTGCGCGGGGTAGGACTCGTAGACCGGTTCCTGGCCCACCCGCTCGCACCATTGCAGGTACGCGGTGGTGGACAGCCGGGTGTAGGTGTCGGTGCTGGTACCGGTGAGCAGGCCGATCCGGCGGGCTCCGGCGGCGGCGAGGTGGTCGAGGATGCCGAGGACGGCTTCCTCGTGGTCGTTGTCGACCCAGGCGTGGACGGGGAGGCTGCCGGCGGGCCGGCCGTCGCTGACCACCGGAACGCCCTGGCGGACGAGTTCCATGACGACGGGGTCGTGGTCGGAGGGGTCGATGACCACGGTGCCGTCGAGCGCGACGTTGCTCCACACGTCATGGCGTGAGGAGGCGGGGAGGATGACCAGGGCGTAGCCCCGGGCGAGGGCGGCCGAGGTCGCGGCTCTCGCCATTTCGGCGAAGTACGCGAACTCGGTAAAAGTGAACGGTTCTTCGCCGTAGGTGGTGACCGTCAGGCCGATTAAGCCCGATCGGCCGGTGCGCAGTGTGCGGGCGGCCGCGGACGGGCGGTAACCCAGCCGTTCGGCGACCTCCCGGACATGGCGGCGGGTGGCGTCGGGCAGTCGGCCCTTGCCGTTGAGTGCGTCGGAGACAGTCGTGATCGAGACACCGGCGGCAGCGGCGACATCTCTGATGCCTGCCCGCTCGAGCCGGCGTCCGATGGGCCGGCTCGCCTGGTGGTTCCCTGCTGCTGTCATGGCGACCCGATAGTAGGGCGGGGTTGGTCCGTCCGCTGGGGCCCGGAAAAGCCATTCAGGCGATACGTTTCTGCAAGATCGAAAGTGCCTTGTGAGGTGTAATGCGCAGCTCACAAGCGCTTTCTTCGCGCGGGTCCCGGTGCCATGGGGGCGATCTCCCGCCCATTGGTTCGTATTGCGTGGAGGTATCAACTCACTCCTACGAGGGATGCGCACCACCGCGCGCGCCACCGGCGCACAGTGTGGCGCACGGCACTTTCCCACTCCCTCACGCCCCCTCGTATGGTGTGGTCATGACCCCGAAGCTGCGCGCGGAACTGGACGGCATCCCCACCTACAAGCCCGGGCGACCCCCGGTCTCGGACGAGGGTGCTCCGGCCTACAAGTTGTCCTCCAACGAGAACCCCTTCCCGCCGCTGCCCGGCGTGCTGGAGGCGGCCACCGCCGCCGCGGGTTCGTTCAACCGTTATCCCGACGCGGCGTGCACCGAGCTGATCGCCGAGCTGGCGCACCGCTTCGGCGTGCCGCAGACGCACATCGCGACCGGCACCGGCTCGGTCGGCGTCGCGCAGCAGCTGCTGCAGTCGACCGCGGGGCCGGGCGACGAGGTCATCTACGCCTGGCGCTCCTTCGAGGCGTACCCGATCATCACGCGGATCAGCGGCGCGACCCCGGTGGAGGTGCCGCTCACCGAGGGCGAGGACCACGACCTGGACGCGATGGCCGCCGCCATCACCGACCGGACCCGGCTGATCTTCATCTGCAACCCCAACAACCCGACGGGCACCGCCGTACGCCGTGCGGAGCTGGAACGCTTCCTCGACCGGGTGCCGTCCGAGGTGCTCGTGGTCCTCGACGAGGCGTACCGGGAGTTCATCCGGGACGCCGAAGTGCCGGACGGTGTCGAGATCTACCGCGACCGCCCGAACGTGGCGGTGCTGCGCACCTTCTCCAAGGCGTACGGCCTGGCCGGTCTGCGGGTGGGCTTCGCCATCGCGCACGAGCCGGTCGCCGCCGCGCTGCGCAAGACCGCGATGCCGTTCGGTGTGAGCCAGCTCGCGCAGGACGCGGCGGTCGCCTCGCTGCGCTCCGAGGAGGCCCTGCTGGAGCGGGTGGCCGGCCTGGTCACCGAGCGGGACCGGGTCGTCGGGGCGCTGGCCGCGCAGGGCTGGACGCCGGCGGAGACGCAGGCGAACTTCGTCTGGCTGCGGCTGGGGGAGCGCACCCTGGACTTCGCGGCGGCGTGCGAGCGGGCCGGGGTGGCGGTACGGCCGTTCCCGGGCGAGGGCGTGCGGATCACCATCGGCGAGACCGAGGCCAACGATCTGCTGCTGAGCACGGCGGACGCGTTCCGCAAGGAGCTGTAGCAGCAAGCGCGCCGGCACCGGACCGTGGCGCCGGCGCCTTTTACCACCTGCCGTTTTCGCCCCCTTCCACCCCCCGGTGGGAGGGGGCGAACTGCTGTGCGCGATACTTAGCTTGTGAATGCGTTCACTTTCACAAGCGGACGTGTTTGCCCCCTTTCCTATGGGTTTCACGCGAGGGTTGGGGCGAAAAGTTCGAGTTTGGACCGGTGCAGGCAACCGGTACAGGTAAGGAGTCGTGACGTGCAGCTCTCGCTGGAAACCGTCGACGTCGCGCGATGGCAGTTCGGCATCACCACCGTCTACCACTTCCTCTTCGTCCCGCTGACGATCAGCCTCTCCGCGCTCACCGCGGTCCTGCAGACCGCGTGGGTCCGCAGCAAGAACGAGAAGTACCTCAGGGCCACCAAGTTCTGGGGCAAGCTCTTCTTGATCAACATCGCCATGGGCGTGGCCACCGGGATCGTCCAGGAGTTCCAGTTCGGCATGAACTGGTCGGACTACTCCCGGTTCGTCGGGGACATCTTCGGTGCCCCGCTCGCCTTCGAGGCGCTGATCGCGTTCTTCTTCGAGTCCACGTTCATCGGGCTGTGGATCTTCGGCTGGGACAAGCTGCCGCAGCGCATCCACCTCGCCTGCATCTGGATCGTCTCGATCGGCACGATCCTCTCCGCGTACTTCATCCTGGCCGCGAACTCCTGGATGCAGCACCCGGTCGGCTACACCTACAACAAGGTGACCGGCCGCGCCGAACTCACCGACTTCTGGAAGGTCATCACCCAGGACACCACCCTGGTCGTGGTCTTCCACACCATCACCGCGGCCTTCCTCACCGGCGCCGCGTTCATGATCGGCATCTCGGCCTACCACCTGGCGCGCAAGAAGCACATCGCCGTGATGCGTACCTCGCTGCGGCTCGGTCTGGCCGTCGCCGTCGTCGCGGGGCTGCTCACCGCGATCAGCGGTGACTCGCTCGGCAAGGTCATGTTCAAGCAGCAGCCGATGAAGATGGCCGCCGCCGAGGCGCTGTGGGACGGCGAGGGGCCGGCCCCGTTCTCGATCTTCGCCGTCGGCGATGTCGACAAGGGCCACAACAAGGTGGCCGTCGAGATCCCCGGGATACTGTCCTTCCTCGCCGACGGCAACTTCTCCTCGTACGTGCCGGGCATCAACGACGTCAACAAGGCCGAACAGCAGAAGTACGGCCCCGGTGACTACCGGCCGAACATCCCCACCGCCTACTGGGGTTTCCGCTGGATGATCGGCTTCGGGATGACGTCCTTCGCGGTCGGCCTGGCGGGGCTGTGGCTCACCCGCCGCAAGCTCTGGGTCGCCGAGGAGCACCGCACCGGCGAGGACGAGGCGCCGAAGCTGATGCTCACCAGGAACACACCGCTCGGCGACCGGTTCGCCGTCTGGTACTGGCGGATCGCGCTGTGGACGATGGTCTTCCCGCTGCTGGCCAACTCGTGGGGCTGGATCTTCACCGAGACCGGCCGGCAGCCCTGGGCCGTCTACGGGCTGCTCCGCACCTCCGACGCGGTCTCCCCCAATGTCTCCACCGGCGAGGTGTTCGCCTCGCTGATCGCCTTCACCCTGCTCTACGCGGTGCTCGCGGTCGTCGAGACCAAGCTGCTGCTGAAGTACGCCAAGGCCGGGCCGCCGGAGCTGACCGATTCCGACCGGAACCCGCCCACGAAGATCGGCGGCGACTCCACCGACGCCGACCGGCCCATGGCCTTCTCGTACTGAGAGGAAGGAGCGCGACATGCACCTGCACGACGTCTGGTTCGTACTCATCGCCGTCCTGTGGACCGGCTACTTCTTCCTGGAGGGCTTCGACTTCGGGATCGGGATCCTCACCAAGCTGCTGGCCCGCGACCGCCCCGAGCGCCGGGTACTGATCAACACCATCGGCCCGGTCTGGGACGGGAACGAGGTGTGGCTGCTCACCGCGGGCGGTGCGACGTTCGCCGCGTTCCCCGAGTGGTACGCCACGCTCTTCTCCGGCTTCTATCTGCCGCTGCTGATCATCCTGCTCTGTCTGATCGTCCGCGTCGTCGCCTTCGAGTACCGCTCCAAGCGCTCGGAGGACCGCTGGCAGACCTGGTGGGAACAGGTGATCTTCTGGTCCTCGCTGCTGCCGTCCGTGCTGTGGGGCGTCGCGTTCGCCAACATGGTGCGCGGCGTGAAGATCGACGCGAACAAGGAGTACGTCGGCACCTTCTGGGATCTGCTGAACGTCTACTCGATCCTCGGCGGGCTCGTCACCCTCACGCTCTTCACCTTCCACGGCGCGGTGTTCGCCGCTCTGAAGACGGTCGGCGACATCCGGACCCGGGCCCGCCGGCTCGCCTTCCGGCTGGGCATCACGGCCGCGGTGCTCGCGGTGCTCTTCCTGGGCTGGACCCAGAAGGACAACGGGGACGGCACGACGCTCGGCGCGCTGATCGTCGCGGTGGTGGCACTGGTCGCGGCCGTCTGGATGATCCGGATCGGCCGGGAGGGCTGGTCCTTCGTCTTCTCCGGCATCACGATCGCGGCGTCGGTGGCGATGCTCTTCCTGGCGCTCTTCCCGAACGTCATGCCGTCCTCGCTGAACGACGCGTGGAACCTCACCGTCACCAACGCCTCGGCGACGCCGTACACGCTGAGGATCATGACCTGGTGCGCCGCGATCGCGACGCCGGTCGTGCTGATCTACCAGGGGTGGACGTACTGGGTGTTCCGCAAGCGGATCGGCACCCAGCACATCGCCGAAGTCCACTAGGCGTTTCCGCCACATCCGGCCACGGTCCGGCGCCTGCCGCCTGCCGCCGCCGGCCGAGCTCCTCGCCGAAGGGAATGTTCCACGTGAAACCAGTCGATCCGCGTCTGCTCCGGTACGCCCGTGCCAGCCGTGTCTTCCTCGTGGCGTCCGTGGCCCTCGGTCTGGCCGGGGCGGGGCTGGTCGTCGGCCAGGCGATGCTCATCGCCGAGATCGTCGTCGGCGGATTCCAGCACGGTCTCGACGCCGGCGAGCTGCGCACTCCGCTGCTGCTGCTCGCCGCCGTCGCGGCCGGCCGGGGGATCGTCGCCTGGCTGACCGAGCTGTGCGCGCACCGCGCCAGCGCGGCGGTCAAGTCGGAACTGCGCGGCCGGCTGCTGGAACGGGCCACCGCCCTGGGCCCGTCCTGGCTCTCCACCCAGCGCACCGGTGAACTCACCACGCTCGCCACCCGTGGGGTCGACGCGCTCGACGACTACTTCGCCCGCTATGTGCCGCAGCTCGGACTGGCCGTGGTCGTACCGGTCGTGGTGCTCGCCCGGATCGTCACCTCGGACTGGATCTCGGCGCTCACCATCGCGCTGACCCTCCCCCTCATCCCGCTCTTCATGGCGCTCATCGGCTGGGCCACCCAGGACCGGATGAACCGTCAGTGGCGGCTGCTCGCGCGGCTGTCCGGGCACTTCCTGGACGTCGTCGGCGGCCTTCCCACCCTGAAGGTCTTCGGCCGGGCCAAGGCGCAGGCCGAGTCGATCCGCACCATCACCGACGAGTACCGGCGCGCGACGATGCGGACGCTGCGCATCGCGTTCCTGTCGTCCTTCGCCCTGGAACTCCTCGCGACGATCTCGGTGGCGCTGGTCGCCGTGGGCATCGGCATGCGGCTGGTCCACGGGGACCTGGACCTCTACACCGGGCTCGTCGTCCTGGTGCTCGCGCCCGAGGCGTATCTGCCGCTGCGGCAGGTGGGCGCGCAGTACCACGCGGCCGCCGAGGGGCTGGCCGCCGCGGACGAGGTCTTCGCCGTCCTGGAGACGGCTCCGGCCACCGCCGGGACGCTGCCCGCCCCCGATCTGCGGCACGCGGTCGTCACCGTGGACGGTCTGACGGTGCACCACGACGGCCGCGAGCGGGCCTCGCTCCCCGAGGTCTCCTTCACCGTCTCCCCCGGTGAGACGGTCGCCGTCGTCGGTCCCAGCGGTGTCGGCAAGACCACGCTGCTGGCCGCGCTGCTCGGTTTCGCGCAGCCGTCCGGCGGCCGGATCCTGGTCGACGGCGCCGATCTGGCGTCGCTCGACCCCGGGAGCTGGCACCGGCAGATCGCCTGGGTCCCGCAGCGGCCGCACCTCTTCGCCGGGACCGTCGCCGAGAACGTCCGCCTCGCCCGGCCGGACGCCACCGACGAGCAGGTGCGGACCGCCCTCCGGGACGCCGGCGCCCTCGACTTCGCCGGTCTGGACACTCCGCTCGGTGAGGGCGGCGCCGGAATCTCCGCGGGCCAGCGCCAGCGGCTCGCCCTCGCCCGCGCCTTCCTGGCCGACCGCCCGCTGCTGCTGCTCGACGAGCCGACCGCCAACCTCGACGGGGACACCGAGGCCGCCGTGGTGGCCGCCGTCCGCCGGCTGGCGGTGGGCCGCACCGTCCTGCTCGTCGTGCACCGGCCGGCCCTGCTCGCGGTGGCCGACCGCACGATCCGGCTGCGGCCCGCGCCGGCCGCGGCGACCGCCGTTGGAGACCGGAGTCCCCTGGCAGCTCGTCAGGAACCGCTGCGGGACGGCACGTCGGCCGCGCCGCCCGTCCCGCCCGTGGACGCTCCGCCGGCCGCCGGTGGGGGACGTCCGCTGCGGCGGGTGCGGCGGATGGCGGGGCCGTTGCGCGGACGCTTCGCGCTGGCGCTGCTGCTGGGCGCGCTGGCGCTCGGCTGCGCGGTGGGTCTGATGGCGACGTCCGGATGGCTGATCAGCCGGGCGTCGCAGCAGCCGCCGGTGCTGTACCTGATGGTCGCCGTCACGGCGACGCGGGCGTTCGGGATCGGGCGGGCGGTCTTCCGCTACGCGGAGCGGCTGGTGTCGCACGACGCGGTCTTCCGTTCGCTCGCGGACCTGCGGGTGGCCGTCTACCGGCGGATCGAACGGCTCGCTCCGGCGGGTCTGCGGGCGACCCGGCGCGGCGATCTGCTCTCCCGGCTGGTCGCGGACGTCGACGGACTGCAGGACTACTTCCTGCGCTGGCTGCTGCCCGCCGGTGCCGCGGCGGGTGTCTGTGTGGCATCGGCGGCGTTCACCGGCTGGCTGCTGCCCGAGGCGGGCGTAGCGCTGGCGGCCGGGCTGCTGATCGCGGGCGCGGGGGTGCCGGCGCTGTCCGCCGTCCTGTCGCGGCGGGCCGAGCGGCGGCTCGCGCCGGCCAGGGGCGAGCTGTCGACGCAGGTCGTGGACCTGCTGACCGGCACCGCCGAGCTGACGGTGGCGGGCGCGCTGCCCGGCCGGCGGGAGCGCGCCGCGCGCTCCGACCGCATCCTCACCCGGATCGCCGCCCGGTCCGCCGCGACGACCGCGCTGGGCGCCGGGCTGACCGCACTGGTGTGCGGTCTGACGGTGGTGGCCTGCGCGTACGCCGGGATCCAGGCCGTACGGGACGGCCGGCTCGACGCGGTCGCCCTGGCGGTCGTGGTGCTCACCCCGCTCGCCGCGTTCGAAGCGGTCACGGGGATGCCGCTGGCGGCGCAGTACCGGCAGCGCAGCCGGGCGGCGGCGCTGCGGGTGCACGAGGTGCTGGACGCGCCGGAGCCGGTCCGGGAGCCGGAGCGGCCGGCGGAGCCGCCGGCGCTGCCGTTCCCGCTGGTCGTCCGGGATCTGACGGCCCGCTACCCGGGCCAGGACCGGCCGGCGCTGGCGGGTCTTGACCTCGAACTGACGCGGGGTCGCAGGATCGCGGTGGTCGGCCCGTCGGGTGCGGGCAAGACGACCCTGGCGCAGGTGCTGCTGCGCTTCCTGGACGCGGAGAGCGGTTCGTACGCCCTCGCCGGTACCGAAGCGGCCGCGCTGGACGGCGACGCGGTGCGCCGGCTGGTCGGCCTGTGCGCGCAGGACGCGCATGTCTTCGACAGCTCGGTCCGCGAGAACCTGCGGCTGGCGCGCCCGGCCGCCGATGACGACGCGCTGCGCGCGGCCCTTGCCGCCGCCCGGCTGGACGCGGACCTCGACACGCTCGTCGGCGAGCACGGGGCCCGGCTGTCCGGCGGGCAGCGGCAGCGCCTCGCGCTGGCCCGCGCGCTGCTCGCCGACTTCCCCGTCCTGGTGCTCGACGAGCCGGCCGAGCACCTGGACCTGCCGACCGCGGACGCGCTGACCGCGGACCTGCTCGACGCCACCCGGGGCCGTACGACCGTGCTGATCACGCACCGGCTGGCGGGCCTGGCCGGGGACGCCGTCGACGAGATCGTCGTCCTCGACCGGGGGCGCGCCGTGCAGCGCGGTACGTACGCGGAGCTGGCCGCCGTCGAAGGACCGTTCCGCCGCACACTCGAACGGGAGCGCGCCGCGGATCTGGCGGCGGACGTGGCCGGAACGACGGACGCTTCCGGAACGACCGACGCTTCCGGAACGACGGGCGTGGCGGACCTGGCTGCGGTCTGACCTGGTGACGGTCCGACCGGCGAGGATAAAGCGGACGAAATACGCTGATGGGCATGGCAGACGACAGTGCGCCGACCACTCTCAGCTTCCAGGGCATGGCCTCGCAGATCACCGTGCGCCTGCCCGAGCTGCTGGAGGCCGTCGTCTCCGTCGGAACCGGCCTCGAGCTGCACACGACGCTGCGCAGGATCGTCGAGACGGCCGCCGAACTGGCCTCCGCCCGCTACGCGGCGCTCGGCGTGCTCAACGCCGACGGCACCGGCCTCGCCGACTTCGTCACGCACGGCATCTCCGAGGAGGACGCCGAACGGATCGGCGCCCTCCCGGACGGCCGTACGGGGCTGCTCGGCGAGCTCATCCGCCATCCGGTGCCGTTGCGGCTGGCCGATCTGACGAAGGACCCGCGGTCGTCGGGGGCCCCGCCGGACCACCCCCCGATGCACGCCTTCCTCGGGGTGCCGATCCGCGTCCACACCGAGGTCTTCGGGAACCTCTACCTGACCGGGAAGCGCGGTGGCGGTGAGTTCACCGAGGAGGATCTGCACGTGGTGCGGATCCTGGCCACCGAGGCGGGGATCGCGCTCGGCAACGCGCGGCTGTACGAGGCCACCCGCCAGCGCGAGCGCTGGATCAACGGCTCGGCGGCCCTCACCACCGCACTGCTGACGGGCGACGCGGCCGAGGACGCGCTGGACGTCGTCGCCGAGCAGGCCCGCAAGCTGGCCGAGGCCGCCGCCGGGCTGGTGCTGCTGCCGACCGCGGAGGGCGGCCTGGAGGTCGTCGCGGTCTCCGCGGACGAACCGGCCGGGATGCTCGGCACCGTCATCGACGCGGCGAGCCCGGTCGCCGAACTGCTGCTGAACGGGGAGCCGGTCTTCGTCGACGACTCCTCCATGGACGTGCGGATGACCACCCATCTGGCGCCCCGGTTCGGTCCCAGCATGATGCTTCCGCTCAAGAGCAACGGCCGGGTGATCGGCACACTGGCGCTGCCGCGCGAACGCGGCGGCAAGCTGTTCACCGAGGTGGAGCGCACGCTGGCCACCCAGTTCGCCGCGCAGGCCGCGCTGGCGCTGCTGCTGGCCGACGTACAGCGCGACCGGGAGCGGCTGGCGGTCTACGAGGACCGCGACCGGATCGCCCGTGACCTGCACGACCTCGTCATCCAGCGGCTGTTCGCGACCGGTCTGATGCTGCAGGGCGCGCAGCGCCGCTCGGTGGTCCCGCAGGTGCGGGACGGGATCGGCAAGGCCGTCGACGAACTGGACGCCACCATCCAGGAGGTGCGCACCGCGATCTTCGCGCTCCAGCAGGCCCCCGCCGACGCACCGGCCGGCCTGCGGACGCGGGTGCTGCGGGAGATCGGCACGGCGGCCGTCCCGCTGGGCTTCCAGCCGTCGGTGCGGTTCGTCGGTGCGGTGGACGCGCTGGTCGGCGAGCTGACGGTGAAGAACCTGATCGCCGCACTGCGCGAGGTGCTGTCCAACGCCTTCCGGCACGCCGGCGCGAGCCGGATCGACGTGGTGATCGACGCGACGGTCACCCTTCCGGGCGCCGCCGGGGACGACGGCGACGGTGACGGGGGCGGTGACCGTGACGGTGGCGGTGACGGGGGCGGGGGCGGTGTGACGGGAGTGCGGCTGACGGTCACCGACGACGGGGTGGGCATCCCGGAGGAGGGCCGCCGCAGCGGACTGAGCAATCTGGCGCGCCGTGCGGAGGCCCTCGGCGGGTCGAGCGATTTCGGGCCGGGGCCGGACGGGGTGGGGACGACGGTCGTCTGGGAGGCGCCGCTGTAGCGGCGGCCGCCCCGTCGGGTCCGTCCGGCCGGTTCAGTTGCTGCGGGCCGCCAGGATCCCCTCGATGATCCGGGCGACGCCGTCGTCCTCGTTGGCGGTGGTGCGGTGTGTGGTGGCGGCCAGCACCGCGGGGTGCGCGTTCGCGACCGCGTACGAGGTGCCCGCCCAGCTGAGCATCGCCAGATCGTTCGGCATGTCGCCGAACGCGACGACCTCCTCGGCCGACACACCGCGCTCCGCGCAGCACCGGGCGAGCGTGGTGGCCTTGCTGACCCCGGGGCCGCTGATCTCCAGCAGCGCGGACGCGCTGGAGCGGGTGATCTCGCCGTGCTCCCCGGCGGCGCTCAGCGCCATCGCGAGGAATGCGTCGGGGTCGGCGTCCGGGTGCTTGGCCAGCAGTTTCAGCACCGGCGCACCGTTGTCGGCGAGCAGTTCCTCGGCGGGCGCGATCACCGCGTCGGGCATCGGGGCGTACGGCGGGTACGCGGGCTCGTACGAGAAGCCGTTCGTCCGTTCCACGGCGAAGGTCGTGCCGGGGACGGCCGCGCGCAGTGCCTCCACGACCGTGAGCGCGTCCTTGGTGTCGAGCGGGTACGCGGCGAGCAGTGTGCTGCGGTGCAGGTCGTAGACGGCGGCGCCGTTCGCGCAGATCGCCATCCCGTGCCGGGCGGTGTGCTCGGCGACGACGTTCATCCAGCGGGCCGGCCGCCCGGTGACGAAGAAGACCTCGATACCCGCCGCTTCGGCGTCCGCGAGCGCGGCGATCGTCCGGGCCGAGACCGTCTTGTCGTCACGCAGCAGCGTGCCGTCGAGGTCGGTGGCGATCAGCCGGGGCGTGCGGGACGACGGGCGGGCGTCCGGGGACTGGGGATGCTCGGGGGCTGAGGTCACACCCCCCATCCTCCCGTATACGGCCACGACACCCGTACACAGGTACGGGCGCGCCGCTCCCGCCCTCGGAGTACAGCTCGATCTCCACCCGCGGGTGATCCGCCGAGTCCGACTGCTGGTGGCTCTTGGAAACGATCATCCCTGGCCGCTCGGGCCGCCGGTCCGCGGGCCGTCCTCGGTGGGGAGGCCGGCGAGGGTGTCCATGGTGCGTGCCCGTACCTCCCGTTCGGCGGCGGCGGCGATGAAGGCCGGGACGTTGCGGCGGCCGACCAGCTCGCGGACGGCGCCCACGGTGTCCGCCGGCAGCGAGACCGGGACGTGGGCCGGCTCCGTCGGGAGCTCCACGTCCGTCGTGAGATCGCCGAGGTGCCTTCTGACCTGCTCGGTGGCCATCATGCGCATCGCGCGGGCCAGTTCCGCGTCGATGGTCTGCTGGGCGAGCGGCCGCAGTCGCCGGACCAGGGACGCCGCCTCCGTCGCCTCCGCGTCGGTGGGCGGATGGTCCAGATAGCGCTGGAAGACATGCTCGGTCGTGAACTGCAGGAACCGCTCCGAGATGTACTCGACCTGGATCCGCAGCTCCCGCAGATGACCGGTGATCGCGGTCAGCGGGACGCCCGCCGCGTACAGCTCGACGGCGACGGCCAGTTCCTGGGGACTGGGGACGAGGAACTCGTCCTCGCTGCCGGGGACGGTCTCCAGCACCCCCAGGTCCAGGGCGTCGACGATGGCGGCCTGGTCGGGGACGCCGCCGAACGCCTCGGTCAGCTCGGCGCGGGTGATCCGGGCCGGGGTCTCGTCGGACCAGGGCCTGTCCACCTCGTTGACCAGGCCGAGGACCCCGCCGAGCCCGGTGCCCGCGTCCCACGCCTCCAGCAGCTCCTTGATGCTGGCCAGCGTGTAGCCGCGCTCCAGGAGGTCGGCGATCTGCCGCAGCCGGGCCAGGTGCGTGTCGTCGTACACGTTGGCCCGGCCCCGGCGTTCCGGTTTCGGGAGCAGCCCGCGGTCCTGGTAGCCCCGGATCGTCCGGACCGTGGCGCCGCTGAAGTGGGCCAGGTCCTCGATCCGGTAGGCGCGATGCTCGGCGGAGACGGTCAAACGGTCCTCCCTGGACTCACGAGGCGGCAGCGCGGCCTATCGCGCCCGCCGCGATCCGTGCCGCCGGGGAAGTCGCCAGGTACTCGACGGCCCTGCGCAGCGACCCCTCCTGTGACGGATGGTACGACCGCCGGAGGTATCTGGGCATGGCCATGTTCAGCGCGGCCCAGGAGGGCAGCAGCCCCTTGGCGGCCGCCGCGCGGTGGTCACGGAAGCGGTACCTGCCGTGCGGCAGCTGCGGATCGTGCCGCATCAGGTAGCGGGCCCCGGTCACCCAGAGATAGGCGAGGGCCGGCCAGGCGAGGACCATGCCCTCCGCGCGGCGCAGATAGCGCGGCAGGCCCTCCCCGGCGACGTGCTGGTACATGTCGAAGGCGACGGCCCGGTGCTCGACCTCCTCGGCGCCGTGCCAGCGCAGCAGGTCCAGCATCACCTCGTCGGTGCCGGCGTCGTCCAGTGCCCCGGCGGCCAGGATCCAGTCGCCGAGCACCGCCGTGAAGTGCTCGATCGCGGCGATGAGCGAGAGCCGGAACTTCAGCCACTCGGCCCTCGGTATCGGTGAGCCGAACGGCGGCCTCTCCCCGAGGAGGACGTCGAACATCCACTCCACATGCCGGGTGTAGCGGTCCGTGTCGAGGTTCTGCTCGGCCAGATGCTCCAGGACGTAGGCGTGCTGCACGCTGTGGGTGGCCTCCTGGCCCATGAACCCCTTGACGTCCTTGAGCAGTTCCTCGTCCGTGACCAGGGGCAGGGCCTCCTTGAAGACCTTGACGAACCACCTCTCCCCGGCGGGGAGCAGCAGGTGCAGCACATTGATGACGTGGGTCGCGGTCGGCTCGTCCGGAATCCAGTGCAGCGGCGTCTGCTTCCAGTCGAACGAGACCCGGCGCGGTTTGATCGCGTAACTCATGGTGTCGTGACCTCCTTACCGGGGCTTACCGGGGCTTGTGAGGACTATCGGGGTTTACGGCGACTCACCGGGGCTTACAGGGGCGGGTCGAGACGGGCCAGACCGCGCAGCGCCCTGGGGGACAGCCGGCCCAGCAGCCGGGCGCCGCGCGCCTCGGGGGTGACCGGGACGACCGCGGAGTTGCGCATCACCGCGCGCACGATCGCCTCGGCGACCTTCTCCGGCGGGTAGTTGCGCAGTCCGTACAGCCGGGACGACCTGGCGCGGCGCCGGTCCTGCTCCGCGTCGGTGACCCCGGCGAAGCGGGTGGTCGAGGTGATGTTGGTGTTGACGATGCCGGGGCAGATGGCGCTCACCCCGATGTCGTGCGGGGCCAGTTCGGCGCGCAGGCATTCGCTGAGCATCAGCACGGCCGCCTTGGAGGTGCTGTACGCGGGCAGCGCGCGCGACGGCTGGAAGGCGGCGGCCGAGGCGGTGTTGACGATATGGCCGCCCTGGCCGCGGTCGACCATCTGCCGGGCGAAGAGCCGGCAGCCGTGGATGACGCCCCACAGGTTCACGTCCAGCACCCGCTTCCAGTCCTCGGTGGTGGTGTCGAGGAAGGAGCCGGCCAGCCCGATACCGGCGTTGTTGACGACGACGTCGGGCACGCCGTACTCGGTGGCGGTCTTCTCCGCGAGCTTCTCCATGGCCTGCTCGTCGGAGACGTCCACGGTCTCGGCCCAGGCGCTCGGAGCGCCGATCAGCCGGGCCAGTTCCGCGGTGCGGGCCGCGGACTCCGCGTCCCGGTCCACCGCGATGATCCGTGCCCCCGCCTCGGCGAAGGCGAAGGCGGTGGCGCGTCCGATGCCGCTGCCGGCGCCGGTCACCAGCACCAGCTGACCGGCGAACCGCTCACCGGCGGGGCCGGGCTTGTCGGGGGTCTTCCGGGCGGGACGGCCCTCTTCGTTGGACGTCACGAACTCACCGATCCACTGGGCGATCTGATCCGGGCGGGTGCGCGGCACCCAGTGCTTGGTCGGAATGGTGCGGCGCCGCAGGTCGGGGACCCACTGCTCCAGCTCGTCGTAGAGCTTCTCCGAGAGGAACGGGTCACCGGTCGGGGTGATCAGCTGCACCGGCACATGGGCGTAGGCGTCCGCGCGCGGCGCGCGCAGCCGGTCCCTGACGTTGTCCCGGTAGAGCCACGCGCCGTGCGCGGCGTCCTCGGGCAGCGAGGCCGTCGGGTAGTCCGCCGAGGAGATCTTCTCGGCGCGGGCGAGCAGCTTGGGCCACTGCCTGCCGAGCACTCCGCGCCAGGCCAGCTCCGGCAGCACGGGCGTGTGGAGGGCGTACACGTACCAGGACTTGGCGCCCTGGCCGAGGAGCTGGGCGAGCCGGCGCGGGGTGGGCCGTGCGACGCGCTGCTTGATCCAGTGGCCGAAGTGGTCGAGGGAAGGCCCCGAGATGGAGGTGAAGGTGGCGATGCGGCCCTCGGTCCGCCCCACGGTGGCGAACTCCCAGCCCTGGACCGAGCCCCAGTCGTGGCCGACGAGGTGGACCGGCCGGTCCGGGCTGACCGCGTCCGCGACGGCCAGGAAGTCGTCGGTCAGCTTCTCCAGCCGGAAGCCGCCGCGCAGCGGTTCCGGCGCCGTCGAGCGGCCGTGGCCGCGCACGTCGTAGAGCACGACGTGGAAGCGGTCCGCGAGCCGGTCGGCGACCTGGGACCAGACTTCCTTGCTGTCGGGGTAGCCGTGCAGCAGCACCACGGTGGGCAGCGACGCGTCCCCGTACTCGGCGACGCACAGCTCGACCCCGTCGCCCGCCACCCACCGCTCGCGCGCCGCCCCGGACCCGCCGCCCGCCCCGGACCCGCCGCTCGCTCCCGACCCGCTGCCCGCCCCCGACCCGCCGCCGTTCCCGCTCCCGGTCCCGTCTCCCGCGCCGTCTCGGCTCATACGGCCAGCCCCGCTTCCTTCCAGCGCTTCACATGCGGCAGTTCGTCGTCCAGCCAGTACGCGTCCGTCGCGGTGACCACGAGGATCTCCTCGAACTTCGCCCCGGTCCCGCGGAATCCGAGATGGGGCTCGACCGCCCACAGTCCGGGCTGCGGCGGGTGGTCGGACATCCGGTACGGGCTCCACAGCGGGGACCAGCCGTCCCGGTGGCCGTGCAGCGCGTCCTTCGCCAGCCCCTTGAGGCTCTGGGTGCCGAAGCCGGCGATCTGCGGTGACCAGCGCCGCTCCCGCACGCGGTCGACCTTGTGGGCGATGACGCCGAACGGATAGGCGCGGTGGCGGTTGGCGTAGCCCTGCTTCGCCATCAGCCGGTCCACGTCCTCGTAGATCGCCCGCAGCGAGCGGCGCTCGCGCACCTCGCGCAGGATCAGCTCGCGGTGCTCGCGCAGATCCGCCAGCAGCCGGTCATGGACCGGGTTGAGGCCGAGGCACCCGGAGTACCCGATGTCGGCGGTGAACCCCTTGTAAATCGGGGCGGTGTCCAGGATGAAGGGCATGCCCGGCTCCAGCCGGCGCTGCGTGGGGAAGAACTGCAGCGGCACCTTGAAGCCGGTGAAGGCCGTCCGGTCCCCGAACCAGGCGAACGGCAGGTGGAACCAGTCGCGCACACCCCGCTCGCGCAGCCACTCCCGCATCATGCGGGCGGCCTCCCGCTCGGTCACCCCCGGTTTCAGCTGCGCCGCGACCGCCTCGGCGCACGCGTACGCCAGTCGCTGCACCTCCCGGAACCCGTCCAGCCCGTCCGGATTCCTGCTCCGCCCGTCCGAACCGTCCAGCCCGTCCGACCCGTCCGATGGATGAATCATCACGACCGCCCACCCCTCAGTACGGCACCCAGCACGGCATGCGCCAACCCTGACATCGATGAATGTGACATCACTTCATGGCAGGGTCAAGGGTGCCCGCACCGCCTGTGGAAAACTCCCGCCCCGCCGTCCGGGCCCGTCACCCGGACTCCCACCCGGACTCCCACCCGCCCCGCCACCCGGACCCCCGCCGGAACGCCATGCCCCTGACATCAGTCCGGCGCTCGGAGGAGATCCCCTACGGGAGGTCAGCCCGCAGGACTACCCCGATGGGGCCCCGCAGAGGGACGCTCCGATGTGGTCCGCGCCACTACCGTCGACAACGTGACTGTGATCGTGACCGAAAGCCTGAGCAAGCGGTACCCGAGGGTGACCGCCCTGGACCGGCTCTCCGTGGACATCACCCCCGGCGTGACCGGGCTGGTAGGTGCCAACGGAGCCGGCAAGTCGACCCTGATCAAGATTCTGCTGGGTCTGTCCCCGGCCACCGAGGGCCGTGCCGCCGTGCTCGGACTCGACGTGGCCACCGAAGGCGCGGCGATCCGCAGTCTCGTCGGGTACATGCCCGAACACGACTGCCTGCCGCCCGATGTGTCGGCGACCGAGTTCGTCGTCCACATGGCGCGGATGTCCGGGCTGCCGCCCGCCGCGGCCCGCGAGCGCACCGCCGACACCCTGCGCCACGTCGGACTGTACGAGGAGCGGTACCGCGCCATGGGCGGCTACTCCACGGGCATGAAGCAGCGCGTCAAGCTGGCGCAGGCACTCGTGCACGACCCGAAGCTGGTCCTCCTCGACGAGCCGACCAACGGCCTGGACCCGGCGGGCCGCGACGAGATGCTCGGACTGATCCGCCGGGTCCACAGCGACTTCGGCATCTCCGTCCTGGTCACCTCGCACCTGCTGGGCGAGCTGGAACGCATCAGCGACCACGTCGTCGTCATCGACGGCGGAAAGCTGCTGCGCTCCTCCTCCACCAGCGACTTCACACAGGCCACGGCCTCACTCGCGGTCGAGGTCACCGACACCGACCGGCACCCGCACGGCACCGACGCGCTGCGCGCGGCGCTGACCGCGCTGGGGGTCTCGGTGCAGGGCGAGGGGCCCGGATCCGGCGGCGCGAACATCGGCCACATCCTGCTCGTCGAGATGGACGGCGAGGCCACCTACGACCTCATCAGGGACGCGGTCGCCGAACTCGGCCTGGGCCTGGTCCGGATGGAACAGCGACGTCACCGGATCGCGGAGGTCTTCAGCACGGACGACGAGACGGACGACGAGACGGATACCGAGACCGGTGCCGACTCCGACGTCCTCGAGACCGCAGGCGCCACCGGCAGCCGGCCGCAGAAGGGAGGCAGCCGAAATGCAGCCTGACACCGTTCCCGCATCCGTTCCCGCATCCGCATCCGCACCTGTTCCCGCCCCCGCATCGCCGGAGGCCCAGCGCAGCGCCGATGTCATCCACAACATCGGCTACCGCCACTACGACGGCCCGCGCCTCGGCCGTGGCTACGCCCGCGTCTCGCTCTTCTCGCAGAGCCTGCGCGGCGCCTACGGCCTCGG
Source organism: Streptomyces sp. RKAG293 (assembly GCF_023701745.1). Classification (NCBI taxonomy): domain Bacteria; kingdom Bacillati; phylum Actinomycetota; class Actinomycetes; order Kitasatosporales; family Streptomycetaceae; genus Streptomyces; species Streptomyces sp. RKAG293. Next base: position 4,586,293 of record NZ_JAJOZB010000001.1, on the reverse strand, counting down.
CCGGTCGGCGAAGTCCAAGGTGCTGCCGATGCTGCTGTTCGCCGCGATGTGCGCTCCCGCGCTGATCATCGTGGCGGTCGCGATCGGCACGAAGATGACCAAGCTGCCCATGCAGTACATGCAGTACACGATCTTCCTGCAGATGGTCATCGCGCTCTTCGTCGCGGCCCAGGCCCCGCAGTCCGTCTCCCGTGACCTGCGGTTCAAGACGACGCCGCTGTACTTCTCGCGCCCCATCGAGCGCATCGACTACGTCGCCGCCAAGTTCGCGGCGATGACGGCGGCGCTGTTCATCCTCACCGCGGTGCCGCTGGTCATCCTCTACGTCGGCGGACTGCTGGCGAAGTTCGGCTTCGCGTCCCAGACAGCCGGGTTCGGAAAGGGAATCGTGGCCGCTCTCCTGCTCTCCCTGCTGCTGGCGGGCATCGGCATGGTGATCGCCGCCATCACCCCGCGCCGCGGCTTCGGCGTCGCCGCGATCATCGCGGTCATCGCCATCTCGTACGGCGCGGTCAGCGCGATCCAGGGTGTCGCCTACAGCCAGGGCAACTTCGAGGCGGAGGGCTGGTTCGGCCTCTTCTCCCCGATCAGCCTGCTGGACGGCGCACAGTCCTGGTGGCTCGGCGCCACCGTCTCGAACCCGGGCAACTACGGCCCGCCCAACGCCTTCGCGGGCACCGTCTACCTGCTCGTGCTCCTCGCCGTCATCGCCGGCTGCTTCGGCCTGCTGATGCGCCGCTACCGGAAGGTCGGACTCTCGTGACGACGATCACCATCGACAACGTCTCGCGCTGGTTCGGCAACGTGGTGGCGGTCAACGACGTCACCATGTCGATCGGCCCCGGCGTGACGGGCCTGCTCGGCCCGAACGGCGCGGGAAAGTCCACCCTCATCAACATGATGGCCGGCTTCCTCGCCCCGTCCACCGGCTCCGTCACCCTCGACGGCACGCGGATCTGGCGCAACGAGGAGGTGTACCACCACATCGGGATCGTGCCCGAGCGGGAGGGGATGTACGACTTCCTCACCGGCGCGGAGTTCGTCCTCGCCAACGCCGAGCTGCACGGACTGTCCGACCCCGGCGCCGCCGCCCACCGGGCGCTGGCCACCGTCGAGATGGCGTACGCGCAGGACCGCAAGATCGACACGTACTCCAAGGGCATGCGGCAGCGCGTGAAGATGGCCTCGGCCCTCGTCCACGACCCGTCGGTGCTCCTGCTCGACGAGCCCTTCAACGGCATGGACCCGCGCCAGCGGCTCCATCTCATGGACCTGCTCCGGCAGATGGGCTCCGACGGCCGCACGGTGCTGTTCTCCTCGCACATCCTGGAGGAGGTCGAGCAGCTCGCGAGCCACATCGAGGTCGTGGTGGCCGGCCGGCATGCCGCCTCCGGTGACTTCCGCAAGATCCGCCGCCTGATGACGGACCGCCCGCACCGCTACCTCGTACGGTCCAGCGACGACCGGCAGCTGGCCGCCGCGCTCATCGCGGACGCGTCGACGGCCGCGATCGAACTCGACTGGTCGGATGATGGGAGGGGCAGCGCGCAGCGCTTCGCCGGAGGGGCGGGGGCGGGTGACGGGCGGGCGCTGCGCATCCAGGCGATCGACTTCTCCGCCTTCACGGAACTGCTGCCGCGCGTCGCCCGCGAACACGGCATCCGGCTGTACACGGTCTCGCCGTCCGACGAGTCCCTGGAGAGCGTCTTCTCCTACCTGGTCACGGCGTAAGCGGCCCAACGGCCTTAAGGAGTCCACAGCGATGTACAACCCCACCGTGGCCCGGCTCACCTTCCGGGCGCTGCTCGGCAGGCGCCGCGCACTCATCCTCTGCGCGCTGCCCGCGCTGCTGATCGTCATCTCCGTCGCCGTGCGCGCCCTGGCCGGGGTGGACGACAACGTCACCAGCGACCTGCTGGGCGGCTTCGCGCTCGCGACGATGGTGCCGCTGATCGGCGTCATCGCCGGTACGGGCGCCATCGCGCCGGAGATCGACGACGGCTCGATCGTCTATCTGCTGGCCAAGCCGCTGAAGCGGCCGTCGATCATCCTGACGAAACTGGCCGTCGCGATCGGCGTCGCCATGGCGTTCTCGGCCATCCCGACCTTCATCGCCGGCTACATCCTGAACGGCAACAGCCAGCAGCTCGCGGTCGCCTACGGCATCGCCGCGGCCGTCGCGTCGATCGCCTACGCCGCGGTCTTCCTGCTGCTGGGCGTCGTCACCCGGCACGCCGTGGTGGCGGGACTCGTCTACGCGCTGGTCTGGGAGTCCCTCATCGGCAACCTCGTCCCGGGCGCCCGCACCCTCAGCGTCCAGCAGTGGTCGCTGGCGCTGGCGCAGAAGATCGGGGGCGGCGACATCGTGCAGTCCGACGTCGGGCTCCCGGTCGCGATCGTCCTGCTCGTCGGGGTGACCGTCGCCGCCACCTGGTTCGCCGCGCAGCGGCTGCGCTCCCTCACCCTGGCGGGTGAGGAGTAACCGGGCGGCGACGGACGGGAAGGGCAGGGGCCGGGGGTCAGACCTTGCGGTCCCTGCCCGCGCCCAGTCCCGCGGCGAGCTGCGCGCCGCACAGCAGCAGCATCAGCACGATCGGCGCGGTCCAGCCGCCGCTGCTCTGGTAGAGCGCGCCGGCCGCCAGCGGTCCGGCGGCGGCGAGCAGATAGCCGACGCCCTGGGCCATGCCCGACAGCCGTGCGGCGGTGAACGCGTCCCGGCTGCGGAGCACGATCATCGTCAGCGCCAGCCCGACGGCGCCGCCCTGGCCGACGCCGAGCAGCGCGGCCCACGCCCAGGCGCCGCCGACCGGGTCCACCAGGAGCCCGGCGTATCCGGACGCGGTCAGGCCGACGGCGACGGCCACCAGCGGACCCTGGTTGCGCATCCGGCCCGCGAGCAGCGGGAAGACGAACGCGCCCACCACCTGGACCAGGCTGCTGAAGGCGAAGACGATCCCGGCGGCGCTCCTGCTCATCCCGTGGTCGGTGAGGATCGTCGGCATCCACGCGATGACGACGTAGACGAGCAGCGACTGCAGGCCCATGAAGCAGGTGACCTGCCAGGCCAGCGGCTTCCGCCAGACCCCCGCGTCCCGGACCGGAACCGGGCTGTTCGGCACAGCGGGGGCAGGCGCGGCGGAACGGCTCCTGCGGGACAGCACCACCTGCGGGAACCAGACCGCCGCGGCGACGGCCGCCGGCAGGGCCCAGAACGCCAGCGCGGCCTGCCAGCTGCCGCCGAACGACTTCTCCAGCGGGACGGACACCCCGGCGGCGGTCGACGCGCCGATGACCATCGCGCAGGTGTAGAGCGAGGTCATGCTCGCGGCCCGGTGCGGGAAGTCGCGCTTGATCAGACCGGGCATCAGGACGTTGAGCAGGGCTATCGCCGTGCCCAGCAGGACGCTTCCGGCGAACAGCGCCACGATGGAGGACAGCGACCGCACCACGATCCCGGCGGACAGCACCGCCAGCGCGGCGAACAGCACCTGCTCGGTGCCGAACCGCTGGGACAGCCGGGGCGCGACCATCGATCCCAGCCCCAGGAAGAGCACCGGCACCGACGTGACCAGGCTGCTGACCGTCGAGGAGAGCCCGTAGTGCGCGCTGACGTCGCCGACCAGCGGCGCCATGCTCGCCAGCGCGCCCCGCATGTTGAGCGAGGCCAGCACGATTCCGGCCAGCAGCAGTACGGGGTGGGAGAGCAGCCGGCGCGACCCGGACGGGTGGCCGGGCTCCGCGTCGATGAGCGGGACGGTGGCGGTCGGATGTGACAAGACGGGCCCCTTCCGGGTGGGTGACGCGTTCTGAGGGGACGGTGCCGGTGCCGTTCAGCCGGCCGGGCGGTCCGGTCCTGCCGCGAGGAGGGCTTCGACCGCGCGCAGCGGCTCCCGCAGCAGCGCCCGCGCCGCGCTGTCGGCCGCCTGCGGATCCCCCGCCTCGATGGCGTCGACCAGCGCGGTGTGCGTCCCCAGGTCGATCGGCGGCATGTCGCTGTCGCCGACGGCGGCGAGCAGCGTTTCGCGGACCGACGAGCTGAAGTAGCGGTAGACCTCGGTCAGCGCGGCATTGTGCGCGGCGTCCACGACGCACTGGTGGAAGTGGACGTCGTCGTCGGCCTGCGTTCCGCCGATCAGTTCCGCGCCGTGGTGGTGCACGCTGCCGAGCGCGGAGCGCATCCGCTCCAGGTCCTCCGGCGTCCGCCGGACGGCGGCCAGCCGGGCGCCCTCCGCCTCGAGCGCGAGGCGCAGCTCCAGTACGTCGCGGATACCGGCCCTGCGCATGCCCAGCAGCACGGCGGCGGGGTCGGCCCGGGAGATCACATAGGTGCCCTGGCCCTGCCGCGACTCCAGCTGGCCGGCGTGCGCGAGCACCCGGACCGCCTCGCGGACCGTGTTGCGGCCCACGCCGAGGAGGTCGGCCAGTTCGTGTTCGGTCGGGATGCGCATCCCGACCTGCCAGGTGCCGGCGGCGAGCTGCTCGCGGAGCTGCTCGACGACGGTGTCGACCAGGGACCTGCGGTCCCCTGAATGAAGGATCATCCGGTCATCCTACAACTGCATCCGCAGTCCCGTTCCGTCATCCGTTCGGGTGAGGTTGTTGAAAGTTAAATGGAATGGAGTTATGGTGAATGAAGTTGAACGTTGAACCACTCGTAAGGAGCACATCATGGGCCTCTTCAACCGCACCAGGACCACCGACGCCGGCACCGCGGGCAGCACCGTGACGACCGCCCCCGCCGCGAGCGACCTCTCGCACCTCACCGGCGAGTACACCGTCGACCCGACCCACAGCGAGATCGGCTTCTCCGTCCGGCACGCGATGGTCACCACCGTCCGCGGCCAGTTCGCCGAGTACGAGGGCGCGCTGCACCTCGACGGGAGCAACCCGCACCTGTCGACCGCCGAGCTGGTCATCAAGGTCGCCAGCATCGACACCAACCAGGCCCAGCGCGACGAGCACCTGCGCACCGGTGACTTCTTCGACGCCCCCGCCTTCCCGGAGATCACCTTCCGCTCCACCGACGCCGAGCGCCTCGGCGAGGACTCGTACCGCATGACGGGCGACCTCACCATCAAGGGCACCACCCGCCCGGTCACGCTCGACCTCGCCTACAACGGCTCCGCCAAGGACCTGTACGGCAACGAGCGCGTCGGCTTCGAGGGCACCGCGAAGATCGACCGCACCGACTGGGGCCTGAACTACAACGCCGCCCTGGAGACCGGTGGCGTCCTCATCGGCGAGCAGGTCAAGCTGCGCTTCGACATCTCCGCCATCAAGGGCGCCTGACACCCCCTGCCGGGTGTGGGCGATCACGAACGTCCGAAACGCGATTGGCCGGGTCAGCCGGCCCTGACAGATGATGTGGGGGATGGCCGCAGAGCAGGACACCCCGATCCCCGTCGAGCGCCGCCGCATCACCCTCCAGGGTGTGGGGCGCTTCGGCGCTTCCTGGGTGCGTTCCTCCCCCGGGACCCACATCTGGCTGCTGATCCTGACGATCACGACCTGTGTGGTCGCCGTCGTGTCACCGCACGTGCGGGCGTATCTGCTGCACCACGTCAGCACCAACCTCATCGAACTGCGGCAGCACCCGGTCCGGGTGCTGCTCGCCAGCGCCCTGTGGGTCGCGACCCCGTCCGGCTTCGCGATCTACTTCGTCTTCTACGAGCTGATCCACGCGCCCGCCGAACGCTGGATGGGCACCTGGCGCTGGCTCGTCGTCGTCGCCACCGCGCACATCGGGGCCACCCTCGTCAGCCAGAAGGCCGTACTGTTCGGCATCCATTACGACCGGCTGCCGCGGTCCCTCGCCCACACCGTCGACGTCGGGGTCAGCTACGGGATGGCCGGTGTCGTCGGCGTGCTGACGTATCTGGTGCCGCGCCCCTGGCGGTGGGGCTATCTGCTGGGGATCCTGACGTTCTTCACCGTGCCCGTCCTGACCAGCCGCACCTTCACCGACCTCGGCCATCTCACGGCCGTCCTCATCGGCCTGGCCTGCTACGGGCTGACGCCGACCGCGCGGCTGCCGGGCGGTCCGCGCCGCCCGGAGCCCCGTACCGGTCACCGGGAGGTCAGCGACCGCCGGCCGGCGGAAGTGCCCGGCACAGGGCTTCCAGGGCGCCGCTGAACGCATGCTCGGACGGCGTGCCGTAGCCGACCACCAGCCCGTCCTGCACATCCATCGCGCTGTCGGGATGGCGGTATCCGGCCAGTCCGTCCAGGACGAGACCCTGCCGGAGCGCGGCCCGGACGGCGGCGCTCTCGGTGCCGGGCGGAAGGTCCAGTACGGCGTGCAGCCCGGCCGCGACACCGGAGACGCCGATGTGCGGGGCCCGCTCGGCCAGCGCGGCGACGAGCAGGTCGCGCCGCCGGCGGTAGTGCTGCCGCATCCGGCGGACATGGCGGTCGTACGCGCCGGAGGCGATGAGATCCGCGAGGGTCAGCTGGTCCAGGGCGCCGGCCGTGGCCTCCCGCTCGCCCTTGACCGCCACCACCTGCTCCACGAGCGGTCCTGGCAGCACCATCCAGCCCAGCCGCACCGCTGGTGACAGGCTCTTGCTGACCGACCCGAGGTAGACGACGCGTTCGGGTTCGAGGCCCTGCACCGCGCCGACCGGCTGCCGGTCGTAACGGAACTCCCCGTCGTAGTCGTCCTCCAGGACGATGCCGCCCGTCGTCCTGGCCCAGTCGACGACGGTCGCCCGCCGCCCCGGACCGAGCGGCCCGCCGGTCGGGAACTGATGGGCGGGGGTGAGCAGCACGGACCTGGCGCCGCTCGCCGCCAGCTCCCCGGTGCGAGCGCCCTCGGCGTCGACCGCCAGCGGCACCGTACGGACCCGGGCCGCCGCCAGGATGCCGCGGTGGAAGGGCAGCCCGTACGCCTCGACGGCCATCGGGCCGCGCAGCACCTGGACCAGCAGCCGCAGACCGTGGGCGAAACCCGAGCAGACGACGATCCTGGCGGGGTCGGTACGCACCCCGCGGGCGCGGGCGAGGTACTCGGCCAGCGCCTCGCGCAGCTCGGGTCGGCCGTGCGGATCACCGGGACCGAACGCCTCGGTGGGTGCGGCGGTCAGCGCGCGGCGGGCGGAGGTCAGCCAGGCGGCGCGGGGGAAACTGCCGGCGTCCGGCTGGCCCTGCAGCAGGTTGTACGCGGGCCGCGGGGCGCGCGGGGAGGGCGCGGTGGCGGGGGCCGGGTTCGGCTTCGGGGGCGCGGTGCGCGGTGCGACACGGGTGCCGGAGCCCTGGCGGGCGGTGAGCCACCCCTCGGCGACGAGTTCGGCGTACGCCTCGGCGACGGTGTTGCGGGCGATGCCGAGGTCGGCGGAGAGCGAGCGGTACGGCGGCAGCCGGGTGCCGGGGGTGAGGCGGCCGGTGCGGATCGCCTCGCGCAGCCCCCGCATCAGCGAGGCGCGCCGGCCGCCGGGGCCGGTCAGGTCCAGATGGAGATCGCTGCCGACGAACCCGTCGGGACCCGGCCCCGCACCGTCAGCCGCACTCGCATCCCCACCCGCCGGATTGACCCTGCGAACCGTCATGGGACCGCACGCTACTACCGGGCGCTGTGCGGCCCGGGGGTGACGGCGAAGAGCCGTTCCAGGACGACCGCGATGCCGTCCTCGTCGTTCGAGGTGGTCACCTCGTCCGCGACGGCCTTCAGCTCGTCGTGCGCGTTGGCCATCGCGACGCCGTGCGCGGCCCACGCGAACATCGGCAGATCGTTCGGCATGTCGCCGAAGGCGATGGTGTCGGCGGCCGTCAGGCCCAGCCGGCGGGCGGCGATGGAGAGGCCGGTGGCCTTGCTGAGGCCGAGCGGCAGCAGTTCGACGATGCCCTCGCCGGCCATCGTCACCCCGACCAGATCGCCCGCGACCTCGCGCGCGACCTGGGCCAGACCGTCGTCACCCAGGCCCGGGTGCTGGAGGTAGAGCTTGTTGAGCGGGGCGCTCCACAGCTCGCTGTCGTCCTGCATGTGGATGACCGGCAGCTCGGGATTGTGCTGGTATCCCGCGCCGATCAGGACCTCGCCGTCCAGGCCGTCCCGGCTCGCGGCCAGGAAGAGCGGGCCGATCTCGGCCTCGATCTTGGCCAGCGCGAGCCCGGCGAGCTGGCGGTCCAGCGTCACGGACGTCAGCAGCCGGTGTTCGCCCGCGTGGTAGACCTGCGCGCCCTGCCCGCACACCGCCAGGCCCTCGTAGCCGAGGTCGTCCAGGATGTGCCGGGCCCAGGGCACGGAACGGCCGGTGACGACGATGTGCGCGGCGCCCGCCGCGGTGGCCGCGGCGAGCGCCGTCCGCGACCGCTCCGAGACGGTGTGGTCGCCGCGCAGCAGCGTGCCGTCCAGGTCGGTGGCGATCAGCCGGTACGGGAGGGGCGCGGAGGCAGCGGGTGAGCTCACTTGCTGACCGGCTCCAGGAACTCACGGCCGCCCAGGTACGGGCGCAGCACTTCCGGGACCCGGACCGAGCCGTCGGCCTGCTGGTGGTTCTCCAGGATCGCCACGATGGTGCGCGGTACGGCGCACAGCGTGCCGTTGAGCGTGGCGAGGGGGCGGGTGCCGTTCTCGTCACGCAGCCGGATCGACAGCCTGCGGGACTGGAACTCGGTGGTGTTCGACGTCGAGGTCAGCTCGCGGTACTTGCCCTGGGTCGGGATCCACGCCTCGCAGTCGAACTTGCGCGACGCCGAGGAGCCCAGGTCGCCCGAGGCCAGCTCGATCACCTGGAACGGCAGTTCCAGGGCGGTGAGCCACTGCTTCTCCCACTCCAGGAGCCGCTGGTGCTCGGCCTCCGCGTCCTCCGGCGTGGTGTAGACGAACATCTCGACCTTGTCGAACTGGTGCACCCGGATGATGCCGCGGGTGTCCTTGCCGTACGACCCGGCCTCGCGGCGGTAGCAGGGCGAGAAGCCCGCGTACCGCAGCGGCAGCTTCGCCGCGTCGATGATCTCGTCCATGTGGTAGGCGGCGAGCGGGACCTCGGAGGTGCCGACCAGGTACAGGTCGTCCTTCTCCAGGTAGTACACGTCGTCGTCGACCTGGCCGAGGTAGCCGGTGCCGGCCATGGCCGCGGGCTTGACGAGGGTGGGGGTCAGGATCGGGACGAAGCCGGCCGCGGTGGCCTGCGCGATCGCCGCGTTGACCAGGGCCAGCTCCAGCAGCGCGCCGACGCCCGTCAGGTAGTAGAAGCGCGAGCCGGAGACCTTGGCGCCGCGGTCCACGTCGATGGCGCCGAGGATCTCGCCCAGTTCCAGGTGGTCCTTGGGCTCGAAGCCCTCGGCGGCGAAGTCGCGCGGCGCACCGAGCTGCTCGAGGACGACGAAGTCCTCCTCGCCGCCGATCGGCGTGTCCGGGTGCACGAGGTTGCCGAGCTTGAGCAGCAGGCTCTGGGCCTCCTGCGCGGCCTCGTTCTGCTCCGCGTCCGCCGCCTTGACCGCGGCCGAGAGCACGCCGGTCTTCTTCAGCAGTTCGGCCTTCTCGTCCCCCTGGGCCTTGGGGATGAGCTTGCCGAGCTGGCGCTGCTCGGCGCGCAGTTCGTCGAAGCGATGACTGGACGACCTGCGCCGCTCGTCGGCGGAGAGGAGGGCGTCGACGAGCGCGACGTCCTCTCCACGGGCACGCTGGGAGGCGCGCACACGGTCGGGGTCCTCACGAAGCAGGCGAAGGTCAATCACGGCTACAGGCTACCGGGGCGGCGGGGTCCAACGCGACAAGTTAAGGGCTTTTAGTGGCGTTATGTCCGTTTACGGGAAAAGGGGAGCGAAATGCAATAACGGACAAAAGGTCACCGTCAACCGAATTCACCGCATCCCTCCATCGGGGCACCGTCCTTGTGGAGAACGGGAGTTGGGAGGGGGTGCGGACCCCGGTTATCCACAGGTGGATGGGGATTCTTTTCCTTTGTCCACAGGTTGTGTGTGCGAACTGTGGAAGACGGAGTTGATCGTTCCGGGCGTCCGGTGCTCGGCGAAGGATTCCCGGTCCAAACCCTCTTAACACTCACTTTCGAGTGAGAAGTGTTCCCCCTATAGAGTTGATCAGAGGAATTGGGCTGACGAAGGCCGACCTGGACCACTGTGGACGGGCTCGGTGCCTGTGTACCGATTTGTCGACTAGGTCAGATTGGTCTGTCGACTTATCCCCAGTTATCCCCAGGCTGGACCTCTGCCCTGTGGATAACTCCGTGGACAACTCAGCCCCGGCCGTCCAGCGCCCGGCCCAGCCAGTCCGCGGCCTCGGTGAACTCGTTGTCGGTCGTGCCGGGGCGTACCTGGGGACGGACCTCGTCGGCCCGCGGGTACGAGCCGAGGAACCGGACCTGCGGGCAGATCCGCTTGAGCCCCATCAGCGCCTCACTGACCCGCCGGTCGGTGATGTGCCCCTCGCAGTCCACCGAGAAGCAGTACCGGCCGATGCCCTCGCCGGTCGGCCGGGACTCGATGCGCACCAGGTTCACGCCGCGCACCGCGTACTCCTGCAGCAGCTCCAGCAGCGCGCCCGGGTGGTCGTCGCCCAGCCAGAACACCGCCGAGGTCTTGTCCGCGCCGGTCGGCGCCGCCGGGCGGCCCGGCCGGCCGACCAGGACGAAGCGTGTCGCCGCGTTCTTGGCGTCGTGGATCTCGGTGACGAGCGGTTCGAGACCGTACGTGGACGCCGCGAACTCGCCCGCGAACGCACCGTCGAACCGGCCCTCCTGCACCAGCCGCGCCCCGTCCGCGTTCGACGCCGACGACTCCCACAGCGCGTCCGGCAGCTGGGCCCGCAGCCACTTGCGCACCTGCGGCTGCGCGACCGGGTGCCCGGTCACCGTCTTCACGTCCTTGAGCTTCGTGCCCGGCCGCACCAGCAGCGCGAACGCGATCGGCAGCAGTACCTCGCGGTAGATCATCAGCGGTGTGCCGGTCGCCAGCTCGTCCAGGGTGGCGGTCACGCCGCCCTCCACCGAGTTCTCGATGGGCACCAGCGCCCCGCCGGCCTCGCCGTTGCGCACGGCGTCCAGCACGGCGGGCACCGACACCATCGGGACCAGCTCGCGGGTCGCCGCCTCGGGCAGCGTTCTGAGCGCGGCCTCGGTGAAAGTGCCTTCAGGACCCAGATAGGTGTAGCGGCTCGCCGACATACCGTCACCCTAATGCGCCGGACGGGTTCACGACTCCCGCGGCCGCCGCCTCACGACTCCAGCAGCCGCTGCCCCACGTACTCACCGGGGCCCGGCGCACCGGGGACCGCGAACAGGGCGCTCGACTCATGGCGCAGGAAGCGGGACAGCCCGTCCCCGCGGTCCAGTTTCCGCTGGACGGGGACGAATCCGCGCTGCGGATCGGCCTGCCAGCAGACGAAGAGCAGACCGGCGTCCGGGGTCCCGTCGGAGCCGATGCCGTCGTGGTACGAGAACGGCCGGCGGAGCATCGCCGCTCCGCCGTTCGAGGCGGGCGCCGCGACCCGGATGTGCGCGTCGCCCGCGATGGCGGGCGCCCCCTGCGCGTCCCGCTGGTCCAGGTCGACCGGGGTCGTCCCGGTGCCGCCGGACAGCGGTGAGCCGTCCGACTTGCGGCGGCCGATCACCTTCTCCTGCCGCTCCACGGACAGATGGTCCCAGGAGTCGAGCAGCATCCGGATCCTGCGCACCACCGCGTACGAGCCGCCCGCCATCCACTGCGGCGAGCGGGCCGTGCCGCCGGCCGGAACGAAGATCCGTCCGGCGAAGTCCGGGTCGGTGGGCTTGGGGTTGTTGGTGCCGTCCACCTGGCCCATGAGGTTGCGGGACGTCATCGGCCGCGGGGTCGCCCCCGGTGTGCGGTTGAAGCCGTTCATCTGCCAGCGCACCCGGGCGGTGTCCCCCGCGGCCTTCTGCAGCACGCGCAGGGCGTGGAAGGCGACGAGCGAGTCGTCCGAGCCGATCTGCACCCACAGGTCGCCGTTGCCGCGGGCCGGGTCCAGCGCGTCCGCGGAGAACGGCGGGAGCGGCGCGAGGGCCTGCGGCGCCCGGTCCTCCAGACCGGTCTTCGGGAACAGCGAACCGCCGAACCCGAAGGTGACGGTCAGCGAGTTCGGGCCCGCGTCGTGGGCGATCCGGTCGTCGCCGCTCACCGGCAGGCCGCCGACCAGCTGCTCGGCCGTGTCCGACCAGCGCCGCAGCAGCGCCGCGACGTTCTTGCGGGTCTGCCCCGCGGTGAGGTCGAAGGCCACCAGATGGCCGCGGGCCTGCTGCGGGGTGGTGATGCCGGCCTGGTGCGCGCCGTCCCGGAAGGGGACGGCGGTCGTGCCGACCGACGCCAGCGCCGTCGGCTCGTCCCGCAGGGCGGCGGCGCCGAAGGCCCCGCCCACGCCGCCGGCGACGAGGCCGGCCGCACCGGCCGCTCCCGCGGTGCCGAGCAGCCGCCGCCGGGTGAACTGCCGCCCGGCGGGCCGCTCGTCGGCGGCCCGCTCGCCCGTCGTCCGGTGTTCGGTCGTGCGCTGCTCGGTCATGACGTGATCTCTACGTTCCTGGTCTCGGTCACCTGGTCGATCTCGGAGGTCCGCACGGTGACGGACACCTCCCACGTTCCGGCGATCGGCAGCTGCACCGAGGCCGCGGTCCAGTGGCCGACGTCGAGGTGCTGCAGCGGTACCGGCAGCGGGCCGATGTTCTTGGCCTTGAGGGTGAATTCGAGCTTCACCTCGGGCACGTCGACCGGTACCGGGTCCGCACCGGAGATCAGGACGTGCACCTCGTTCTGGCCGACCCGCCCCGGATCGATGGTGATCAGGGCCTGGCCCTTCCCCTTGGGGCCGCCGGTGTCGTACGGGATGCGCACGCTGAGCGGCAGCCCGGAGGACGGGGAAGAGGTGGCGGGCGCGGGCGCCGAGCCGGTCTTCTCCTGTGCCGCGCGGCCCGGCTGGGTGCCGGTGAGCAGCGTCGTCACGGCGAGCACGGCCACCGCGACCACGACCTCGGCCAGCACCGACTTGCGCAGCCCGCTGCGTTCGAGGTCGGCCTCCCGGGTGCGCTTGGCCTGGGTCTTGTCCCGCGCGGTGCGCTGCAGCCGCAGCTGCGCCTGGCGGGCGGGGTCGGTGGACGAGCCGGCCACCACGCGCTCCGGCCGCTTGACGGCCGCCGCGGCGGTGACGGAGACGGCGGGCGCGCCGAGCCGCGCGGTCCAGCGCCGCGACAGCCAGGCCAGCTCGACGAGCAGGACGACCAGGCCGATCTTGACGAGCAGCAGCTGCCCGTAGGAGGTGGAGACGAAGGCGTCCCACGAGCCGAGCTGCCGCCAGGACTGGTAGATGCCGGTGGCGACCAGCGTCGTGACCGCCGCGAAGCCGATGCGCGAGAACCGCTGGACGGCTTCGCGTTCGATGCCGAGCCCCGCCACCAGCGCGGTCAGCAGGGCGGTCAGGCCGCCCAGCCACACCGCCATCGACAGCAGGTGCACGACGTCGACCGGCATGGCGAGGCCGGACTGGATGCCGACGGAGGCGTGTTCCGCCATCGCCCAGGTCGCGGCGATGCCCGTCGCGATGACCCCGCCGCCGATGCCCAGCCCCCAGGCGAGGTCGGCGCGCTCGGCGCGCTCGCTCTCGTTGGCGGGTGTTCCGCGTTTGGCGTACGAGCCGAACAGGACCGCCAGGAAGACGGCGGCGGCCGCGAGCAGCAGCAGCCGGGACAGCAGGGCGGCGCCCGGCCGGGTGTTGAGCACGTCGCGCATCACGCCGAGGTCGAACGCGTCACCGAGCCCGCTGCCGTTCACATACGGTCCGCGCAGCATCAGCAGCGCGATGGTGGACGCGACGAGCGCGACCCAGCCGCCGACCGCGATCCGCTGCATGGGGCGCAGCAGCGCGCCGCGCGGCCAGCACACGGCGAGGAAGACGGAGGCGCCGACGAGCATGGCGTACCCGGCGTAGGCGACGTAGCGCCCGATGCCGTAGAGGACGCCCGCGGCGCCGCCGCCGACGGCCTGCTCCTGGTCGGCGAGGACGACGGAGGTCTTGGAGGGGGCGCCGACGGAGAACGTGAACGCGCCCGCGACCGGGTGGCTGTCCTCCGAGACGGCCTTCCAGGCGACGGTGTAGGTGCCGTCGCCGAGTCCTGCGCGCAGCGCGACCACGGCGGTGGAGCTGTTGCCGCCGGCGTGCTGCGGCGTGCCGCTGTCCACCCGGCTGCCGGCCGGGTCGAGGACCCGCAGCGAGTCGGCGGACAGCAGCACGCCTTCGGAGAAGGTGAGCAGCACCTGCTGCGGCGCCGTCTTGACGACGGAGTCCTCCCCGGGGGTGGTGTTCACCAGCGCGGCATGCGCCGAAGCCGGGGCGGCGGCCCCGAGTACGACGGCGAGCAGGGCGCCCAGTACGACCAGCGCACGCCTGATGGTCATCGTTGCTCCCCTCAGTCCTTCGGCCGGTAGCCGGTCGGCTCGACCGGCACGGTGACGCCGATCGGGCCGGCCGTCGCGAAGTGCAGTTCCATGGACACCTTGTCGCCGGCCACCGGCTTGTGGGTCAGTTCCATCAGCATCAGATGATTTCCGCCGCTGCTGAGCGTAAGCCGCCCGCCCGCCGGGACGGTCAGGGAGTTCACCTTGCGCATCCGGTTGTCGGTGGTGGTGTGCATGGTGATGTCGGCGGCCAGGTCGCTGCTGACCGAGGTGAGTTCCGCGTCGGTGTCGCCGGTGTTGGTGACCGTGAAGTACCCGGCGGCCATGTCGGCCATCACCGGCTGCGGTATGTACGCCCCGCTCACCGAGAGCTCCGGCCCCTTCGTCCCGGCGTGTGCCGAGGCGTCGGCCGCCGATGAGCAGCCGGCGAGCGCGAGGGAGCCGGCGAGGGCGACGGTGGCGGTCAGGGTGCGGGCGGGCCTGCGGCGCCTCACGGTGCCTCGCTCCTGATGAGCTTCGGCAGGTCGGCGGCGAACTCGTCCGAGGTGGTGCCCGACATGTAGAGCACGTGCCCCTTGTCGTCCTTCGGCCAGAAGGCCAGCACCTCGGCGCCGTGCGTGACGGTGATGCTGCCGTCCTTCTCCGTCACCGGCTTCTCGATGCCCACGCCGACCGATTTCGCGGCCTGCTGGATCGTGCCGAAGTCACCGGTCAGGCCGATGAAGTCCTTGTCCTGGGCGGCCAGCCATGAGCCGAGGCGCTGCGGGGTGTCGCGGGCGGGGTCGGTGCTGACGAACACCACCCGCAGTTTCTCCTGGTCGGGCTTGGACAGCCGCGACTTGGCGATGGCGAGGTCGCTCATCGTCGTCGGGCACACGTCCGGGCAGTGGGTGTAGCCGAAGAAGAGCAGGACGGGGCGGCCCGCCGTCTCCTTGACCAGGTCGTAGGGCTTGCCGTGGGTGTCGGTGAGGGTCAGTCGCGGCTTGCTGAAGGGGGCGTCGAGGAGGGTGCCCGGCTTGGACGCCGCTCCGGAGACGACCGCGAGCGGCTCCTTGGAGTCGCCGCTGGAAGCCCCGCATCCGGCGAGGGCCGCGACGGCCGCCAGGGCCACGCCGATCTTGATCGTTGTGCGCATGAGAGTTCCCGGGGAGTGCGATGGCGGGGCCGGGCGGCCGTACGGCTCGGCGGCGTACCGATGCGGCGGCGTACCGGGACCGCGGGGTCCCGGCACCACGTACGGAGCATCGGACGTGCCGACGACGTGCCTTACGGCCGCCCGGCCGGTGCGTCAGGCGGAGGTGCGGCGGCGTCCGGCCAGGACACCGAACGCGACGCCGATGACACCGATGACGATTCCGGCCACGCCCAGGATCCGCGCGGTCGAGTCGCTGCTGTCGGAGTCGGCGGCCGCGGCCGCCGTGTTCTTCGCCTTGGTGTCGGCGGCGGGGGCCGCGGCGCCGTGGGCGTCCGCCGCCGGCGCGGTCAGCGTCAGCGCGGGCGCCGGGTTCGCCGGCTCGGCCGCGCCGGGCTTCTCCTCCTCGATCCAGCGGACGACCTCGTTGTTCGAGTACGTCTGGAGGGCCTTGAAGACCAGCTGGTCCGTGTCGTCGGGCAGCGGCCCGAACGAGACGGGGAACTGCTGGAACTGGCCGGGCTCGATCGTGCCGCCGCTCCAGGTGATCTTCGTGACGGCCTCGGTCACCTGCTTGCCGTGCATGGTCATCGGCTTGGCGAGCTTGGTCTTGGTGACCTCCACCTTCCAGCCGGGCACGGCCTGGGTGGAGACGGACGCGATCGGGTGGTCCGCCGGCAGGTTCACTTCGACCTTGATCGTCGAGGCGTTGTCCCGCTCGTTCGGGACCTTGAACGCGACGGTGCTGTAGCCGCCCTTGGGAGCGCTGCTGGGCGTGACGGAGACATGGGCGAAGGCCGGTACGGCGGCCATCAGCAGCGCGGAACCGGTGAGCGCGCCGACGGTGGTCAGGCGGCGCATGCGGGAACTGTTCATGAGGCAGGACTCCACGGTGAGTGGTGGGGGAAGGGTCGGCGCGGATGCGGAACGCGCGAGACCGCCGCCCCCGTGGACCGGTGGGAACCGGACCGGTGGAGACCGCTCGCGTCAGACCGCCAGGGCGTAGGCCGGTGGCCCGCGCCGCGGCAGGCTGTGGCGCAGCCGTACGCTGCGCGCCGATACCCGTCCGGCGGCGAACCGGCGGGGCCGGAGCGCGGCGAGCCGGTGGTCGGCCGCTCCGGCGACCAGGACGCGCACCAGCGCGACGAACACGCCGCGCAGCACGTCGGCCGACAGGCTCACCAGCCGCCACAGGGCGGCCTCGCCGCGCCGCAGCAGCCATCCGACGGCCAGCGCGGCGAACAGGTGGGCGAGCAGCATCGGCAGCGAGTACGCCATCGCCGCGTGCATTCCGGTGATCCCGGTGTCACCCGGTCGAGTGACCGGGCTCATGGACATCGCCGACGCCGGGTCGATACCGGCGTCGCGGACGATCCGTTCCGCGCTCTGCTGGGTGAGGGCCGCCGACGAGGTGTGGCTGCCGCACAGCAGCCGGCCGGCCAGCGCCAGGACACCGGCGGAACCGTCCCGGCCCGTCGCGGGGTCCGCGCAGGCCTGTCCGGCGCCGAACACGGCGTGCAGCGCGAGCTGCCCCAGCGCGAGCGTCGTGGCGATCCCCCGCAGCGACCGTTCCCGCCCGGCCAGCGGCGCGGCCACGGCGAAGACCACGAGGCTCCCCACCACCAGCGCGCCGGCCGGCACCCCGTGACGGGACGCCAGTCCGTGCCCGGCCGCGGACAGCACGACACAGACCGCGGTGAACACCGCGGCCCGCAGCAGTCGCAGCCCGGCGCCCGCGCGCACGGGGGAAACGGAGGATGGGGATGCCATGACGGGCGTCATCCTCTCACCGCCGGGAACCGGCGCATACGGGGGGTGTCCGGCTTGCGGTGGTGCGGGCGAGTCGCCCTTTTACACCTGTACGCCGGGGTCCCACATCCGCCGAATGAGCGGCATCACGCCAAGAGGACGCTTACGGGGCGCATTTCGTGGCTATAGGTATCCGTAAGTCGAGCCGCGGCCTGGAGGCTGGAGCATGAGCATCTGGTGGTCTCTCCACTTGCGGCGCGAGGCCGCGAGCGTTCCGCTCGCCCGACGACTGCTGCTGGGGACGATGCAGACCGCCGGTGTGGACCCGGAGATCTGTTACGACCTGTCGGTGGCACTGTCCGAGGCCTGTGCGAACGCGGTGGAACACGCGGGCGAGGGTGACTACAGCGTGACGGCGCGCATCGACGGCGACCGCTGCCGTATCGAGGTCGCCGACTCCGGCCCGGGCTTCGCGCCCGACCGGCCACGTCACCAACTCGCCCGGCCGCTGGCCCTGAAGGGCCGGCATGCCGAGGACGGACGGGGACTGTTCCTCATCGAGGCGCTGGTGGACCACGTCCACTTCCACAACCGGCCGGGCCACGGCGCCGTGGTGACGATCGACAAGGTCCTCAAATGGCGGGACGACTCGTTGCTCAAGGCGTCCTGAGCGGAACGGAGCCCGCCGGCGGGCGGGGGCCGGCTAAGGGGCGGCGGGGCCTTCCCCCGCCTCCTCGTCCGCTGCTTCCGCTGCTTCCGCTGCTTCCGCCCGCACGGGAAACGCCATCACCGTGGCGCCGAGCAGGACCGAGCCGGGGGTGTGCGGGGCGCGGGCGGCCTCGTGCAGATCGGCGAGGAGCTCCGCGATGCGCGTGCGGAAGGTGTCCCAGGCCTCGGGCGCGACCCACAGTTCCGCGTCGGAGGTCACCCCGTCCTGCCCGGGTGCCCGGCGGGCGGCCCGGTCGCGCAGGTTGTGCGCGAGCGCCTCGGCGAGCAGCGGGGTGCCGTCCTGCCGGTCGGACAGCGGGGTGCCGTGCACGGTGCGGTAGCGCCGTTCCCTGCCGCCGCGGTGGGAGCGGACCTCGCTGAGCTCGACGAGTCCCGCGGCGTCCAGCCGGCGCAGATGCTGGCTGGCCAGGGCGTGCGAGATGCCCAGCTCCCGGGAGAGCTCCGCCGCGGAGAGCGGGGCGGCCCACATCAGCGACAGCATGCGCAGCCGTACCGGATGGGCCAGGGCGCGCAGCGCGGGGTCGGTTGTCGTCACGGCGGCCAGTAAACCGCCCCGGGTGCCTGTCGCGGCACCCGAGGCGGATCACCCATGTCACGCATGCCGGGCGTGTCAGCCCTTGAGGCCGGCCATCCACGCCTCGACCTCGTCGGAGCGGCGCGGCAGCCCTTCCGACAGGTTCCGGTTGCCGTCGGCGGTGACGAGGATGTCGTCCTCGATGCGGACGCCGATGCCGCGGTACTCGGCCGGCACCGACAGGTCGTCCGCCTGGAAGTACAGACCGGGCTCGACGGTCAGCACCATGCCGGGCTCCAGCACGCAGTCCACGTACGTCTCGGTGCGCGCGTGCGCGCAGTCGTGGACGTCCAGGCCGAGCATGTGGCCGGTGCCGTGCAGGGTCCAGCGGCGCTGCAGGGCGAGCTCGAGGACCCGCTCGACCGGGCCCTCGACGAGGCCCCACTCGACGAGCTTCTCGGCGAGCACACGCTGCGAGGCGTCGTGGAAGTCGCGGTAGGCGGCGCCGGGCTTGACCGCCGCGATGCCCGCCGACTGCGACGCGTGGACCGCGTCGTAGATCTTGCGCTGGATGTCGCTGAACCGGCCGTTGATCGGCAGGGTGCGGGTGATGTCGGCGGTGTAGAGGCTGTGGGTCTCCACGCCGGCGTCCAGGAGCAGCAGCTCGCCGGAGCGGACCGGGCCGTCGTTGCGCACCCAGTGCAGGGTGGTGGCGTGCGGTCCCGCCGCGCAGATCGAGCCGTAGCCGATGTCGTTGCCCTCGACGCGGGCCCGCAGGAAGAACGTCCCCTCGATGTAGCGCTCGGAGGTCGCCTCGGCCTTGTCCAGCACCTTGACGACGTCCTCGAAGCCGCGGGCGGTGGAGTCGACCGCCGCCTGCAGCTCGCCGATCTCCCACTCGTCCTTGACCAGCCGGAGCTCGGAGAGGAACTCCTTCAGCTCGGCGTCGCGCTCGGCGGTGACCTTGTCGGTCAGCGCGCCCTCGACGCCCGCGTCGTAGCCGCGGACCACCCGTACGGGTCCGGTCGCCACGGCCAGCTTCGCGACGACCTCGCGGACGTCGGAGCACGGCAGGCCGAGCAGCTGGGCGCCCTCGGCGAGGCTGTTGCGGCGGCCGGTCCACAGCTCGCCCTGGCCGTCGAGCCAGAACTCGCCGTTCTCGCGGCTGGAGCGGGGGAGCAGGTACGCGGTCGCGTCGTGTCCCTGGCCGCCCTTGGCGGGCTCCAGGACGAGGACGGCGTCCTGCGTCTGGTCACCGGTGAGGTGGACGTACTCACTGGACGCGCGGAAGGGGTATTCCGTGTCGTTGGAGCGCGTCTTGAGGTTGCCCGCCGGAATGACCAGCCGCTCGCCCGGGAAGCGGGCGGACAGCGCGGCCCGGCGGCGGGCGGCGTGGGGCGCCTGGGCGATCGGCCGCAGGTCGTGCAGTTCGGTGTCGGCCCACTCGGACTTCATCAGTTCGGCGAGCTCGTCGGAGACCTCGGGGTAGAGACCGTTCTTACGCTGCTTGATCGGCTGCTCTTCGGCCGCTTCGACCTCTTCGGACACGTCCTGCCTCCTCGCAATAGACCGATCCATCGTATGTGCGTACGGAAGACCGATTACAGAGGGCTTAGGTCACGAAGTGCGGCAAAGCGGACCTGGTGGTGCTGGACAGGTTCTGCGTGGTCGGGGTTCCGGGGGCTCAGTCGAAGCGGACGGCGAGCAGGACGACGTCCTCCGGGCTGTCGAGGGTGTCGAGCCCGTCCGGCAGCACGGTGCGCAGCACGTGGTCGGCGAGCAGGTCCGGGTCGTCGCGGGTGGCGCGGGGCGCGCTCTGGGCGGCGGCGTGCAGCCGGGCGAGCGCGCGGTCCATCGGTTCGCCGGTGCGGTGCAGCAGGCCGTCGGTGTAGAGCAGCAGCGTTTCTCCGGGCTCCGGCCGGACCTCGACGCTGGGCGCCTCCCAGCAGCTCAGCATGCCCAGCGGGGCCGACAGCGAGGTCTCGACGTACTCGATGCGGTGGTCGCCGATGATCAGCGGCGGGCAGTGTCCCGCGCCGGCCAGGACGAGCTTGTGCTGATCGGGCTCCGCGTACGCGAACAGGGCGGTCGCCGAACGGGCGGGCTCGGTGAGCCGCAGCAGCAGCTCCAGGTCGGACAGGACGGCGACCGGG
Organism: Streptomyces sp. RKAG293; assembly: GCF_023701745.1. Classification (NCBI taxonomy): domain Bacteria; kingdom Bacillati; phylum Actinomycetota; class Actinomycetes; order Kitasatosporales; family Streptomycetaceae; genus Streptomyces; species Streptomyces sp. RKAG293. The sequence continues at coordinate 4,565,658 of NZ_JAJOZB010000001.1, read as the reverse complement.
TCCTCGCCCTCCATGACGGCGTAGGCGCGCAGCGACGCCCGCAGCCGGCCCATCGCGGCGACCGCGCTGGGACCGGAGCCGGTGACGCCGCCGACCGCGAGGCCGAGCGCGCCTTCGGGCAGCGGCAGCGCGTCGTACCAGTCGCCGCCGCCCCGCGGCCCGGTGTCGTGCCGTACGGCCATCCGTACGCCGGCGACCCGCGGCAGCCGGGCGGGCAGCAGCTCCTCGGCGAGGGTGGCGAGGGTGCCGCGGGCGCGGCTCAGTTCCAGCTGGCGGGCGATGTGTTCGGCGGCGTACCGGCCGTAGAGGCCGACGAGATGGCGCTGGCGTTCGACCGGCGCGGCCGGTTCGTCGTACAGCCAGACGGCCGCGCCGAGATGGCCGGTCCGCTCGGTGGTGAGCCGCAGCGCGTAGCTGGCGTCGAAGCCGAGGTGCGCGGCGACCTCGCGGTGGCGCGGGTCGAGGCCGGGCTCGTGGGGCAGATCGGGGTGGATGATCTCGTCGCGGCCGGCGGGACGGTCGCTCTGCGTGGCGCCGGACGCGCTCGCGGCGGGGGTCGCGGGCGGTGTCGTGGCGGTCGTCGTGGGCGCGGCGGGGTCCGCGGGCGCGGTCGCGTCCGGGTCGTCCCCGGTGCCGGCGGGGCCGCCGGGGATGCCCGTGCCGGTGGTGCTGTCGGCGCTCTCGTCGGTGCCGTCGAGCAGGATCCCGTAGGAGGCGGCGCCGTGCGGCACGGTCTCGATGGTGCCCAGGTCGGCGTGGCCGAGGCCGAGGCCGACGGTGGTGTCGGGACCCAGCCGGTCGGCGGGTTCCAGGACGAGCAGACCGCGGCGCGCGCCGACCAACGCGGCGCCGGCCCGCAGCACTTCCCGCAGCGCTTCGTCGAGGCCGGTGGTGCGCGCGAGGCGTTCGGTGAGCTCGTGCAGTGTGGTGAGATCGGAGATCCAGCAGGCCAGCCGGTCCTGGACGGCCGCGAGCCGATCCACGGGGCGGCATTCGGCCGCAGGGGCGGAAGTGTGTGGCGCGGCGGGAATGGGTGGCTTGGTTCCGGCCACTTTTGGCACCCGGGTGGTGCTCATGGCCGACGGCTTCCCGTGAGATCACGGTCTGCGCGACGAACCATGCTATTTGTCGGCGATTCAGGATTTTTGCCGACTCGCGTGCGGGGCTTGATGAAGCAGGTCAATTGCGTCAATAGCATCGCAAACCCCCATATCGTGCTGCGCCGCTACCAGTTTTCCACTTGTACACGCCTGATCGTGGGCATGTCCAGGATTGTGCTGGTAGAAGGAGTGGTGTCGTACTCCGAAAGCTTGGCCGAAAATGACCACACCCGAAGACAATTGACGGTCGACTGATGCCGTCCAACAGCGCGTCATATTCACGGTGGTGGGTAGGAACCCGGTGTCTGGCTCCAGCGTCCTACTAGTAGATGACGGCCGGCCTACCCCCGAGTGGCGGGGTGTTCCCACACCCAGCGGAACCGCACAGCGCGGCATACAGAGCAGACAGAACAGCAAGCGCCATGCGTGCGCCACCCCTCGCCACGTTCCACGCTCGGCTAGCAGCGTGATGCGCTGCCTTGTAAGCGGTGTGCTCGAGATTACGTTGTGTCATGGGCAGATCCTCTGAGCGTTAACGGAAAGGAACTTTGCGCTATGCGCGAGATCCTCGGAAGGCGACGCAAGCTCTCGCTCCGGTGGAGAGGCCAGTCCGCGCTGCTCAGCGCGGTTCTCACCTACACGGAACAGTGGAAATGGCCGGTGGTGCCCGGTGTCGGGCACGACCGCCGCGGTTCCTGGCGGGCGGCGGGAGCGCAGCCATGCGCCTGCCCGCGGCCGGACTGCCCCGTCCCCGGCGTGCACCCGCACGATCCCGGACTCATGGCGGCCACCCGCGACCCGCGCATGGTGCGCTGGTGGTGGACGGCCCGCCCCGACGCGCCCGTGGTGCTCGCGACGGGCGACCGCGTCTCGGCGGTCAGCCTGCCGGCCGTGGCCGGTGCGCGGGCCCTGGACACCCTCGACCGGCTGGGCGTCCGGCTCGGCCCGGTGGTGGCCACCCCGACGCGCTTCGTCCTGCTCGTCGCCCCTTACTCCCTGGAGGAGTTGGGCGAGTTGCTCGATTCCCACGAATGGGTGCCCAGCTCGCTGCGCTATCACGGGGAGGGCGGCTACGTGGCGCTGCCGCCGTCGAGCAGCAGTGCGGGACAACTGCGGTGGATCCGGCCGCCGGTGGTCGACGACGGCACCACGTCACCGTGGCTGCCGAGCGTGGCGCTCATCGTGGACACCCTCGTCCGCGCGGGCCGGACGGCACCGGACGGAACGCACCTCACGTACTGACGGAACGCGCCTCACGTACTGACCTGACGCACTTCCACGCGGTGAGGGGGCCGGGGAGAGGCGCGCGCCGGCCCGGTGTGCCGGGCTCTCGGCGCCGTCACTCGTTCGGGTAGCAGCAGGGGGCCGTTGCCCGGTATCCGGGGCAATGGCCCCCTTTTCGGCGTGATCGGCCCGATAGGTTCGGCGCACCGCACCAGCCGCAATCCTGGACAGGTGGAACCCGATGGAGCGCGCTCCGAATCTGCGCATGATCGCCCTCACCAGTGTGATCGCGCTGGCGGTGGTGCTGCCGCTGGCCGCCGCCACCGCGGGTCCCTCCGACTCGGCGGGTCCGCCGGCCCGCGCGGCGCGGAGCGACCAGCCGCGGTCCGTGCCGGCGGTGGCGGACGGTCCCGGTGCGGGGCCCGTCGACGGGCTGCTCCCGGGGCTGCGGCCGGCCCCCGGCGGTTCTTCGGCCGCGGGGTCCGCCCGGGGGTCGTCCGAGGGCTCCGGGGCGGGCTCGGGCGCCGGATCCGCCGCGCCGCGGCCGGTCGCGGCCTGCGGGCCCCAACTCGCCTCGCCCGAGGGCGTCCAGGCGCAGACCTGCACCATCGCGGTGGGCGGCGACACCTGGGCCCGTACGTACTACCGCAACGGGACCGGCGGCCCGCTCGGCGGAGTGCTGACCCTGATGCGCCCGGACGGCCGGACGGTGCGGGTGGAGTGCCCGGTCGGGGCGGGGAACGGTCCCGGTTCGTGCGAGACCCCGCGCGAACGGACGGTGAAAGCGGTTTCGCCGGCTGACGGCACGGCGCAGATCTACAGCGCTGTTGCGGAGTTCGCTTCGGCGGGAAGTGAGCGAATGCTGCTACGGGCCGGTAGCAATCGGTAGCAATAGCTGAACAGAAAATCAGCCAATGTAGATCAACTTCCGGACATCGCCTGGTGAGGGGGGATCCGGGCATGGCAAAACCCGGTCGCTGGCGACGGGGGATGCACCAGCGACCGGGCTGTTTAAACGGTAACAAGATTTCTTCCGTACGCAAATTCGCGAGATGCAACCGGAAGCCGTAATTGCCGGTGGGCAGGCGGAGTTGTGACCGGAGTCACTCGTTCCGCGGCGGCCCGCCGCAGTGCGGGCCGCCTCCGTTCCGCCCGGCTCAGCTGAGCGTGATCTGCCGGTTCATGAAGCCGCTGCGGGCACGGCGTTCGTCCCCGGTCAGCGGTGCGGTCGAACCGAGCGCCTCCAGGAGCCGCTCGCCGAACGCGGCGGCCGGCTTCTCGACCTCGTCCGCGCCCATGCCCACCGGCAGGTCCCACACCGGTACGACCAGCCCGTGCGCACGGAACGAGCCGACCAGACGGGTGTTGTCGCCCAGCGAGGACGCCCCGGCGGCGTGCAGCCGCGCCATGGCGTCGAGGAGCTGCTCCTCCGGGTGCGACATCACCCAGCGCAGGTGGTTCTTGTCCGGCGTCTCGCACCAGTACGCGGCGTCCACACCGGACAGCCGGACGGTCGGGATGGCCGCGGCGTTGGCGCGCTCCAGCGAGGCGGCGATGTCGCCGGAGGCGTCACCGGCGTTCTCCAGCCAGAACTCGAACGCGGTGTGCACCACCGGCTCGAACGGCGCGTCCAGGTCCAGCAGGTCCTGCATGCGCGGGCCGTCGCCGTCGGTGCGGGCGCCCTCGACAGGCGAGCCCGGCTCGGCGGTCAGCGCGCGCTGCAGGATGTCGGCGAGACCGCGGCTGAGGTCGCCGGAGGCCGTGTCGTTCTGCAGGCCCAGCAGGACCTTGCCGCTGTCGCGGCGCAGCCCCGGCCACGCCATCGGCAGCACGGTCGCCAGGGTCAGCGACGGCACGTCCGCGGGCAGCCCGCCCTTGAGGGTCAGCTCGACGGTGGCGGCCGGCACCAGCTCGCGGAGCGCCACCCAGTCGCATTCGCCGGGCAGCCCCTCGAAGGGCCGCAGGACCAGCTCGGTCACCGCGTGCGAGGCCTCGCGGCCGTGGCACGCCTTGTACCGGCGGCCGGAGTTGCAGGGGCACGGCTCCCGCGCGCCGACTACTGGGATCTCCCCGTCGACGATCTGCGGGGCATTCGTCTTCGTCGGGCGCTTCTTGGCCATGGCTCGATCTCTCCCGGTACGGCTACGTTTCGGCCGTGAGCCTAGCGCTCGCCGGGCCCCCAGCCGGAAACGCGCGGGGGAAACCTTCGACGGATCCGGGAAAGAGCGGCGAACGATCGCCGTCCGAAGGCCGTCCCACGGCCTCGTCCGGGGCCGGTTCCGACCCGGGACCGCTACGGAAGATCGTCGAACGGGTCCGCGAAATCGATCGGGATGTCCAGCCGCGGCGCCAGGTCGTCGCGCCGCGCGTGCCGGCTCCTGACCGGCAGCAGGGCCCATACGGTGACCTCGCCCGGCCCGTCCCGCACACCCCAGCGCAGCGACAGGTTGCTGACGATGCCCAGCCCGCGGCCGCCGCGTGCGGTGAGCGACGGGCTGGCCGGCAGCGGGCGGGTCGGGCCGCCGCCGTCGGTCACTTCCACGCTGAGCAGGCCGTCGTCCCCGATCCGCCACGCGGCGCGGATGCCGCAGGGGTCGGCCGCGTCGTCCACCTCGCCGGGTTCTTCGTCCGGACCGTCGCAGAGGGGCCGCGCGTGCCGGTAGGAGTTGCTCAGCAACTCCGACAGGATCAGCACCGCGTCGTCCACCACCGGCTCCGGCACCTCGTGCGCGCACAGCTCACTTCGGAGCCTGCGCCGTGCCTCCGCCACGCCCATCGGACCATGCGACAGGGCCATGGTCGAGGACGTCGGCACCTCTTGGGCCACCACCAACGCCACCCCCGAGACCTCCTTCACCCCACGCCACGGGATGAATGCCCCCTTGGACTGGACCGGAAACAAGCCAACTGCGATCTATTGGGGCACTCACATCGGTCGAACACGGTCCGAACGCGCCGGTGCACTCCCCGTAATACCGTTATTTACCGCCCCAATTGGGACAGCACCTGCTTCGGCCGATTGGTGATGATCGCATCGACCCCGAGCCGCACGCACAGGTCGACGTCGGCCGGGTCGTTCACCGTCCACACATGGACCCGGTGCCCCGCCCGGTGCAGCCGTGCGACGTACCCCGGATTCGCCCGCAGGATCCGCATGCTCGGACCGGCGATGCGCACCCCGGCGGGCAGCCGGCCGTCGCGGTGCCGCGGCGAGACGTACTGCATCAGATAGACGGTCGGCAGCTCCGGCGCCGCCGTGTGCACGCGGCGCAGCGAACGGGACGAGAAGCTCATGACGCGCACCGCGGAGCGCTCCCCCGGCGGCGGCGCGTCGAGGCCGAAGCGGCGCAGCAGTTCCAGCAGCCGTTCCTCGACCTGGCCGGCCCAGCGGGTGGGGTGCTTGGTCTCGATCGCCAGCTCGACCCGCCGCTCGGTGTCCGCCACCAGTTCCAGCAGCCGCTCCAGGGTGAGCACGCTGCTGCGCTCGTCATCGGTGGTGTCCGGGGCCTCGCCGTCGGTGTGCTGCCCCTTCCATGAACCGAAGTCCAGCGTGGCGAGGTCGGCCAGTTCCATCGACGAGACGGCGCCGCGGCCGTTGGACGTCCGGTTCACCCGCCAGTCGTGCACACAGACCAGTTCGCCGTCGGCCGTCAGCCGGACGTCGCATTCCAGGGCGTCGGCACCGTCCTCGATGGCCCTGCGGTAGGCCGCGAGCGTATGTTCGGGTACGTCCTCGGACGCCCCCCGGTGGGCGACGACCTGGATCGGGTTCCCGTCCGGGAACGCATCCCGGACCGCATGCGCAGAAGTCACCGGGCTATGGTGCCATCGCTGCGCGTCGCGGTGGAAAGCCGACCGCGCGCGCCTGGGCACCGCCACACCCCCGGCTCCATACGCGGGCCATACACAGCTACCGCTTACGGCGGTCCGACACCCAGTGGGAAATGCTGTGACCAGTCCGACACCCGCGCTCTGACCATAGGAGAACCGCTGTGAGCACCGAGAACGAGGCCGGCCAGGTCCCGGCTGCGCCCGAGTCCGGCGCGGAGTCGGTCGCGCCGGAGCGCGGCGAGCTCTCGAAGGCGGCCCTCCCGGCCGAACCCGCCGCTCCCGCCGCCCCGCCCGTGCCCCCGGCCGAGCCGCCGACCGCCGTCCTGCCGGTGGTGCCGCCGGCCCCGGACGGGATCCCCGCGCCCGCCGCGCCGGTGGCCGACGCCCTGCCCGCACCGGCCCCGGCCTCCGTGTCGCACGGCGACCCCACGCCGCCCGCGGCGTACAGCGAGCCCGAAACGCCGTACCGCGAGCCCGCCCCGTCCTACGGGGAGCCCGCCGCGCCCGCGTCGTACCGCGAGGTCGCCGCGTCCTACAGCGAGGCCGCCGCGGACCCGTACGCCACGCCCGCCGCGGACCCGTACGCCACGCCGGCCGCCGTGCCGGCCGCGGCGCCCGGCCAGCCGCAGCCCGACCCGTCGCAGGCCCACGCCCAGCAGCCGTACCCGGGCGCCCCGCAGACGGCGCAGTTCCCGCAGTACGCCGGTGCGGTCCCGCAGCCCGGCCAGCCGGGTGGCCCCGGCGGCCCGGTGTGGGGCGCTCACGTGCCCGTACCGCCGCCCGCCGAGCGCAAGCCGCGCGGCCTGGGTTCGATGGTCGCCGCCGTGCTGGTGGCCGCGCTGGTCGCCGGTGGTGTCGGCGGTGGCGTCGGCTACTGGGCCGCGCGGCACGAGGACGACTCCAACTCCACCACCGTCAGTTCGTCCTCGGACCAGAAGGTCCTGGACCGTGCGCCGAACTCCGTGGCCGGCATCGCCGCGAAGGCGCTGCCGAGCGTCGTGACGATCGAGGCGTCGGGCGGCAGCGAGAGCGGCACCGGCACCGGCTTCGTCTTCGACAAGCAGGGCCACATCCTCACCAACAACCACGTGGTGGCCCCGGCCGCCGACGGCGGCAAGCTGACCGCGACGTTCTCCAACGGCAAGAAGTACGACGCCGAGGTCGTGGGCCGCGCCCAGGGCTACGACGTCGCCGTCATCAAGCTGAAGAACGCCGGTGACGCCAAGCTCGACCCGATCCCGCTCGGCGACTCCGACAGCACCAAGGTCGGCGACGCCACCATCGCCATCGGTGCCCCCTTCGGCCTCTCCGGCACCGTCACCACCGGCATCGTCAGCGCCATGCACCGTCCGGTCGCCTCCAGCGACGGCCAGGGCGCCAGCGCCTCGTACATGAGCGCCATCCAGACCGACGCCTCGATCAACCCCGGCAACTCCGGCGGCCCGCTCCTGAACGCCAACGGCGCGGTGATAGGCATCAACTCGGCCATCCAGTCCGCCGGCGGCGGTGGCGGTGACGGCCAGACGCAGGCCGGCAGCGTCGGCCTCGGCTTCGCCATCCCGATCAACCAGGCCAAGCGCGTCGCCACCAACCTCATCGCGACCGGCCAGCCGGTCTACCCGGTGATCGGCGTCTCCCTCGACACCCAGTACCGCGGCGAGGGCGCCAAGGTCACCGAGAACGGCAACAGCGGCAACCCGGCCGTCGTCCCCGGCGGCCCCGGCGACAAGGCGGGCCTGAAGCCCGGCGACATCATCACCAAGTTCGACGACACCGTCATCGACAGCGGCCAGACCCTGATCGGCGCCATCTGGCAGCGCCAGCCCGGCGACAAGGTCACCATCACCTACACCCGCGGTGGCAAGACCTCCACCGCCACCCTCACCCTCGGCAAGCGCGACGGCGACGAGAAGAACTGACCCTGGCGGTCAGGAACGACAGGAGGTGAGGTGCCGGTTCGCCCGGCACCTCACCTCCTGTCGTTTCCCGTTCATCGCCCTGCGGCTCGACGGTTCCGGTCAGGCGAGGCCCGCCGCGATGGCGCGGCGCACGGCGTCGGCCCGGTCGCGGATGCCCGCCTTGGCGAACAGGTTGTTGATGTGGGTCTTGACCGTGGCCTCGCTGATGAACAGCTTCTCGGCGATGGCCCGGTTCGGCAGGCCCTGCCCGATGAGGGTGAGCACTTCGCGCTCGCGGCGGGTGATGTCCTCCGGCAGCGGCAGCGGCTGATCCGCCGCCGCAGGCTTGGTGCGGACGGAGGCGAGGAGCCGGTTCTGGACCTCGCGGTCGAGCACGGACTGGCCGGCGGCCGCCGCCCGGATGGCCCGGACGATGTCCTGCCGACCGGCGTTCTTGGTCAGATAGCCGCGGGCTCCGGCGCTCAGCGCGGCCAGGATCGAGTCGTCGTCGGCGAAGGTGGTCAGCACGACGACGGCCACCTCGGGGTGTTCCTCGGTCAGCCGGCGGGTCGTCTCGATGCCGTCCATGCGCGGCATGCGCAGATCCATCAGCACCACGTCGACCGGCCCGGCGGCGACCGCGGTCAGCACCTCGGTGCCGTCCGCCGCCGCCGCGACGACGTCGATGTCCTCGGCCAGCGCGAGGACCGCGGCCAGCGGCTCCCGGATGGCGGCCTGGTCGTCCGCGACGATCACCCTCAACGGCTGCTGCTTCTCGGTCCGTTCACTCATACGGGATCACTGCCTCCACCTGCCAGCCGCCCTGGTCCGGTCCCTCGGTGACCGGCCCCGCGGTGATGGTGCCACCCAACAGGGCGACGCGTTCGCGCATTCCGATCAGTCCCATGCCGCTGCCGGCGCTCACGGGCGCCGTACGGGTGGCGGGCCGGTTGCGGATCCGCAGCGCCGTCGACGAGGCGGCGAACACCAGCTCCACCGCGACGTCCCCGCCGGGCGCGTGCCGGGCCGCGTTGGTCAGCGACTCCTGGGCGATCCGCAGCAGGTTCTGGCCCACCTGGGCCGGCACCTCCCGCTCGGTCCCGACGACGGTGAGGACGTCGTGGTGGCCGGACGATGCGAGCATCGCGGTCAGGCTCTCCAGCAGCGGCAACGCGTCCTCACGCAGGGCGTGCACGGTCCACTGCGCCTGTTTCAGGCTCTCCTTGACGAGGCTGTGCGCCTTGTCGTTGGCCTCCCGGACCTTCTCCAGGTCACCGGTGTCGAGCAGCGCGTCGGCCAGCTCCAGCTGCATGTTGATCCCGGCCAGCGAGTGCGCCAGGACGTCGTGCACATCGCGGGCGATGCGGCTGCGCTCGGTCAGCACGGCGGTCCTGGCCTCGGCCCGGGCGGCACGCTCGGCGGACTCCGCCGCCGCGAGCACCGCCTGCATCGCCCGCTGCCGGCCGCGGCGGACGATACCGGGCAGGACCGGGATGCCGGTGGCCAGGCCGACGGTCCAGGGCAGGACCTGGTAGCCGGGACCGAGGCGGAAGTAGAGGGCACCGGCGCACAACAGGCTGCACAGCAGCGCGAGAACGAGGGCCGGCCGGGCCTCGAGGCGGTAGCCGATGTGGCCGGCGAGGAAGAAGGCGAAGAGATAACCCGATCCGGTGCTGCTGACGCCGATCAGCGCGGCGGCCGCGACGATGCCGGACGTCAGCCAGTACAGGGCGAAGCGCGGCGGCACATCGGTCTCGGGCAGCGTCCGGGCCAGCAGCACCGCGCAGTTGATCACGAAGAGGACGGCGACCGCCAGGCCGCGGCCGCTGAAACCCATGGGCCGGATCGTCACGACTCCGGCGGCGATGACCCCGATGGCCACCAGCCAGAGCCCCCAGGGGTCCCGCTCGGGGAACGGCCGGCGGGCCGGCGCCTGGTGGGGCGCCGACCCGGGGGCGGGGGCGTTGTCGGGTATGGGCACGGCGTGACGATAGCCCACGGTCAGGCGGCACGTTCGAGGGTGGACCGGCCGCGGTCCATGGTCCGGGCCGGCTGCAGGTGGGCCGTGATCCGGCTCCGTACGAAGATCGTGGCGAGGCGGGTGACCACCTCGGTGAGTGCCATCAGGACGAACGCCGCGACCCAGGCCTGGTCGCTGGTGATGTGGTGGGTGATGCTGAACCGGGCCACGTCGTCGGATCCGCCGTGACTGACCCACAGCTGGAAGCCCATCCGGGCGCCCATGCCGAGCACCCACAGGGCCGCCGAGACCAGACCGGCCTTGATCAGGAGGTGCCCGCCCACGGAGCGGATCCGGGTGTAGACCCCGCCGGCGATGCCGAGGACGGCGCCCGCGCCCATGAGGGCGCCGATCAGCACCAGGTCGTTGCCCGCGGTGGGGATCGTGTCGAGGTACGTGTAGGCCACGAAGCTCACGATGCCCAGCGGAATCAGGAAGGACCGCAGGTCCAGGCGACCTTCCCGCAGTTGCCGGAAGACGACCAGGACGAGGGCGATGTCGGTGATCCACTCGGTTGTTGTCATGCCCCAAGCCTGCTGCCGCACGGCTTTTCACACCTGGACCCCTGGGTGGAACCACGGGTGGAGTTCCACCCGCCCGGCCCGCCGGCGGGCCGGGCGGCCGCCCTTTCCGGGAGCGAGCGGCCCAGGTGTGAGCCACCGGCCCTCCCGGAGCGCGCCAGACGCTAGGCTGTAGCCGCTCCACCGCAGGTGGGCGGGGCGCGGGAGGATTGCCCGAGCGGCCTAAGGGAACGGTCTTGAAAACCGTCGTGGCAGCGATGTCACCGTGAGTTCGAATCTCACATCCTCCGCAGCACGAAAGGGCGTCCGCAGGTGCGGGCGTCCTTTCGTCGTCCTTCGCTCAGCGACTCTCAGAGCCGGTGGACCTGGTAGGAGCGGTGGCGGCCCGGGACGCGGGAGAGGACGCCCCTGCTCTCCATGATCTGCAGATGGTGGGCGACCGTCGCGGGGCTGCGCAGGCCGACGGCCGCGCCGATCTCCCGGACGGTCGGCGGGTAGCCGTAGAGGTCCGTCCACTCGACGATGACCTTCGCGATCTGCTCCTGGCGATCGGTCAGGTACCGGGGCCCGTCCGCGCTCATGGCCGCGCCCTCTCGTTCGTCACGCTACGCGTGGGGTCCGGTGCCGTGGGCCGGGTGGTCATCTCTCGGCGGACTCCGTGGAGCGGCGAGCCGGCGCAGGGCCGTGCGCGCCGCGGGCGGGAGCCCGAACGCGTCACAGCTCGGCAATTCAAGCACGTGTTCGAATTATGGCGCAGCCTGGCGGGCGGCGGAGGCGACGGTGGCGGCGGCTTCCTGGCGGGGGAGGCCGGTCCTGGTGGCGGCGTCGATGAGGGCGGGGGCGAGGCTGTCGCCGTGGCCGGATTCGTAGGCGCGGCAGGCGGCCCAGTAGAGGCGCGTGTTGCGCTGGCCGCGGGGCGAGTCACGGACGAACTGGACGAGGGCCAGCGCGTGGCGGGGGCGGTGCGGCGGGGTAAGGGCGGCGGGGGCGGGGTGAGGAGGCGGAGCAGCCGGGCGGGGGCCGGGGCCGCCGGGAGGCCGGGGGAGCGCGGCGCCAGCAGATAGCGGCCGGCGTTGGTGATGGAGCCGGGGCCGACGAGGTAGCCGCCGTGGCCCCGGACGTCGATGCCGGGTCCCGGGGCGGTGCCGGGCCTGCCGACGGAGTTGGGGACGGTGATGCCGGCGGGGCCGGTCAACCACAGGTGGCGGCCGCCGCTGGGGGTGAGGACTGTGACGGTGTCCGGGACGGCGAAGCCGTGCTCGTGCGCCAGGGCGGCGAGGGCCGCGATGCCGTCCAGGCCGTGCTTGACGTCCAGGTCGAGGCCGATGAGGTGGTGCGGGGCGCGGCCGCAGGCGATGCCGTAGCCGGTGGCCCAGGGGGCGGCGGCGAACAGTGCGCGGACGGCGGCGGGTTCGGTCGTGGCGTCGTGCACCCCGTGGCCGATCCGGCCGCATTCGCCCAGGCAGCGAACGGGCGGCGAAGCGGGCGGGGAGGCAGGCGGGGAGACGGGTGAGGAGCCGGGTGAGGAGCCGGGTGGGGATGCGCCGCGGTGTGGGGAGCGCACGGCGGGGAGCTTGGTGCGGGACAGCGGGATGACCGCCAGGTGCCGCGAGGCGGCGGCCAGGGCGTTGGCGAGCGCGGCGGCGTACAGGACGGAAGGGGCCATGCCTCCAGTTTCGTACTCACGTTCGAAAAAGGGGAGAGGGTGCAGGTGGGAGATTGCCCGGCGCGGGCGGACGGCGCGAAGGTTGGCCGAAAATCTGCCTGAACGTTTCCGCTCTTGTGGGGTGGCGATCCGGGCGGAGAAAAGACGATGAAGGGTATTTCGATGGCACTTTGAATGTTTGTCGACAGATCGTCACGCTTGCGAGCTAAATAGCCCGTCCGGTCTGGTTCGCCGGGGATTGCGTGGGCAACTCTGATTCCGGCGACGTCGTACCAGTCGGCGGAGCGGTCGGCCAACCGTCCCGCACACCCCCGTTTTCGGTTCCCTGGAGGAACAACATGGCAAGCATCCGTACCTTCCGCGTCCTCGCCGCGGTGGCGGCACTTCCCCTCGCCGCGGTGCTCTTCGCGGGCTCGGCAGCTGCTGACGACGGCGCCTTCGCCGGCGACCACTCGAACGCGACCATCGTGAGCAACTCCGGTGGGAACGTGGGTGGTTCGAACCACGGCAATGTGACCACCACCCAGCAGGGCGCGAGCGGATCGGGCGCTTCGAACCAGAACAACACCGCGAGCGTGAACGGTTCCGGGTTCACCGCGATCGAGCAGAGCAACGTGAACGTGCACTTCACCCCGCTGTGGTGGTGACGAGCCCGTACGACCGGGATCAGTGACACGACCGCGCGGCGGCACGCTCAGTGCCGTCGCGCGGTCGCGTTCTGCCGGGAGGATGGCTCGGTGGTCACGACTCCGGCCGGGTTCGGCGGTCCCGGCCGGCGGTCGCGAACTTTCATCCACAGCCTGTGGACAACTTCTCGTGTCTTGACAGGGGTGGGGCGGGGCGGAGAATCTGACGGTCAGTCAGAAAATCTCACGAACCCGTGGAGGCCGTCGCCGTGCACCTCGCCCCCACCCCGCGCCAGCACCGGCTACGGGCCGAGCTGCGCGAGTACTTCGGCCGCCTGATACCCGAGGAGACCCGTGAGGCCCTCCGGGCCGAGCCGCCGGGCGGACCGCTCGCCCGCGGTCTCCTCCGCCGGATCGCCGCCGACGGGCTGCTGGGCCTCGGCTGGCCCACCGAGTACGGCGGACAGGGCCGCGGCCCCGACGAGCAGTTCGTGTTCTTCGACGAGTCCTACCGGGCCGGCGCCCCTGTGTCGATGGTCACGCTCAACACCGTCGGCCCGACCCTGATGAAGTTCGGGACGCCCGCGCAGAAGGAGTACTTCCTCCCGCGGATCCTCTCCGGCGACTGCGTCTTCGCGATCGGTTACACCGAGCCGGACGCCGGCACCGACCTCGCCTCCCTCCGCACCCGCGCCGTCAGAACCGGACCGGAGGAGCCTGAGGGCGCGGCCGAGAGCGGGGCCGAGGGCGGGGCCGAGGGAGAGGGCGGGAGCAGCGGCGACGGTGACTGGCTGATCGACGGCAGCAAGACCTTCACCAGCAACGCCCAGGGCGCCGACTGGATCTGGCTCGCCTGCCGCACCGACCCCGAGGCGCCCAAGCACAAGGGCATCTCGATCATCCTCGTCCCGACCGACGCCCCCGGCTTCTCCTGGACCCCGATCCACACCGTCGGCGGCCAGACCACCAGCGCCACGTACTACGACGCGATCCGCGTCCCGTACGGCAACCTCGTCGGCGAGGAGAACGCCGGCTGGTCGCTGATCACCAACCAGCTCAACCACGAGCGGGTCGCGCTGGCCGCCATCGGCATGCAGGCCGAGGACTTCTACGACGCGGCCCTCGCGAGCGCCCGCACACCCGACGAGGACGGCACCCGCCGGATCGACACCCCCTGGGTCGCGTCCCGGCTGGCCGAGGCCCACGCCCGGCTCTCCGCGACCCGGCTGCTCAACTGGCGCCTGGTCCAGGACGTCGGCGCCGGCACCCTCACCCCGGGCGACGCGTCGGGCGTGAAGTTCGCCGGCACCGAGAGCGCGATCGAGGTCTACCGCGCGCTCCAGGAAGCCGTCGGCGAGACCGCGCTCGTCAGGGGCGGCGAGAACGGCGAACTGGAACGGATGAACCGGGCCGCGCAGATCAACACTTTCGGCGGCGGCGTCAGCGAGGTCCAGCGGGAGATCGTCGCGACGATGCGGCTCGGGATGAAGAGGAGCAAGCGGTGACGGACGAGGCAGTGGCCGGCGATCTGTACGAGCGGCTCAAGGTCTACGTGGGGCGGACCGCCGCGGCCGGCGGCGAGGGCAAGGACCCGGTCAACGAGCCGATGATCCGCCACTGGTGCGAGGCGATGGGCCACCCCGTCCCGGCCGACGGCTCCGCCCCCGCCACCATGCTCCAGGTGTGGACCATGGGCGGGCTCTCCGGCCACACCGCCGGCACCGCCCGCTCCAGCGCCTACGACGACGTCTTCGAGCTCCTCGACGGGGCCGGCTGCACCTCGGTCGTCGCGACCGACTGCGAGCAGGAGTACCTCCGGCCGCTGCGTCCCGGCGACCGGATCACGTTCGACGCCGTCATCGAGTCCATCTCGCCGCGCAAGACCACGAAGCTGGGCACCGGCCACTTCGTCACGACGCGGATGGACGTCCAGGCGAACGGCGAACCGTCCGGCACCCACCGCTTCCGCATCCTCAAGTACGCGCCCGCGAAGCCCGCGAAAGGCCGGGCGGCAACCGCCGCGAAGACCCCGCGGCGCCCCCGCCCGGTGATCAACCGCGACAACGCCGCCTACTGGGAGGGCCTGGAGCGGCATGAGCTGCTCATCCAGCGCTGCTCCGGCTGCGGCACGCTGCGGCTGCCGTGGCTGCCGGGCTGCAACGCGTGCGGCTCACCGGACTGGGACACCGTCCGGGCCGCTGGAGAGGGCACCGTCTTCAGCTATGTCGTCATGCACCATCCGCCGTTCCCCGCCTTCGACCCGCCGTACGCCGTCGCCCTCGTCGAGCTGGCGGAGGGCGTGCGGATCCTCGGCAACGTCACGGGAGTTCCGTACGACAAGGTGCGCGCGGGCCTGCCCGTGACGCTCGAATTCCTGACGGTCGACGGCGAGTTCACGCTGCCCGTCTTCCGGTCGGTGGAGGACTGACATGGACTTCACACCCACCGAGGAGCAGCGGGCGGCCCGTGAGCTGGCGGCCGAGATACTCGACCGCAGCGCCGAGCCGTGGAAGGCGCTGTGCGAGGCCGGGCTGGTGGCCGCCGTCGAGGAGGTCGGGCTGCTGGGCCTGGTGCTGCTGCTGGAGGAGGCGGGCCGCAGGACCGCCGAGATCCCGCTGGCCGCGACCTGCGCGTACGGTCTGCTGCCGGTCGCCGCGCACGGCACGGACGAGCAGCGCGCCCGGCTGCTGCCCGGTCTGCGCGACGGTTCGTACATCGCCACGGGCGCCTTCCCGCACCGGTCCGCGCGGGCCGTCGCGAGCGGCGACGGCTGGCGCCTGACCGGCACCTTCCCCGTCGTGCCCTGGCTGCGCGAGGCCACGCACGTCCTCGTCCCCGCCGATACCGGCGCGGGTACGGACACGGTCACGCGGCTGTTCTGGCTGCCGGTCCCGGCCGGTGCGGAGCCCGTCGACACCACCGCCCCCTGGGCCGCCGCCCGGCTCGTCCTGGACGGCACGCCCGCCGAGCCGCTCGGTGACGCGTCCGCCTACGCGGAGGTCCTCGCACAGGCCCGAACCGCCTTCGCGGGGCTGCAGGCCGGCGTCTGCGCCGGGTCGCTGGCGCGCGCGGTGGCCTACACCTCCGTACGCGAGCAGTTCGGGCGCCCGCTGTCCACGAACCAGGGCGTGCTGCTGCGCGCCGCCGACGCGCACATGGACACCGAGGCGATCCGCGTCACCGCCTACGAGGCGGCCTGGCGCTTCGACCACCACCTGCCTGCCGCCTCCCACGCCCTGACCGCCGCCTGGTGGGCGTCCGAGGGCGGCAAACGCGTCGTCCACGCCGGGCAGCATCTGCACGGCGGCATCGGTGCGGACCTCGAACACCCCGTCCACCGGCACTTCCTGTGGGGCCGTCAGCTGGACGCATATCTGGGCGGCGGCGCGGAGGTGCTCGCCGAACTCGGTGTGCTGCTGGGCGCACCCGACACGGAGGAGGCCGTATGACGCAGTCCCCGGTCCGGATGCCGGCCGGCTCCGTGCGGGCGGGTGACGAACTGCCGCCGCTGCGCGTCCCGGTCACCCGCACGCTGATCGTCGCGGGGGCCATCGCCTCGCGGGACTTCCAGGACGTGCACCACGACGTGGAGCTCGCCCGGGAGAAGGGCTCGCCGGACATCTTCATGAACATCCTCACCACGAACGGCCTGGTCGGCCGCTACATCACCGAATGGGCCGGGCCCGGGGCGGTGCTGCGGGCGGTACGGATCCGGCTGGGCGCGCCCAACTACCCGGATGACGAGATGGTGTTGACCGGCAAAGTGACGTCCGTCGAAGCCGATATGTCAGGAAGAACCGTCGAGATCGCCGTCCTCGGCGTCAACAAGCTCGGCCACCACGTCACCGGAACAGCCACCGTCGTGCTCCCGACCCCGGAGGCAGCCGTATGAGCGTCCGCAACCGCGACAGCCTCGGCGGCCGGGCCGCGATCGCCGGGATCGGGGCGACGGAGTTCTCCAAGGACTCCGGCCGCAGCGAACTGAAGCTCGCCGTGGAGGCCGTACAGGCGGCGCTGGACGATGCCGGGCTGACGCCCGCCGACGTCGACGGCATGGTCACGTTCACCATGGACATCAGCCCGGAGATCACCGTCGCCCAGGCGGCCGGCATCGGTGAGCTGTCGTTCTTCTCGCGGATCCACTACGGCGGCGGGGCGGCCTGCGCGACCGTGCAGCAGGCGGCCATGGCGGTGGCGACCGGGGTGGCCGACGTGGTCGTCTGCTACCGCGCGTTCAACGAGCGGTCCGGCCGGCGGTTCGGATCGGGGGTGCAGCAGCGCGACCCCTCCGCCGAAGGGGTGGCGCTCGGCGCCAATCTGCCGTCCGGCCTCCTCACGCCCGCGTCGTGGGTCGCGATGGCGGCGCAGCGGTATCTGCACGCCTTCCGGCTCGATCCGTCGGCCTTCGGCCCGGTCGCGGTCGCCGACCGCCGCCATGCCGCGAACAACCCCGCCGCGTACTTCCACGGCAAGCCGATCACCCTCGCCGACCATGCCGCCTCGCGCTGGATCGTCGAGCCGCTGCGGCTGCTGGACTGCTGCCAGGAGACGGACGGCGGCCAGGCGATCGTCGTGACATCGCCGGAGCGGGCCCGCGATCTGCGGCACGCGCCCGCCGTGATCGCCGCCGCCGCGCAGGGCGCCGGCCGCGCGCAGGAGCAGATGACGAGCTTCTACCGTGACGACCTGACCGGGCTGCCGGAGATGGGGGTGGTCGCCCGCCAGCTGTGGCGGACCTCCGGGCTGACGCCGTCCGACATCGACACGGCCGTGCTCTACGACCACTTCACCCCGTTCGTGCTGATGCAGCTGGAGGAGTTCGGCTTCTGCGGACCGGGGGAGGCGGCGGACTTCGCCGCGGACGGCGGGCTGGAGATCGACGGCCGGCTGCCGGTGAACACCCACGGCGGTCAGCTCGGCGAGGCGTATCTGCACGGGATGAACGGCATCGCCGAGGGGGTCCGCCAGTTGCGCGGGAGCAGCGTCAACCAGGTGGCGGGCGCTTCGAACGTGCTGATCACCGCTGGAACGGGCGTTCCCACGTCGGGGCTGGTGCTGTCCGCAGACGGCTGAACGGGTGGTGGGGCGGGCGTGTCTGCCCGGTGCCGCCGCGAGGGGCGCGTTGACTCGCGCCATGCGTGGAACCAAGCAGATTACCCGATATGTCCTTTCGGTCCTGGCGGCTGTGGCGACGCTGGCCTGCCTGGTCAGCGGCGGCGTCGCGGCGGCCGACCCCTCCGCCGAATCGCTGCAGGGGGCCCGGTTCTTCCAGGGCACCGGCTTCGAGACCTGCGAGACCCCGACCGCCGACACGTTGCAGGCCTGGCACGGCACCTCCCCGTACGGCGCCGTCGGCGTCTACTTCGGCGGCCGGGCCCGCGCCTGCCCGCAGCAGCCGAACCTGACCCCCTCCTGGGTGCGGACCGTGAACACCGGGGGCTGGAGCATCCTGCCGATCTATGTGGGCTCGCAGTCGCCCTGCACGACGAGCAGCACGAAGAAGGCGTACACGATCGACACGGCCAATCCGGCGGGGAGCGGTGTGACCGAGGCCAAGGACGCCGTCCAGCGCGCCCATGACCTCGGCTTCGTCGAGAACAGCGCCCTGTACCTGGACATGGAGTCGTACGACATCCGCACCGCGTCCTGCACGGCGCCGACGCTCGCCTTCGTCCAGGCCTGGGACAAGGAGGTACGCCGGCTCGGCTACATTCCGGGCTTCTACAGCAGCGCGGACTCCGGCATCATGCACATGGAGCAGGCCCGCGCCGCCGGCGCCGCCGACCTGCCGAGCGTCCTCTGGTACGCCCGCTGGAACGTCACACCCACCCTCGAGTCCGAGCCGGTACTCCCCCGCGACGTGTGGACGCCGCACAGCCGCATCCACCAGTACACGGGGAACGTCACCGAGCAGTACGGGGGCCGGACGATCAACATCGACCGCGACCTCATCGACGCCCCGGTCGCCGTGATCGGCTAGCGCCGGACCGCGGCCCCGTCCTCCCGGCCGCCCCCGCCCCACCCCCGACCCCACCTCCCGACCCCACCCACGGGCCCGTCTTCCTCAGGGGCGGGTCCGCCTACGGGAGGTGGGGACAGCCCCCGTCCTACGACTTCAGGGTGATCCCGCTTCGGCACCTCCGGCGGATCCGCCGGGCGGGCGGCGCTCATAGCGTTGAGGGCATGACCACGCCTGTGTGCACCAGCACCAGCACGATGCAGTTCTCCAGCTACGTCCGGGCCAAGGGCCCGACGCTGCTGCGTACCGCGCGCTCGCTCACCGCGAACCCGTGCGACGCGGAGGACCTGCTGCAGACCGCGCTGACCAAGACGTACCTGGCATGGGACCGCATCGACGACCACCGGGCGCTGGACGGCTACGTCCGCCGCACGCTGGTCAACACGCGCACCTCGCAGTGGCGCAAGCGCCGCATCGACGAATTCGCGACCGAGGACGTCCCCGAGCCGCTGTCCACCGCCCCCGACCACACCGAGCAGCAGGCCCAGCGCGACGCGCTGCTGCGTGCCATCTCCCGGCTTCCCGCCCGGCAGCGGGCGATGGTGGTACTGCGCTACTACGAGGACATGAGCGAGATACAGACGGCCGAGGCCCTCGGCGTCTCGGTCGGAACGGTCAAGAGCGCGGTCTCCCGGGCCCTCGGGAAATTGCGCGATGACCCTGAATTGCGCGCCAGGTAGTGACATACCGACCGGTATGGAAGCAGAATCACCGGGACCTTACCCGCACGTAACCCGTGGAGGCTTCCGGTGCTGAGCACGATGCAGGACGTACCGCTGACCGTCACCCGCATCCTGGTCCATGGTGCTCTGGTGCACGGCCGGTCCCAGGTGACCACCTGGACCGGGGACGCCGAGCCGCACCGCCGCTCCTTCCGCGAAATCGGGGTCCGGGCGATCCAGCTCGCGAACGCGCTCCGCGACGAGCTGGGGGTGGCCCGGGACGAACGGGTCGCGACCCTCATGTGGAACAACGTTTCTGTTGCACTCGCGTGCTGAACAGTAAGGGGATCAGCCCTATGACCAGCGGAAACACAGCGCCCCCGGCCGGGAGAGATCCCAACCGGGGGCGTTGTCGTTCGGCTGTCAGGCGAGTTCGGCCTGCCAGTTGCCGCGGGCAAGAATGGTTCGGCCGTCCGGCTTGATGATCACCCGGGCGCCGCGTACGGGTAGCTCGCCGTTGATGAGCCAGTGACTGCGGATCTCGTCGAGCAGATCCCAAAGTCGCCGCGGGCCGCCCTGGTGCACGGTGGGTCGCTCGGTGCCGGCCGCGGTGGCGCGGGCCCATGATCCGTCGGGGTGCGCCATGATCGCGACCCGTTGTTCGCCACTCCGGTACACATGTTCGATTCCGGGTGCCGTGACGCTCAGCATGGATGAGAGGTCCCATGCGTTCTCGACGTCGACGATGGGATACGGGCCCGTGGTGACGTCTTCGCCGTCGAGGCCGTGTGCGGCGCCGAGCAGGACGGACAGGGCCGGCGGATAGTCCTCGCCGTGCCGGGCGTGCATGAAGCCTGCACGGTCCCAGGAGACGCGGCCAGATGCGCCGCCGTCCTCGTTGCGCTTGGCGGTGATGATGAGGGAAGTGCCGGCGATGGTTGTCACAAGCCAGCCGCCGAGGCGGAGTGAGGAAAGCCAGCTCTCCGGGATGGTGCGCACGGCGACCGTGGCGACGATGCGGTCGAACGCGGCCGGCCCGCCGGGTAGCGGTCCGGTGGCGTCGACGGCCTCGACGGTGGGGCGCAGGCCGGCAGCGCGAAGGCGCTCGCGTGCGATCTCCACGAGGTAGGGATCGACGTCCACGCTCGTCACCCGGCCGGAGCCCAGCCGGTGCGCTGCTAGGGCGGTTCCGTAGCCGCTGCCGGTGCCGACGTCGAGCAGGGTCGAGGTGTCGTTGATGCGGGCGTGCTGGTAGAGGTTGAGGAGAAGGCTGGGCAGCGTGGTCGAGGAGGTGGGCAGGCCGGTCGGGCGGTCTTCCGGCTTGGCGTGATCGGCGTGGAGCGGTCCGACCCGCGTCAAGAGGGATGTATCGCGGTACGCGGCGTCGAGCCACTCCTCGTCGGTGTGCGGGGCGCACAGGGCGTATGTGCCGTTCTCGCGGTCCCACCATCGGGGGACGAACAGGTGTCGCGGGGTGCGGGTGACGGGCGCCCACCACGGAGAGCCGCGGTGGGTAATGCCCTCGGCGAGGGCGACGGCAGAGGGTTCCCAGATCACGCGATCACTCCGAGGGACGGCGCGGGGGCGAAGTCGTAGGCAGGATCGCACGCGGTGGTGTTCGCCGGGTCACAGTCGCCCGAGTCGTCCGGGCTGCACCCCGCGCGGGGCGCTGGTACAGCGCTGGTCATCTGCGCCCATCGGTCGCTGCCGAGGATGTCGGCGAGGCGTTGCTCACGGACGTTTCCGGCGATCATGAAGCGGCTGAGGATGCAGCCGGATACCTCGCCGTCGGGGGAGACTGAGACGCGGTGCCGGAAGCAGTGACCGCACAGTTCGGATGTGCCCGGCACTGTGCCGGCGGGGGCCGCGCGGCCTACCTGGCGGGCCCGGTCGACTTGAATCGACGTGACGCCGAGGCTCCGTAGTTCGTCCTTCGCCTGCGCGATGCGCTGGCCGGCGATCACCTCGACAATGCCGGCGCGGAGGGGGATGCCGCGGCGGACGGCCTCGATGATGTTGGTGCGAGTGCGGGTGTAGCTGCCGGGCCCGTTGGTGATCTGCTCGTGCTCCGCGGCGTCGTCGCTGTAATAGGAGGTGGCGAGGCAGACGCCGGGGCGGTTGAGAGCAGACCAGATACCGGGGCGCACGTGGGTGAGGTTCGAATAGACCTCGACCTTAAGCCCGGCGTCGAGGGCCTGGTCGATGAAGCGCGGGAGGTGTGGCGAGAGGGTCGGTTCGCCGCCGATGAACTGCACCGCGGGGATCCCAAGTTTCGCGATGTCCGCGATGACTTGCTGCCAGTTCGCGCGGGTCATGGCGCCGGCGGACACTTTGGGCCCGGAATCGGTACAGCAGTGCGAGCAGCGCAGTTGGCACGTGCCGGTGATCTCAAGTTCGACGGACAGGATTCCTTCTAAGGCTGTGCTCATGGAGGCGGTACCTCTCGTACGGCGGGTTGCGACCCTGGCCCCTCGGTCGCCTGGGGTGGTGCACCGCCCCCGAGTCCGGGGGGAGCCGTCACATGACGCGGGGGCGGCGGTTCGTGAGCGGCGCGTTAGGCCGCGGTTTTGCGGTGACGCCCGGTTGGGAGGCAGGGCGGCGGGCGCCGCGGGGCGGTGCCGTCCTTGCGCATGATGGCGTGCAATACCCGCTGGTCGAGTTCGTACAGGCAGGCACGGCAGCAGGTCATAGCGGCGTGTATGCCGCTGGACTGGATAGGGCCCAACCACGTCACCTCTACATCGAGGCGCCCGCACCACAGCCAGCAATCGCCGGCCGCCCATTCGTGGAGGTCCCACAGAGCGTGCGCGTTGGGTTCGCCGACGAGGATGTCCAACGGGCGCCGGGTGGGGCGGTATACGACATCGGGGTCAGGGCGTGCTGAGGTGACAAAAGCGGTCGCGTTCATCGCGCGACCTCCGCCCATACGGCCTTACCAAACGGGCGGTCCGTCACGCCCCAACAGGCCGCGAGAGCTTCGACGATGAACAGGCCGCGGCCCCGTTGGCGTTCCTCTGATTCTGGCCGGAACTTTGGATGCCGGCGGATCGGGTCGTGCACCTCGACGCGTAATCGCTGTACGGAGAGGTCGAGAACTACGAGCAGGGAGTCGCCCGGTTCCGTGCCGTAGCGCACTGCGTTCGTGACCAGTTCCGAGACGATGAGCAGCATGTCGTCAACTTGGGCAGGCGCAGTTTCCGGCAAGTAGTAGTCGATGAACTCACGTGCGTACTGGCGAGCGTGGCCGGGTGCCTCGGATCCACCATCGAGCGCGAGGCGCTCCGGGGGTGCCGCCGAAAGGTGACAGCGGGCAACTTTTCGCCTCTTCGGGAGCATGGTCACCATGCAAGTCCCCTCATGAGCGTGAGCGGGCAGCACAAAATTGGCTTGTGCTGGCGTGACACAGTCGGGTTTCGTCATCACAGAGTGCCGCCCCAACTACGCACAGCGCAACCTGTCTCACATGAAAATGAGAAATTGCATCTTCATGTGAGAGTTGCCGTGTAGGGAGGGGTGGGCCGCGTGACACCGGATGAGGCCACACGGCAGACTGTCGAGCAGGACATCGACCAGGGAGGGGAAAGCGTGAGCGCACCCACCGTGCGACGGCGCAGGCTCGGCGCCAAGCTGCGCGGCTTGCGCGACGGCCTCGCCATGACGCTGGACGATGTCGCGGACAAGTCAGCCGGCACAATCACTACGGCCAAGTTGTCGAGGTTGGAAACGGCCAAAAGCGCCGCGAAGCCCGGCGACATCGAGAAGCTGCTCGACCTGTACGGCGTCGAGGAAACCGAGCTGCGGTCGGCCCTGCTGGCTCTCAGCCGGGAAGGGGCACGCCGCGGTTGGTGGCAGTCGTACCGGGCCGTCCTGTCGCCGGTCTACGAGGACTTGATCTCTCTGGAGGACGACGCCACGTCTGCGCGCACGTGGCAGATAGGCGTCATTCCTGGACTGCTACAGACAGCCGAGTACGCCCGCGAGTTCATGACGAGCATCGGCATGTCCGCGGCCGTCGAAGAGAAAATCGACGCGTTGGTCGAGGTACGCCTCGCGCGACAGTCCGTTCTGACATCGCGGGAGAACCCTCTCAACTTGTGGGCAATCATCGGCGAGAGTGCCCTGCGCACCCGGTGCGTAGGTGAAGGCGTGATGCTGGATCAGTTGACGCGGCTGCACACGTTGAGCCGCCGTCCCAACATCAACATTCAGGTCTTGCCTGCCGACGCACCGCCCCACGTGGGACAGATGGGCTCCTTCTCGATTCTCGGCTTTGAAGAGCATCCCGACCTCGACGTCGTACACGTCGAAAGCCTGACGTCGGCGCTGTACGTCGAGGAAGGCGAGCAGGTCGTCGCCTACCGGGACGCGTTCGAGCGGTTGACGGCGGCGGCCCTCTCGGTCGAGGCATCCGCAGAACGCATCGCACAGATAAAGGAAGACCACAGATGAGCCACATCGACGACGCCGCGACTCTCCCCGTGACCTGGTGGAAGTCGTCGGCGTCCGGCACCCAATCGGACTGTGTCGAGTGCGGTGTCGTTGACGCACAGCAGCAGATCCTTGCTGTCCGAGACAGCAAAAACCCGACCGGGCCGGCCCTGCTGTTCTCCTTCGCAGCGGTCAATGATCTCGTCGACGCTCTGCGCCGCGGCGAAATGCAGTAACCGCCCACCACAACGACGAAGGCGCCCCCGTCCCGGCATGAGCCGGAACGGGGGCGCGGTGCGTCAACGGGCAGCTAGCTGCCATGCGGAGAGGATGAGGCCGGCGACGCCGAGGACGGCGGCGATGCTGGCGAGGGGCCAGCGGGAGCGTTCGAGGGTGTCGAGGCGGCGGTCGTGGTCGTCGAGCTTCTTCTCGGTCTGGTCGGACCGCTGGACGAGGAGTGCAAGCGAACCGTCGGTGCGGGCGAATCCGACCTCGACCGCGCCGCGCAGACGCTCCAGTTCGACGGCGACGGCGGCCGGGTCGGGGTCGGTCACTCGACGTCGCCACCCTTGCGGAACAGGGGCAGCAGGGACTCGTCGCGGTCCGGCGCGGTGCGGAGCCATGCCGGCATGAGGGCCTGGACGCCGGGCAGGGCCATGACGCGGGCGAGGCCGCCAGCGACGGCGAGCGCGCCGGCGACCCACGGCAGGGCCGCGGGGATGCCAGATGCGTCGACGATGGCGGGCAGGATCACGGCGATTGCGACGGCAGTCTGCACGATGGTGCGGGCGGTGCGACGGGATGCGTCGGACATGTGGATCTCCTTCGGTTGGGGTGGGTTAGCTGGTGTGGGGGACCTTGAGCGCGTCCCATGAGGCGCGGCCGGGCCAGCCGTCGGCGGCGGCGCCGGTGTAGCCGAGGTGGCGCTGCCACTTCGCGTAGCTGCGGCGGTCGGCCTCGGTCCACTGGGCGCCGGGGCCCGAGGTGTAGGCGGAGCAGCCGGCCGCGACGAGCCGGCGGCCCATGGCGGTGATGATCGGGGACCGCGGGTAGCTCTTGAAGAACTCGTCGCCCGGGAATCGCTCGTACGTCGGGGCCGGCGGCGGGGTGCCGGGCTTGGTGCCGAGGCGGGCGTCGATGCGCTGGCGCATGGTGTCCATGTCGATGCCCCGCGGGTCGTTCTTGGTCGCGGTCCATTCCTTGTGCCCGATGACGCTGCCGGCGGTCCATCCGTAGGTGCGGCAGATCGCGGCGGACACGCGCTCGATGGCATCGAGCTGGGCGGCCGGCCACGGGTCGGCGCCGTTGCCGAGGTTGATGCACTCGAAGCCGTAGAAGTGGCTGTTCCCGTCGGTGTCCTGCTCGTTGGGCGCCGGCAGCTTGGTCTCGGCGATTACCGCGGCCAGTACGTCGCCGTCGCCGGAGCCGGCGTGGTTGGTGCGCCCGTTGCCGACGAGGTACACCGTGCCGTCCTTGGCGATGACGCCGTGACACAGCGGACCGGGCAGGCCGGCGTAACCGTCGAAGCACATCGACACCGAGGAATCCGTGCCGGACGAAACGGTGTGGTGGATCACGACGCCGTTGATCGGGCCCCAGGCGCCGTGTCCGGCGCGGTTGTGGGTGCGCCAACTGCCGTACTCAACGACGTGCACCCCCTCGGCGCGCAGTGCGGCGACGAACTTGTCAGCGGTCATAGGTGTTGCCATGCGGAGGTCTCCAGACATGAAAAAAGCCCCGACCGGTGACGGCGGGGCGTACGGGATGAAGGGGCGGAGTGGGCGCGCTACTGCATGCGCGTGATGCTGATCCAGCTACCGGCCTTGACGGTCGCCGGCAGGCCGGCGGCGTTGGTGACCCCGAATTGCAGGGTCAAGGTGGCGGGGCTGGCGCCGGTGGCGAGGGTGCCGGTCGGCGAGAGCGTCATCACCGTGCCGGAGTTGGCGGGGAAGTCGCGGGCGGCTCCGTTGGCGGTCAGGACGGTCTCGTACGTCGTTCCGCTGGTGATGTTGGCCGCGCCGCGCGAGGTCCAGTTCAGGACGGCGCCGGCGGTCGTCAGCCACCCGATACGAACGCCACTGTTCGCGGCGCCGGTGGCCATGTTCTGCGTGTACTGGATGTGGCCTTGCAGGACGTAGATCGCGCCGGCTTCGGCGGGAAGCGTCAGGTGGTTGTCGGGCTGCAAGACGGCGCCGGGCACGGCCTTATCGGCCGTCTTGTAGGCGAACGGAGGTTGCATGGCGGTCAGCAGGCCGGCGGTGATCTTCATGCCGGGCTGCCACACCGTGAACGGCATGGGGCTCCTCTACAGGGCGAAGACGGCGGGGTGGGCGAGGCGCACGTCGGCGCTGGCCGCGTGGGCTTTCGTGATCCCGTTGACGGCGCGGACGACGGTGAACGTCTGCGGGGACGTTGCCCCGGTGACCTTGGTGACGGTCATGACCTCGCCCCCGATCCGGATGTCCCACGGGGGCTCCGCGGCGCTGGTGGTCCAGGGCCGGCCGGCGGTGGTCTCCACGGAAAGCGTCACCGCGCTGGCCGTCGCCGCGGTTTTCAGGCGGCTTCCGTCGGTGTCGACGCGGTCGGCTTCGGTGACGGCGACGGTCCATGGGCCGGCGGGGGTGCAGGTATAGAGCAGGTCCCAGTCGAGCAGGCCGAGGGATTCGGTATACCCCTGCACGATGACGTCGATGGGGTCCGGGGGCAGCCACGGCGGGGGGTTGGCGATGGTGATGCGGTCGCCGATGTCGACGGCGAGGGCCTGGCCGATGAGGTGCGGAGCGGCGGCGAGGTTCACGTGCACCGTGGGATAGCGCGCTTCGTCCCAGGTCCCCAGGTGCAGACGCCACGCGGCGAGGTCCGACAGTTGGTCGTCGGACCGGACGGCGACGCTCTCGCTGGTGTTGTACCGGCCGACCCCGTTCGGTGGGGGCAGGACGGACAGGGGCCCGGTGTCCAGGACGGCGCGCGCGGAGGATCCGCCGGGCCGGGTGAGGGTGATGTCGTTGCGTACGGCCTGGTCGTCGTCGACAGGTTCCAACGGCGGGGCAACTTCATGGCGGGCGGCGTAATCCAGGGCGAGCGCCGGCCGCTGGTTGTACAGCGACACGCGACGCCGAAAGGCCAGGGCCGGTGTGGCGCGGTGTTCGTAGAGGATGCCGAGGTCTGCGTCGGCGGCCTCGCCGAGCAGGTCCAGAACGGCGCTGGTGCGCTGCGGACCGACCGGGGTCGTCGGGCCGGTCCCGGCGGGGAAGACGACCGGGATTCCCTCCTCTGCGCACAGCCGGTCGATACGGGCGGTGGCGTCGTCCCAGATGAACCCGGTGTCGGCGTCGTCGTAGACGCTGGTATCGGTGGCGTCGAACACCGCGAGGTGGCCCACCTTCATGCCAGCGAAGGTCTTCCAGTCGCCGGCGATGTTGAGGACCTTGCCGACGGTGCCGGGGTAGCTGGTCATCACGGCCCCGGATTCGGTGCCTCCGATGACGACCCATTGCATGGTCACCTCGACGTTGCCCCCGTTTTGGCGGCCCTTGATCTGCAAGCGGCGCCACCCACCCGCAAAGGCGGGCGCGGGGACTTCGTTGCTGCCGATGTCGGCGCCGGCGGCGTTGAAGCACCGGATACGAGCGGCGCCGGCGCCGGCACCGACGTAGACGTATGGGGTGTCGCTGGTCTGGATTTGCAGCATGAGGTCGACGGTCGTAGGGGCGGCGGGCAGGTTGTAGAGCATTTCGATCCGCCAACCCGCACCCGTGGCTGAGCCCTTGGGGACCAGGGCGGAGACGTACGCGCCCGTCCCGACGGTGGGTAGGGCTTTCGAGCCCGGCAGGGTGTCGTCGCTGGCGAACTGGAACCCGGCCACGGCCAGCGGGGTACCGCCGGGCAGCGCCGAGGCGGCGCTCGTGGCGGCCTGCTCGTCCTCCATCGACCAGTACGCCAGTGGTGCCCCGGTGGGGATGCGGCGGCGCAGGGTGGAGTCGAGGGGGGAGGCGCCTTGGCCGAGGCGGCGCAGGATGCCGGCGGCCTCGATGGGGACCTCGACCGCGCGGCCGGAGACGTCCCAGCGCGACGGCCACGCGCTCACGTCGCCGGTAAATCGGTAATCGCGGTCCGTGATCTCCGCGGTTCCGGCAACCGTCCAGAGCCGGCCGGCGCCATCGGTGAACGAGGATGCGCCGGGGGCCTGCGGGCGAAATATCGGGTTGGCGACGACCGGGCCATTGATGCCGGACCGGACCTCCGCGGCGTGGACCTTGCCGACAGGCGGGGCGAAGACGCTGGACGTTGTGCCGGTGCAGTCACCGATTTCCAGGGGCGCGGCGCTGTTGAAGACTTTCGTGGTGAACGGTTGGGGGATCGCGGCGAGGACCGCCCAGGGGCCGGCCATGGTGGGGGCGGTGTAGAAGGTGACCACGTTGCCGCCGGCGCCGTTGTCGACGTCCAGCGTTGCGCGGACGGCGAGGCGCCCGTCGGCGGGGACGGGGAGCCCTTGGAACCACTCGGCGTAGTTCGTGGTGGTGCCGTCCTCGGACCACTGGAGGTAGATCCCGCCGTAGCTGTCGAGGGTCAGCCGCCAGGACCGGGCGCCGGCGGCGCCGTATTTGCCCATCAGATCGACGGCGTGAGTGCCGGCCTGCCAGGTGGCGAGGGTGACGTCGAGCCGCACGTCGAGATCCCCGGTGATGTCCAGCGGCGCGGCGTCCGGAGTGGCGATCCGCGCGCCCAGGTCGCCGGGAAGGCGCAGGTACGTTTCTGCGGCCGGCACCGAGACCCGGATCGGGGTGTTGCGGCCGATCCGTTGGTAGAGGTCGGAAAGCGGGTTGCGGGGGCTGTAGCGGCCATCGCGGTTGATCAGGGTGAAGGCGCAACGGGAGGGGCCGACGCGTGATGCCTCGTCGGCCCTGCCGCGGTTGATGATGATGCGGTCCCGCAGGCGGACATCGCCGGTGATGTCCGCCCACGTTCCGCCCGCGTTGATCTCGACGGCTACGCCGAGAGGCTGGTCGGGGAATGGCAACGCTCCCCCTTTCCTAGGTGCCGAAGGCGGTTTGGACGTTGCCGCGGCCCTCGATACGGACCGTCTTACGGAGCCAGCGCGTCAGGTCGTCGCTGCCGCGGGCGTCGAAGACCACCCGGATTTCCGGGCCGGCCGCGGTCGAGCCGGCGGGGCCGGCCCCGGGGGTGCCCGCGGTGATGCCGAGGGCGGCCGAGGCGCGGGGAGTGCTGACGAGATTGGCCATGGCGTCGTCTACGGCGCCTTGCCCGGAGGTGATGCCGGCGACGAGGCCGGCGGGGATGTGCCGGCCGATCTCGTCCCGCATCACCCGCGACGGCGAATGAATGCCCAACGCCTTAGCGATCGGGCCCGGGATCATGCGCGATGCCCACGACATGAGCGTCGAGCGCAACCACGGACCCATGCCCTTGATGCCGTTCCACAGGCCGTAGACCAGATCGCGACCCTTGCCGTACAGGAGCGATCCGAAACCGGAGAAGTAGCCGGCGATAGCGCCAGGCAGGCCGCGGACGTAGGCGAGCATTTCGCCGGCCTTGCGCTGCGTGCCGTCCTTGATGGCCTGCCAGTGGCTGATGATCAGCCCGTACAGCGTCCAGTTCAGGAAGAGCGAGTACAGCCGGCCCGGGATGCCCTTGACGAACCCGAGGGTGGCATTCCACCCGGCAACGGTGCCGTCCTTGATCGCTTGCCAGTGGCTGAGGATCAGGCCGACCAGGGTGAAGTTCAGGAAGATGTCGACCAGGAACCCGGCAACGGCCTTGACCTTCGCCCAGATCCAATCCCACGCGGCCACGGTGGCGGAGACGATGGTGTCCCAGTTCGCCACGATGAGCGCGACGAGCCCGACCACGAGGGCGATGATCAGCCCGACGGGGCCCATGGAGATCAGCCACGCGGCGGCCATCCGGCCGGCTTGGATCAGCGACTGCGTGCCCATGATCACCCAAGCGGCCACCACTCGGAGCGCGGCCAGTCCTGCGGCGGCGCCTTGGGAGATCCAGCCGGCGAGCATGACGGCGTTGGTGATCAGGAAGCGGCCGGCGGCGAGCGTGCCGGCCGCGGACTGTGCCACCCATGCGGCGACCGCGGTCGCCGACGTCGTGACGGCCTGGACGGCGAGGACGATCAACGTCGGGAGCAGGACGGCGGTGATCATGCCGGCGAGAATCGAGAACGCGAGGCGGTGTTCGTCGACGTAACCGGCGCTGGTGCGGAGCTTGCCGCCCAGGGTGCCGAGCACCTTCGCGAAGATGATCACGCCGGGGATGACGTACCGGCCGAGGAGCTGCACGAACCCTTGCGTCAGGGATCGTTTGAAGACCTCGATCCTTGTGGATGCGTTGTCGCGCATGGAGTTGCCGGCGGCGTCGGTGGCGCCCTTGACGTCGCCCAGCGCCTTGACCGCGGTGGACGGGTCGAGCTTGTACAACGCGCCTTGAAGGTCCTCGGCCTTGGTGCCGAACAGGGCGACCGCTGTTGCGTTCCGCTTGGCCGGGTCCTCAATGGCCTTGATCCGCTTGAGGACGTCGCCGAGGGCGGCGGACGCGGCCGGCCCGCCCTTGGTGAAGACTTTCGCCATGGTGCCGCCGTTGAGGCCAATGGACTTGAACGCGTCGACTGACGTCGTCGACATGTCCTTGCTGCGGATCGCAAATTCCTTGAGGGTGTCCGCGACCGTGTCAGCGTCGCGGGCGCCGCCCTTGAGCCCCTGCTGCATCAGGCCCATGGCGGTCTGAGCGTCGAGGCCCAGGTCGCGGAACTGCGTCGGGTACTCGCTGAACGTGTCGAGCAGGTCCTCGGCGGCGTTGACGCCGTTCTGTGACCCGCGTACGAGTACGTCCATGGCCTCATCGGCGGACTTGGCGATGCCGGTTTTCAGCATCGTGCCGACCGCGCGGGAGACCTTGCCGACGTCCTCGCCCATCACCGCGGCGGTATCCGCGACGCGCTTTCCCATGGTCTGGATCTGCGCTTGCGTGGCCTCGGGCGGGAGCAGCCCGTTTTGAGCGATGCCCTTGATGATGTCGGCGCCGTCTTGGACGGATTCGACGATGGCGCCGGCGTACAGGGCGCCGGCCGCTTTGCCGTACTTCGCCGCTACCGGTCCGGTCGCGCCGAGCTGCGCCTGTAGGTGACCGGTGATCTTGGCCTGGTCCATGGCCTCGTTGATGCCGGCCATGAGCGCAATGCCGATGCCGGCGCCGATCGCGGCGGCGGCGAAACCCTTCAACTTGCCGGACAGGCCGTTACTGGCCCGGTCGGCTCCGTCGTTGGCGCCGTCGGCGAGGCCGGCGCCGAGCTGGTCGCCGGCTTGCTGGCCGGCGCGGTCGGCGGTGGCGACCATGCGGTCGCCGCCGGCCTGCATGGTCTGTTCGGCGCGCCGCACGCCGGCGGTGGCGCCGGAGTCGTCGACGCTGATCGTTGCGGCCAGTTCTCCGACCAGGAGCGCCATAGCGGATCACCCCCGGTCGGTCGGGCCGGCCCTATGGGGTCGGCTTGTCGGGTGGGGGGTTGAGCACGCGGGCGAGGCGGGATTCAGCGGAGAGCAGGCCGAGCACGCGCACGCGCAGCCATCGCCAGGAGCGGGTGTGGAGGATGCCGGGGGCGCCGAGGTCGAGCCCGTAGATCTCGTGCAGGTCGGCCTCGATGAGGGGCCACTGCTGGAGGATGCGACGCCAGTTCAGGTCGGGCGCCGGGCCGCGGCCTTCTTGGCGGCGGGTGCCCGGCGGGTACTCGTACCACTCGTGGAGCCCCGAGACTTCGTCGAGTTCGCCGCACCCGATCGGGTCGCGCGGCGAGCTGCTCGGTTCGGGGCCAGTCGAGAAGGGTCGCCGGCCGCGTTCCAGAACGTCTCTGCGGCGGCCTTGTCCTGTGCGATCCACACCATGGCGGTGATTGCGGCGTGCTTGAGCGCGGGCCAGGATGCGCCGTCGGCGAGCAGCTCGTCGTGAACGGGTCCGAGGACGTCGCGGTACAGGTCGCGCTCGGCGGCGTCGCCGAGTACCTGCTCGTCCACGTGCCCGCCGTCGGCGGCGACCGCGGCGGCGTGGATGAGGGTCTGTGTGCGCAGGCCGATTGCGGCGGACGGGGCCGGCACGGTGTAGAGCTTGCCGGCGATCGGGAGGTGCAGGGTTTCGTCGAGTAGCTCGTCGAGTGCCTCAAATGCCATCAGGCATCACCCCCGGCGGTCTTGAGGCTCTTTGCGGCGAGGGCGAACGTGCCGCCAGCGGCGGCCGGGTTGGTGATCTCCAGAAGCGGGCCGGAACCGGTCAGGGTGACTTTGATGGTGTCGACGGCGTCTGGGCCGCCGCCGTCCGGCTCCCACGTCACCAGGGCGTTGCCTTCGTAGGCGTCGGCGGCGCCGTTGCGGTCGTAGTACCGCACGTGCACGAACGACGCTGCGCCGAAGGAACGGGCGGCCTTCCTGAGCTTTTCCTGCGCGGCGTTGAACGCGCCGGTGGTCGGGTGTGCCCGGTGCGCGAGGGTCGTCTCGATCGACCACGCGAGCATCGTGACCGCGGACTCCGACCAGCCCTCGGCGTCGTAGGTGGTCACGTCCTGCTGCGTCGGGTCGGTCTTGGGGGTGAACTCGGTGACGCCCGGAACGAGGGACCATGCCGGGGTGCCGGGGGTGGTGCCGGTGTCGAGTTCGAGGCGGTAGCGGCGCGCGAGCGCGGTCACGGTCTCGACCGGCGGCGTTGGGGTGCCCATGAGGCGCCTCCTATTCGAGGTGTGGGGCCGCGCGGTGGGCGCGGGCGTAGTAGTTGGCGGATCGCTCCATGCGGCCGGCGGAGTCCGCACCGATCGGCGCGGCCGAGACGCGGAACAGGAGCTGCACGCGGGCGGCGCCCAGGAGCAGCGGGCCGGCGCCGTGCAGCACGTCGAACACCGCGTCGTCGAGGGCGTCGACGACGCGCGGGTCGGGGCCGGCGCGGGTGCGGACCTGGATTCCGGTGGTGGTGTCGGTCAGCACGGGGGAGTCGGTGACCGGGTACGCGGAAAGGCAGATCACGCGATCCGGTGCCGGGGGGATGGTGGCGATGGTGATCGCGGTCTCGTCGGCCGCGTACAGGCCGTCGGGCCGGTAGATGCCGGCGCCGGCGGTGTCGAGCAGGCGGGCGAGGCCGTCGAGCAGGTCGACGGTGTACGTCATCGCAGCGCCCGCCGTACGGCTGCGGCGAGCAGCTCGGCGACGGCGTGGCCCTGTTGGGTGGCGGCGCTTTCGAGGTACTTCGCTTGCCGGCCTTGGTCGTGGCGGGCGGTGAGGTCTTCGTGCACGCGGACGGCGTAAGGGGTGTCGTAGGCAACGGCTGCGGTGAGCTGCTGCTCGTCGACCGAGGTGGAACCGGAGCGTTCTAGGGTGCCTTCCTCGATCGGGACGCGACCGCGGGAGACCTGTAGGACGTGTTCGGCGCCGAGCAGCAGGCCGCGGGCGGCGCCAGCCCGGATGGCAGAGGTTGCGGCCTGCCCGTTGAACCGCAGGCGTGCGCGCTGCGTCATTCGCAACTCACCTCCGTGTTGGCCGGCACAGGCAGGCCCGGGGCGGTGTGGTGAGCGACGGTGATTGCGGTGGTGGTGCGCCCGCCGGGCAGCGTCAGGCGCGAACCGGGCGGGCAGTCGAGGGCGGGGCCGGCGATGACGGTCGCTGAGGCGACCACCTGCCGGCCGTCCGGGGCCCGTACGAGCCGCGGGGTCTCGTCGACGAGTGCGGGCACATCCGGGATGGGGTGGCGGTACTGCGGCCCGTACGCGGACTCGCCGGCATACGACTCGACGGTGATCCGGTGGCGCAGCAGGGCGACGGGGACTCTCACCAGATCACCCCCGGGAGCAGGCCGGCCCGTCGTAGGGCGCGGTGGGCGCGGGGGGCGAGGTCGACACCGGAAGCAGCGGCCGGGCCGGCGGTGCGGCCGGACATTGAGACCGGTCCGATAGAGACGGAGTCCCATTGGCCGGCCGCTCCGGTGCCGTCGTCGCCAGCGGCGAGCTGGTACTCGACCTGCGCGCACGTAGCGTCGACCAGGGCGCCAGCGACGGCCGGGTCGATCGGTGCGCCGTCGTCGTTGGTGGCGTAGCAGGCGGTGAGCAGGGCCGTGTCGATGTCTTCGGACGCGCGGGCGAGCAGCCGCTCGGCGCCCTCCGGGGCGGGGGCGCCGGTCCACGCGGCGAGCTGCTCGGGGGTGGCGTAGACGCGGCCCACGTTCACCCCCTCGTTGAGGTCTTGCCCGGGGCAGCAGAACGCCCCGCCAGCTGTGGGGCCTGCGAGGCGGTCAGGGGCTGCTCGTCGGCGCCCTGCTCGGGCGGCGGGGCATCCGGGGGCGGCCGGTGGTGCCGGCACAGGATCACGCCGCGGCCCCCTTGGTCTTGAGCACGACGATTCCCTCGTCGTCGAGGCGGTGCGTCGCGTAGTGCACGTTCGTCGTGACGACGGTGGTGCGGGCGAGGATGTCGCGGTCGGTCTCGACGACGGGGCGCCGCTTGTAGAGCAGGCCCAGGGCGCCGCGCCGGATGAGCAGCGCGTTATACGTCATGGTGGCGCCGGCGCCGGCGGTGGTGATGCGGTCGGACACGAAGATGTTCACGCCGCCGGCCTGGCCGATCACGCCGCGCGGGATGACGGCGTTCGCGCCGAGCTTGTCCGCGCTGATGAAGTTGGGATCCCGCAGCAGCGCGGCGCGCTGCACGGAGTGAATGACCAGGCCGGCCATGTTCTCCGGGTCCCACTCGTCGCCGAACTTCGCGATACCGGACACCATGACGTCCCAGGACAGGGCGGAGGTCGAGGCGTCCACGGTAATCACGCCGGCGGCCTCGGCCGCGGCGCGCAGGTCGACGTCGACCTTTCGGGCGATGAGTACGCCGAGCTGCCGCTGCGTCTCGGCGTACGGGTCGCCGAACGCGACAAGGCGGGCCTTGTCGGTGATCTCAACGGCCTTGCCAGCTTCCTTGATGGTCGCTGAGTTGCCCGGGTTGGTGCCGAGCTGCTCGGGGGTCATCGGGGTGCCCTCGACGAGGTCCTCGGCGTCGCCCAGGGCGGTCCACTTCGGGAAGGCGACCGAGTCGCCGGGCTTGCCTTCCAGGGTGTTGTCTTCGGTGGCGAGGGCGCCGAGGATCATGGCGCCCTTGAACTTGGCCTGCACCATGTCGGCCCAGACGTCGGGAACGATCATCTGTGCGGCGGTGGTCTTTCCAGCGGGCATGTGGCGCCCTCCTTAATCGGATGCGGCAGAGAGCTGCCGGTACAGGTCGGGGTCGGACTGGTGCAGCGCGACGCGGTCGCCGTAGGCCATGGCTGCGAACTGGGCGGCGGTCGGCGCGGCGGTGGTGCCCGGGGTGAAGTCGGCGCCGGCCGCGGGCGGGCCGGCCGGGGTGCCCTCGGCGCGCAGGTGCGGGCTGGCCTCGACGGCGGCCGTGATGACGGCGGCGAGCTTCTCGCCGAACTTCGCGTCGGCCGGGTCGAGGTCGGCGAGCTGCTTCTCAACGGTGCGGGAGTCGAGCAGTCGGCCCGGGTCGGCGCCGGCCCCGTGCGCGGCCTGGTGCGCGGCAAGCTCCACGCGCAGCCGGCGGGACTCGGCGAGGGCGGTATCGCGCTCGGTGGTGGCCTGCTCGGCGAGGCGGGCGGGGTCGGTCTCGGCGGCGGCGCCGGCCGGGTCCAGGACGCGGCGCAGGTTGGCGAGCAGGTCGTCGCGCTCGGTGGTGGCTTGCTGCGCGGCCTGCTCGGCGGCGGTGGCGCGCTGCTCGACCGCGGGGTCGACAACTGGTGCAGCCGGTACGGCCGGTGCCGGCGGGGTGGGGGCCGGCGGTAGGGCCGGCGCTGCGGGAACAGGCGGGGTAGCGGCCGGGTCGGTGGCGGGGGTGGCTGGGGCGGCGGGTGCCGGGCTTTCGGGCATGGGTGATCGGCCCTCCGTGACCGTGTGGGGACATGCGAAAGGGCCCGCCATCTGGCGGGCCCCTCGGGGTGTGCGGGTGAGGTGGAGCGGGCTATTCGGCGGGCGCGGCGCCCTGCCCGTAGCCGCGGAACCATGCGGTTCGCAGCAGCGTTCGGGGCGGGTGCGGGCACGTTGTTGGGGGCTGTTGGGTGCGGGCCGCAGTCTTGCCGGCGAGCACTGCGCGCGTGAGTTCAACGCGGCTTCCCATGCCATCCCCCGATCATCCGTCGTGCCTGCTCTGAGCTTCCCACAACGCCTGTTGCGCCTTGCGGATATCGCTCATGTTCTGGCCGGTGACTTCCGCGGTGAACTGCGCTTGCGTCTTGCGGGGGTTGAGCCGCCAAAACGCTTTCAGCTCGTCGGACGCATACGCGTAGGCGATGCGGGCCGGCCCGGTGAACAGGGCTGCCGGGTCGATGCCGGCCGCGGTGCCGCGACGGTTGAGCAGGTAGCCGCGCGTCGCGTCCTCGGCGGTTTGCATCTGCACCATGGCCCAGTCGAAATACATCTCGCGGGCCTCACGCCGGGTGACCCGGGGTGCGGGGGCATCGGCCGGCACCTCGTCGACCAGGTGCGCAGCGGCCGGCAGAGCGTCGTCCGCAACGTCGGCGTACTGGCCCCATTGGGTCGGCGGCGCCCCCGGTGCGAGGGCGTCGTCGAGAGCGGCCGAGGCGGCGAGGACGTCGTCGACGTCGTCCCCTGTCGGCAGCGGGTAGTCGGGAATCGGCCCGGGGTAGCGGCGGTCGAGTTCTTCGGCGATGCGCAGCAGCTCGTCGTCGGTGGCGTGCTGCTGCGCCCATGCGAGGACGTCGTCGCCGGGGCGGGTGAGATCGTCGAGCAGCCGGCCGTCGGGGAAGACAGCGGCGCGCAGGTCCGCGGCGTCGCGCCGGTCGGCTTCGCCGGCGATGCGGGCGACGTCCTGGTCGTCGAGGACGCCGGGGCGCAGGGCGCCGGCGAGCTGCTCGTCGCTCAGCTCGCGCAGCGTGACGTCGTCGCCGGCGCGCACGCGGGCGGCCTGCAGAACGTCGTCGGGGGGCGCGGTGAGCTTGGTGGGGAGGTTCGAGGCGCCGGGCTGCTCGCGGTGGCGCAGGCGGCGAAGGTCCGGGTGGGCGGTGAGGTGGTCGCGCATGGCACCCTGCCACTGCCGCACCTTGGCCTCGGCGGCCCGCTTACCCTCGGGGATCACGGACGCGGCGGCGCGCTGCTTGTACTGCCTGATTCGCCGCTCGATGGCGCGCTGCCGTTGGCCGGCTTCATAGCCGGCCGGGTCCGGGGCCGGCTCTTCAATGCGGGTGATGCCGGGAGTGTAGGCCGAGACGCTGTGTCGGCAGTTGGGGTGTTGCAGGCCGGACGCGCGGGCGTCTTCCAGGCTGCCGGCGACGTCCACGCGGACCATGCGGCCGTCGTCGACGGCGTGCTCGACGTCGACCGTGTGGGCGCCGGACGGGCCGTTGATCGACAACACCTTGCGCTCCCACGGGCGACACAGCGGGCATTCGCGCGGGGAGCTGCTGACGACGACCAGGTCGACGCCGGCCGCGGCGAGCGTCGTCATGTGCGCTTCGGTCGCGGCACGTCCCACAGAGGTACGCACCGCCATCTCGGCGTAACTGGTGAGTTGCCAGCGGCGGCCGGCGCGGTCGCGGAAGCTCGATACGCCGCGGTCGGCGAACCGGGTCATGGCCTGTTGTGTGGCCTGCCGGCGCGACTCGGTGCCGAGCAGCGGAGCGGCGGTGACCTCGGAGACGACTTGGCGGTATCCGTCCTCGACGCCGCGCAGGATCCCGCGGTGGGTGGCGGTGACGGTCTCGATCGTCTCGGCGGCGAGGCGGTCGACGGCCCGCGTGTTCGGGGTGCGCTCGGCGGTCAGGCGCCGGTCATGGTCGGACAGCACGTCCAGCTCGGCGAGCGCGGAGTGCCAGCCGCTGTCGTATGCCTCGGCGACGGCGTGCCGTACCTCGGTATGGACGCGGCCGGCGAGGGTGTCGAGCAGCGTGTCGGCCCTACGTCGCAGGGGCGCGACCGCGGCGAGCTTGGCGACGGCCCACCCGGGCGCCTCCATGCCGGCGGCGAGCTGACGCGCGCACAGGGCGAGCAGTCGCCGCTCGACATCGGCGTAGAGGTCGGCGGTGACGGCGGCGAGGTACTCGACCTGACGGGGGGACACGGGCACTGGAGATCACCGCCCAACGATCAGTCACAATCGGGAATCGGCCACCCCGTCTTTGCCCCAACTCGTTGCGCGATGACCAGTTTTGGGACCAAGCTGGTCTGGCCCAACGGTCGACCGCAGACCGGAGTAACGCGCTGGTGCAAACCGGCGCCAGTGCAACAACTCAATAGCGGGACGGGAGATCAAGGTGAAACGAGCATCAAGAGCGCTGCGCCGTATCAGCCACTTGGTACGGACGTATCGCACGTGCTTCGCCCCACCGACCGATGCCGAGGACTCGGCGCCACCTGCACGAGCGTGCTTTATGACGCTACGGTGCGCGCAGATTTCGGCAGCGCTGTTAGTAGCGCTCGTAACTGGCTTATTCCGGGTCGATGCGGGATGCGGCCAACCGCACTCACTCCACGCAGCTCAAAAACTGTGCGGATGGGTCGGAGCAGCACAGCCATCCATTGTGGTGGCGCCGCAGCCTCTACGGAATGTTACGAAGGTTTGACGGTCCCCCGGGCTGCCCCATGATGGACTAGGTAGCCGGGACCGGCTCGCGCAATCGTGCTTGCGCGGGTCGTTTTTACGTCTACAGCGGGAACGTCCCCACAGGATCGGGGGCGGCCTGGCCGGTCTCGGCGAGGATCCGGTCGACTTCCTTAGCGACCGCTTCGTCAGCCCAATCTGGATGCAGGATGCGCACCTTCGTGTCGGTGCTGACGGCCTGCGCCTGGGCGAGGAGCGAGAGCGTTTGTGCGGTGCTCCCGGGGTCCTCGGCCACGCCCGATCCGAAGTCGACGGTTGGCCGCTCCGGGGTTGCCTTGCCGGCGAATTGGGCACGGTCGACAGCGAGCAGGACATACAGGATGTCGGCAATCGCGCGACGCCAGTACCTCACCTTCTTGCCCCGGGTCACCATCGACCGATGGTCACGTGCCGCGATCTCCGTTGCGGTGACGGCGGCGCCGTCGCCGTCGAGGCCGAGGGACGTCGGGGAGTAGCCGGCCGCGGTTGTGGCCTGTCGCACGATCGCGTCGGCGGTCGTACGGTGCTCTTCAACGCGGATGGCGAACTGCGAGAGCGTGATGCCGTTGCCCTGCTCGGTCGGCGGGATCGCGAGTGTCTGCCAGACCTCGCGGTCGTCATCGAAGATGGCGCCCTTGCCGGCCCCGGTCGAGCGCAGGTACCCGTCGGGAACGATGAGCCGGGCCCGTGCGAGGCGGATGTCGCGCAGCCACGATGACCAGGTCTCGTCGAGTGCGTCGAGCAGGTCGTGCACGCCCTGCAAGTCGGAGCGGCCCCATGGTGCGCCGCGGTGCTTTCGGTTGGGCCCGATGTTCGGCACGTAGACGGCCGTGATCATGGGAACGCCGGTTGTAATGGCGTCGCCCTCGGCGCCGAGGGATGCAGCGAGGCGGGCTGTTTCGGGGTGCTCGGTGAGCGGCACGCGCCGGCCGAGCTGGTCGTCGGTCCCTTCGTACAGGCCGTGCAGGATCGTTCCGGGCTCGTGCCGTTCGAGGTGACGCCATACGGCGGACCCGGTCGAGGGCAGAGCCCGCCAGAAGGTGACGGCGGTCATGATCCCAAAGCGCCATTCGGGCACGGCTTGATCGGGGTGAACGACGGTCAACAGCGGCCGGTCAGGGGCGGCGTCGCGGTCCCAGGTCACGCGCAGGAACACACCGGACAGGGCGGCGGCGGTCTCGGCCGCGGTGAGCAGCAGCTCGGCGACTCCCCCGACGTCGAGCAGCTCGTCGAGGCGGTCCTGCGCCGCGGTGTCCGTCGTGGTGATGACGGGGGTGTCGGCGAACAGCAGGTCGGCGCTGGTCTGCGCGATCTCGCCGGCGAGGGGGATGTGCAGGCGCTGCTCGCGCTTGCCGGGCTGCGGGTGCCGGCCCCAGAGCCGGCGCCGGCCGTCCTTTCGGTGCTGCGGTCCGTGCCGGTAGACCTTGGCGAGGCGGTCGGCGTCGCCGGAGTACCACGCGTCATCGACGACGATGTCGGCGTACAGGGGGGCAATGCTGCGGGGCGGCCAGGCGGCGCCGTTGGCGGGCAGGGTCACGCGGCCTCCCTTGCTGTGGTGATCAGGTGGCGCCACTCGTGCGCGGTGGAGTGCACGGCGTAGCGCAGGGCGTCGACGGAGTGGTCGGCCGTCTTGATGGGGCGGTCTTCGCCCTTGGCGGAAGCGGCGGGATCCCATGAGTAACCGGGGATCTCGTCGAGCAGGCCGGCACAGGAGCGGTGGACGTAGAGCAGGCCGCCGGCCAGGACGCTGGAGACGGACCGTAGGCCGGCCTTGACCTCGTTGTCGGCCCGGGTGACGCCGGGGTGCCCGTCGGCCCATAGCTGCGTCTGGAACGATGCGGCGCTCGGGTCGATGAACGTCCACTCGGGTTCGATGTCCTGCCGGCCAAGCCACGCGCGGACGGCCTCGCTGTACTGCGCGTCGGTCATCTGCCGATGCGCGGCCTTGCTGTCGTGGCGCCACTCGCTCACGACGTACAGCCGGTCGTCGGCGCCGAGGCCCAGCACCAGGGCGGCGAACGGGTTGGTGGTGCCGTAGTCGGCCGCGGCCCAGTAGCGGAGCATCGGGGGCAGGGTGTCGACGACGTGAGCGCGCTCGTCCCACATGTCGAATACGGCGCCCTCGGCGACCACCCATGCGCCGTCGATCATGCGGCGGCGCCACAGGCCGACGTATTCGGCGGACAGGTCATCGACGTATTGACGCGTCAAGCTCGGGTTGTCGGAGAGCTTGAAATGCCAGTGCCGCAGGTTCAGCTCGTGGGCGCGGTCGAGGTATCCGACCTTGAGCCAGTGCCGCGGGCTGTCGGGGTTCGTGGTGGCGAGCAGCCGCGCCCCGGGGGTGCTGAGGCGGGCGAGGAGCTGCGTCCAGAAGGATTCGGGAACGAGGGTGGCCTCGTCGACGTAGGCGAGCTGCGCCGTCAGACCTCGCAGGCGCCCCTCGGCGCGGACGTCCGATGCGCCGATCAGGTGCACCGTGCGGCCGAGGATGGTTGCCGTGGTGGCGCCGCGGGTGTGGTGGATGTGGCGGGCGAGTGGCCCGAACAGGCTTGGGTCGGTGAGCGGCTCGAACACGTTGCGCTCGATCGTTTGCAGCGACCGGCCACAGATCAGGATGAGTCCCGACGGGCCGGCCGCGGCAACGGCGATGACGAACGCGAGCAGGGAAGCGACGGTCTTACCGCTACGCACCGACCCGTGCCACAGAGAGATACGGGCGGTGGCGCGGCCGATCGAACGGAGCTGCTTACGCGACAGGGGCAGGGTGAGTTCGGGGGGCAGGCGCACGGCTCACCCCCCGTCGTCGGCCCCCTGCTCGTCGTCGGCGAACGCGTCGGCGAGGACTTCGCCGAGGGTGCCCAGCATGGAGCGGACGTCTTCGGCTCCCTCGCCGCCCTCGGACGGGGCGAGCTTCAAGGACTTGTCGACGGCGATGGAGGTAGCGGCGAGGATCTGGCGTTGGTCGGCGAACGGCGGCCGGTCGAGGTCGACCTGCGCCCACTCGTTGTCCTTACCGCCGAACGCGCCGATAGTGCAGGGGGCCCAGAGCTGCGCGCGCAGCCGCTCGGCGTCCTCGTGCAGCGCCTCGGCGAGCTGCTGCCGGCGGGCGGCGAGATCGAGCCGGCGGGCGTCCGTGGCGGCAACCACTTCGGGACCGCGGGCGAAGCTCAGCCCTTCTTCGCGGGCGATCTTCGAGACGGTCGAGCCGCTACGGCCCAGCTCTCGGGCGATGTCGTTGCGGGCGCGGCCGGCGGCGTGCAGGGCCCGTACGCGGGTGCGCTCGGCGTCGGTGATCGGCTCTCGCACGGTTCACCTCCGGGCGCGCCAACGGCCCGACAGCAATGCGCCGTCGGGCCGTTGAGTGGAGCGGGTCAGTTCTTGGGGCAGAGGTTCGTGTGTACGGCCTTGAGGATCTTCTCGGCCTGCGCGGTGGTGAACTCCGTTGCGCCAGAGAACCGGACGCGGGTGGTCTCCACCTGCTTGGCATGATCCTTGGGGAACGAGTGAATGGTGCCGCAGGTGTCGCGCCCGCGGCTGACCGCCCGGTCGGGCTTACCGTTCACGATCTTGGTGGAGATCGCGTCAAGCGCCGCGAGGTACTTCGCTTGCGTGGCGGCGTTGGGCTTGGCCGGGATGCCGGTGTTGTCGGCGGGGGCGGTGGTGGCCTTGTCCGGGAGCGCAGACGGCGCCGCGGTCGTGGTCGCCGGCGCGGTCGTCTTGGCCGGCGCGTTGGCGTCGCTGCTACTGCTACACGCGGTGAGGCCGGCAGCGGTGATCACAACGGCGGATATGGCGATGGTGATGCGGCGGTGCATGGGCCCCCCTGGGCATACGGACATGATCACTCATCCTGGCATGCGAACGCCCCGTCACCAGGGGGGTTTGGTGACGGGGCGCCGCGGGGGGTGCAGTCTCATGGGTTCCGGGCATGCCGGGGACGGCCCCATTAGATCACGGATTGATAACGGTGCGCAATCCGGTGACCGCCGGAAGCCGCGCCGGCCGATCCCTGTCCGACGCGGCTCCCTGCTGCGCACCTACGGGCGCAAGAGCTGTCCGACAGGCGGGGCCGGCAACCGGCGCGCAACCGGCCGCGACCGTCCGCCGGTGTCCGACACGGCGTCATACCCGCTGCTCGGGGCCGGTGCGGGCGGCTGCTGCGACTCCAACTGATAGGCGAGCAGACGCGGCGCGGATCCCTCGGCGCAGACGCCGTGCGCCCACGCGGTGCGGTACATGTCCGCCAGAATCGCGACGGCTGCGCGCAAGGCGTCCGACGCGGTTCCGCCGGCGGACATGATCACGCTCAGATCGTCGGACATGGCGGCGTCGATGCGCACCGACGGCCGGCTGCCGGCAGCCGGCGCTTTGGGCGTAGCGGACTCGGTAGGGTTCTTCTTACCCATGGCGGGGTTAGCTCCCGTGTGGTGAGGGCCCGATCGGTGATGTGCAGTCGCCGGTCGGGCCTGCCTTGTCGGTGGGGTTACTGGTTGTCCGGGTCGGGCCACAGGACCGTTCGCACGGCCTTGTCGTCCGGCTGGTTCTCTTCCACCCACAGCAGCACGCGCAGGCGCGGTTCGCCCGCGGGCTTGGCGTGCTGCGGACGGGCCGCTAGGTACTCGTTCAGCACTGCGTCGGCGAGCAGCTCCGGCTCGTTCACGGGGGCGACCCGTTCCCCGTCCTCAAACCACTGCCACCCCGGGCCCGTCTCTTCGCCGTCGCGGATGTCGAGGCGGTACAGGTAGGCGACGTTCTCGCGCAGCACGCGGTATACGTACGTCTCGGTCATGCCGAGTTCCGCCGCGATCTGTGCCGGCGTCGCGCCCCCTTCGTGCCGAGCGTCGTAGATGATCTGCGCCATGCGCGGCTTGTAGTCCTCCTCCCACTTACGGCGGACACGGCCAGCCTCGCGAAGGCGATCAAGGGCGCGGCTTTCCGCGGTTCCCCTCTCGTCGGCGTGCCGCTGCTCGGCGA
Organism: Streptomyces sp. RKAG293; assembly: GCF_023701745.1. Lineage (NCBI taxonomy): Bacteria > Bacillati > Actinomycetota > Actinomycetes > Kitasatosporales > Streptomycetaceae > Streptomyces > Streptomyces sp. RKAG293. The sequence continues at coordinate 4,522,054 of NZ_JAJOZB010000001.1, read as the reverse complement.
GCAGGGCCTCGACCCGCTGCTGCTCTTCGGGCGTCACGGCCCGTCCGGTCCGCCGGGAACGCACCTCGGGCCCACCAAGGAACTCGGCGAACAGGGCGAGCAAGTCGTCGCGGGCTTCCTCGTCCGACTCGTATCGCCTCGGCTGCTTGCTGGCCTTGGCCGCGCGGGCGACTTGGGGGCCGGTCCAGGTAGTTCCTCCTCCGTCGGGGGCGGCCTGCTCGTTCGGCTCGCTGCTCATCTGCTGCTCTCTCTGGGACGGGCCCGCCCCCGCGTGGTCACGGGGGCGGGCGGAACGGTCGGCCGTTAGGCGAACAATGCGCCCTGCTCGGCCTCGGCGGGAAGGGCGATCAGGTAGGCGTCGGTCGGCTCGGCGGGGATCCACTGTCCGCGCCACGTTCCGTCGACACGCTCGGCCTGCTCGATCACGTCGAGGGTGTCGTCGAGTTCCACACTGCGGGCGCCGGCCTCGGCCTGCGCGTTGGCGGCGGCGTCCTCGTCGTTGCACTCCTCGCAGTCGTCGACCTGCTGCCCGCTGTCGCGGTGATCGGCGCACAGCAGGTCCCATGTGTACGTCGGGTCGCCGGCGGGAGCGTCGTCCCTGACGTTGGCCTCGGCGGCGCGGTTCGCGGCCTGCACGGCGCAGTCGTACGCCTCGACGCATCCCTCGTCGTTGAAGACCCCGGCTTCCTGGTTGGGCTGCTTGCGGGCACACGCCGTGATCGGGTCGCCGGACACGTCCGCGCGGGCGGCAATGTGGTGGAGGCACTCGCGCGCGGCCGGGGCCGGCTGCTCGACGACGGCCGGCTCGACCGCGGCCGGCGCGTCGTCCGCGCCGGGGCGGTGGGCGGACACGCACTGCGAAGAACGCAGCAGCTTCTCGACGGTCCAGCCGGCGCGCACCATCGACCATGCGAGGCAGTCGAGAGACGCGCCGTGCCGCACGTCGTCGCGGCGGACGATGCGGCCCTCTTCGAGCCAGTACAGGGCGACGCGCCCCTGCCCGCGGGGTTCGGCCAGGTACCCGCGCACTGTGCGCTCGTCCTCGGTCGGTGCGCTCACATCGTGGTGATCGGTCATGGTCGCGGCGGCGAGGCCGGCGAGGACGGCACGGGCGGCGGCGATGTCGGGGTGCCCGGCGGCGCTGGGGGTGCTGCCCTTGGCGGTGCGGTGCTCCTCGACCTGGACGTCGTCGACGGCCGGCTGCGCGGCGTGGCGGCGGATAAGGACAGGGTCGGCGGCGGGCATCGGGTCGCAGACGTCCCACGGTGTGTCGGTGGCCAGGATGACGACTGGTCCGCGGTGGTCGGCCAGCATGGCGCACCCGTCGCAGCAGCCGGCGCCGGCGAACGGGGTCGGGTCGGCGGTGTAGGGGTTGGCGTGGGTAAGGGCGTGGTTGGCCTCGGCGCTTTCGACGGTGACCCCTTCGGCGAACCCTCCGAGGACGGTGTCGCCGGCCTGGACCTGGTCGGCGCGGACGATGATCGGCGCGGGTTCGGTGGCCTGCTCGATGGTGTCGACCAGGGCGACGACTGCGGCGGCGAGGGGGGATCCTGCGGCGAGGCGAGCGGCCTCGGCGCGCTTCTCGGCGGCGCGGTGGCAGGGCGCGCACAGTTCGTACCCGTTGTCGAACAGGGCGACGGCTTCCTCGACGGTCAGGTACGCGGTGATGGCGCGACCGCACAGGCCGTCGTCGTTGCTCGGCGAGTAGTGCACGCGCTTGCCCTTGCCGATTGCGGCGTACTTGACGCCGGCCTGCTCGGTGAACGTCTGCTGCTCCATGGGGTTAGCTCCCGTGGTTGTGGTCGGTGCCGGTGTGCAGCCGGCGGGGTGAACGAGGTCGACTGTACTAGGTTCAGAACTAAGTTCACAAGAGGGCCAAGCAAAGGGCCCGGGGTCAATTCCGGGCCCTGCTCGGTGCGTTGGGGGTCACGCGGCCCGGGGGGTCCCGGCATTCGGGGCCTCGGGGGTGAGCAGCAGGGGGAGGCAGGCCGGCCACCCCCACGCGCGCCGGCCGCGGGCGTCGCGCCCGGTGTCGGCTCCGCACGCCTCCCCCGTTCGGCAGACCACCATGGGCGGTTCGGACGGGGCGGCGCGCACCGTCAGGGCGCCGCCGCATCCGGGGCAGGGGGTCGGCAGGGTGCGGCTCCCGGTGATCGCGTCGGGGGCGACGATGCGGGCGATGCGCTGCTCGCAGGCGCGGGTGACGCGGGCGGCCTCGGCGAGCAGGTGCTCGGGCAGGGTGGCGAACGGGGCCGATACGAGGGTGCCGTCGGCGAGCAGCTCGGGGGCGGTGTCCTCGTCGAGCACGCGGGCCTCGACGTACACGCAGGCCCAGTGCAGCCCGTGTGCGCGCGATCCCGCGGCGCTGCGCGCGTCCGGTGCGCCCGGGTCCTGGTAGGTCCACCTGCGGGCGTCGTGGGGGCCGGCGTGCTGCACGGCGGCGGCGAGCGTGTCCGCGAGGTCGAACACCTGCTGCTCGACGAAGCGGCCGGCGTCGAGGGCGTCGAGGTTGGCCGGCGCGGGGTGCTCGCGCAAGACGAGTGGTGCACGGTCGGCGACCATGAGCGCCCCCTCGTCGGTGCTCCCGGTGTGTAGGAACGCCCGGGTCTCGACCGGCGGCCATGCGCGCGATGCGGGCGAAGTCTCGACGGCGGCGAGCAGGGCGCCCCACTGCTCTCGGATGGTGCGCAGGCGGGCGGCGGTGTGGTGGGCGACGGGATGCGGCACGGCTGGTGTTCTCCTCGGCAGGGCGCGGCTGATGGGTCGAGGGGCGGGGCCGGTTACGCGGCCTGCCCGGGGTGGATGCGGTCGCGGATCGTGTCGGCGAGGGCCGGCCAATTGGGCGCGCCGCATGCCCGCTGCGCTGCGGCGAGATAGTTCGCGTACCGCAGGCCGGCAGCCTCGGCCTCGGCGAGCTGCGCCCGCACAGCGGCGAGAGCGGCCTCGGCAAGCTCCGCGCGCTGCTCTTGCTCGGCGGCCTCGGCGCGGGACCGCCTGCGCTCGGCGGCGGCCTGCTGGGCGAGGCGGTCGCGGTCGGCCTCGGTCTCGACGATGGCCTGCTCGGCTGCGGCGAGCTGCCAGCGCAGCCGGCTAACGGTGGCCTGCGCGCCGCCGGCGCTGCGCCGGGATCCGTCGAGCCGGCGGATACCCGCGCGCAGCAGCTCGGCCTCGACAGGCAGCAGCCGGCCCTCGGCGCCGCGGTCGACGAGGTGCAGCAGTTCCTTCGTCGACGGGGCCGGCTTCATCGGAACCCCAGCACGGGAGCGAGCTTGGGCTGCTCGGTCTTGGCCGGCACGACGTAGGCGACGACGAGGGCGGCGTCGTCGAGGCGCAGCAGTGCGTCGGATGCGGGCCGGCCGTCGGTCACCAGCTCGGTACGGACGACGTCGAGCAGCTCGGCCACGTCGACGAGTGAGGCCGGCAGAGACAGGGCGCGCTCGGCCCTGGTCTCGTACACGGTGACGCGGGGCGGGACGTTCACGGGATCACTCCAAAGTGTGCGGGTGGCGCTCTCGCGCGCACGGGGGCGGCATCGACCGGTCGCGGGCGAGGGTCAGTACGGGGGCTCGTCGTTGTAGCCGTTGGCGTGCCGGGTCGGCTGTGGCTGCTGAGGACGCTGTGCGGGGCGTTGCTGCTGCTGGCTGGTCCACTGGTCCGCGGCCGGCTGCTGGCCGCTGGTGCCCGTGGTCTTGGTGACAGCGGCGGTCGCGCGGAGCAGGGAGGGGCCGACGTCCTCGACGTCGAGTTCGAACACGGTGCGCTTGACGCCCTCGCGGTCGTCGTAGGTGCGCTGCTTGAGCCGGCCCTGCACGATGACGCGAGATCCGCGGGCAAGGGTCGCGGCGGCGTTCTCGCCGAGGGTGCGCCATGCCGAGCAGGACAGGAACAGGCTCTCGCCGTCTTTCCACTCGTTGGCCTGCTTGTCGAACGTGCGCGGGGTGCTGGCTACTCGGAAACTGGCGACGGCCACGCCTGCGGGGGTGTACCGCAGTTCGGGGTCGTCGACGAGGTTTCCAACCAGGGTGATGACGGTCTCGCCAGACATCGGCGTCCCTTTCATTTGTGAGACGAAAGCGCGATATTGAATCGTACGTGAAATCTACCGGGCATGGGTCTGCTCTGTCGTCCCGTTTGACCCGGGGGGTTAGCGGATTCCGCGACCGCCGACTACGTGCCGGCAGGCGACGCGTCCGCGGTGGTCACGGCCGTTCGGGGCCTGTCGCATGAGCCGCTCGTACAGGTCGCTGTCGTCGACGTCGTCCTCGACGGCCGGCGGCGGAACCTCGACGACGGGCGCCGGCACCTTGACCGCCGGCGGCTCGTAGGTCTTGACGTGACGCCACTGCCAACCGCCGACGTCCTGCTCGACGGTGGCGGTTGCGCCGGCGGCGGCCCACCTGCGGGCGAGGGCGCACACCTGGGCGCGGTCGGTCTTCTCGTACGTACTGTCGGGGGCCCACGGCCATACGGCGGTGACGCGGAACCTGGGGCGGGGACGGCTCATGCGGCGTACTCCTGACGGTTCAGTGCGGCGGTAGCGAGGTCGAGGCGGGAGGGGTGGGGGGTGGCGCGGCGTGCGTTGCCGCGGGCGCCGCCGTCCAGGTCGGTTCGGCGGGCGCGGCATGGTTCGCCCTCGGGGGCCTTGCACCATTCGCATCGGACGCTGAGCGGGTCGGGCCGGCCCTCGACGGCGGCGGCCTCGCGTGCGGCCCGGGCCGGCCGGTAGCGCGACAGTTCGGCGCGTATGGCCGGCGGGATTACGGATCCGATGGCGCGCAGGCGGGCGGCGAGGTCCGGGTGCGGGTTATCGCTGGTCAGTGCGCGGCTTTCATGCGGGGGCCGTTGGCCGGCTGCGACCGCGTGCCGGGTGCCGAGCAGTTCGGCCCGCCATGCGTGCGGGTCGTCCGGGTCTGCGGCCGGCGTCGGGTCGGTGTGCCGGGCGAGGCGGTCGCTGCTGTGCTTGGTCCACTTGCGGGCGATGTCCACGGGCAGGATCGGGTACGGCGACGACAGGACGTGCGCCCGGATCGCGTCGCGGGCGTCCCACCCGTAGGCGGTCGCGAGGGGGACCTCGCCGAGCAGCTCGTGCCACTGCTCGATCTGGTCGCGCAACTCGTGCTGATCGCTGCGCATGGTGCGGGGGTCGAGCCGGCCCATGTAGGCGAGCAGGCCGGCAACTTCACGGCGTTCCATGGGGTTACTCCGTTCCTGTGGGGTCGTCGGCGAGGGCGGCGAGCAGGGCGGCGGTGTGCTGCTCGGCGCGGGTCATGCCGGCCGCGGGGGCGGGGGCGCCGCCGGGCAGGGCGTAGAGGTTCGGGCGGCCGGTGGCGGGGGTGCGCTCGCGTGCGATCCACGCGCGCCAATCGGCGGCCCATCCGGCGGCGGTGCGGGGAGCAGCAGCAGCTCGGTACGCGCGCCACTTTCCGTCGGCCGCGTCGAGGCCGTCCTCGCCGAGGCGGTCGAGGTGGCCGTGCTGCTCGGCCCACGCGAGGGCGTCGTCGTCGACCTGCCACTCGGCGGCGGGGGCGGTAGAGCTGCTCTTACCGTTCACCTTCGGTTCTCTTCTGTTCTGGGGGTCGGAATCCGGCCCCCCTCCGGGTCGGTATCCGGTCCCCCCCGGGGTCGGAATCTGGCCCCCCGGGTCGGTATCCGGCCCCCCGTCGGATGCGTCCGCAGGGTCGGAATCCGATCCCCCGGGGGCCGGTTTCCGGTCCCCCTCGGCGGCCTGCTCGGCAAGGAATTGAGCGGCGGCCGGCAGGTGGTAAAACGTTTCCCCGCGGGGCCCTCGGCGGTTCAGCAGCTCGTCGAGTTCATCGCCGGCGAGCAGCGTGTCGAGGGCGGCGCGCACCGCGGTACGGCCGGCGTTGCACCGCTTCATCAGGGCGGGGACGGACGCGTACGCCACGCATCGGCTGTCGACGCACCGGTCGGCGATGGCGAGCAGGATCATGCGGGCCGCGTTCTTCGCGGTGCTGTGTTCCCACACCCATTCGCGGGCGGCGTGGCTCATCGGGGGGTGTCTCCTAGGTCGAGGTCGAGGGCGAGTTGCTCGGCTTGTGGTGGCCGGCAGTCGTATGGGGGGAGCAGGCCGGGGCGATGCGGGTGGTGGCCGACCGGGGGCCGGCGGCCGAGGGCGCAGGCGATGACGTCGGCCGGTTGCATGCGCCGGCCGTTCGCCCGGGTGACGGCGAGGGGGTGCGCGGTGGGGTCGAGCAGTTCGCCGGCCGGCGTGCGGATTACGGGGACGCCGCACGCCGGGCAGGGGATCGTCGAGGCGGTCAGGGCCGCTTCGCCCGTCGGGTGGGTGGCGGAGGGGTCGAGGGCGGTTCCGGCAGACCCGCGAGGGCGGCGGGGGTGTGCAGGGGGCACCGGTAGCCGGGGATGTAGCGCCGGGCCCCGGGGATGCGGCAGTACCGGGCACCGAGCCAGCGACCGCACGTCATGCGGCCTCGCGGACCAGGGCGAGGGCGTCGACCTGCCCGGGGCCGGCGACCGGCTGTGCGTCCGGTCGCGCGGTGCGTCGGCGACGTTTGCGCGGTCCGGTCGGCAGCGTGTCGGGGTACGGCAAGTCGGCGCCCTCGATGCCGAGCTGCACCGCGGGCGGCGGCAGCAGGTCGGGCCACTCCACGCGGGCGAGGGCGGCCCGGTTGATCGCCGGCGCCTTGGCGAGGGGGTCGCCGAGCCAGTCATGCCCCATGGCCAGCAGCGCGTACGCGTCGCCTTGGTTGTCGTCGCGCAGGGCAACGCCGTACCGCGCGCCGATGGCATCGACAACGGCCTGCTTGCCGGCCCGCCCGTTGCCGGTGGCGTACTTCGCGCGGGCGGTCGGGGTGACGACGGCGACGGGGATGTCGAGGGCGGCGAGGCGGTCGACCACTAGCCACCACAGGCCGGCGCGATCCCAGGTGCCGGCGCCGCGCGACCCGTAACTCGGCCCCTCGACGACGGCGAGATCGCACGGGGCGACCGCCTCGACGATGCGGTCGGCGAGGCGGTGCAGCCGCACGCGCCGCATGGCGTAGGTGTCGGCCCGCTTGCCCTTGCTGCCGAGGGTCTGCGCCCAACCGGCGCCGGCGATGCCGGCACCGGTCAGGGACAGATCGAGTCCGCGAACGATACGGCGGCTCATGCTGCGGCCTCGCTCTCGTCGACCGGGGCCGCGGGGGCGGCCGGCGGGGCGAGGGCGGGCAACACGATCGGGGCGAGGATGCCGGCACGCCATGCCTCGGCGACCAACTCGCGGCCGGCCCGCTTCACCTTGCTTTCACGGGTGAAGTTCACCGAGTGCGTGCGGGCGCGGCTGGGCTTGATCTCGACGCCGGGCACGTCGAGGATTTCGCCGGTCTCCTCGTTGTGGACCTGCGCTTTGCCAGCGGCCGTCATCCGTTCGAGCAGCAGCGTCACAAATCGCGGCTGCACGCCCTTGACCAGCCGCGCCGGCACGGGCCGAACCAACCTGGTGACGGCCTCGCTCGGGAACGTCTTGTGTGCCCACTCGACGAACGCGCGCTCGTCGAGGATCTTCGCCGCCGCTTCCCCACTACTGAGCCGGACGTCGCCGACCTTGGTCCCGTCCGGCAGAGACGCGTCGAACTTCGTACCGCCGGTCGTGCGCTGCTGCTCGTCGAGCATGGCCTGCACCTCCGTGCGGGCAACCTTGTAGGCCGTGTCGACCTGGTCGAGCAGGGCCTTAAGGACGGCCTCTTTCGTGGTGGCGGACCGGATCTGTTCCGCGCTGTACTTCGGCGCCTCGGCGGCCTGCTCGGTGCTCTTTTCGGCGCTCACGCGGCGACCCCCTCGGCCGCGGCGCGCAGGTCCGCGGTGAGGCTGGCGAGCTGCTCGACGGTGCACTCGGCGGCCGGGCAACCGGCCTCGACACGGGCAATGTCGTCGAGGTGCGACGGTTCCAGCGCCAGAACGGCGCCGGCGGCGAGCAGCTCGGCCAGGGCGACGCCGTGTTGCTGCGCGGCGTCGGGGCCCGCGGCCGGCGGTGCAGCCGCGGGCCGCGAGGCGCCGGCCTTCTGCTGGCCGGCCTGCGCCTTCTGCTGCGCGATGGCGTCGAGTTGGGCGAGGTACTCGGGCGGCGCGCCCTCGGCAACGGCTGCGGCGCGCACCTGGTCGAACCGCTCGCGCGATGGGGCGGCCTGCGCCTCGACGAGGTAGTCGCGTGACGGGCCGGCAGGATTGGCCGGCGGGTGGTCCGGGACGGCCCGCGGGCGTTGCTGCGGGGGCGCCGGCTGCTTCTGCGGCGGCGGGGTCTCCCACGGCCCACCCTCGGCGCGCTTGCCCCGCTGCACCTGCTGCTCGGCGGCCGGGGCCGGCTCGACGACGGGGGCCGGCTCCGGCTTCACGGGCGCGTCATCCGGGACCGTGGGCGCCTCGACGTCGGCACTCCTCGGCGCGGTGTGCGCCGCCGACCACAGACCAACGGCGGCCCGCGATCCGTCGTTGTACAGGCTGAGCCCGAACTGATCACCCAAGTTGACGGCGCACCGCTTCAACGCCTGCGACAGGGCCGTTTTCATGGCCTGGTCGTGGGCGGCGCCGAGGGCCGGCTGATTGCGGCTGTCGCCCATGGCGGCGTCATCCCACGTCGACAGGGTGCGCCCGTCGATCGTCCGCACGGTCAGGCGCACCTGTGCCCTGTAGATGACGGTCCAGCGGCCCGGGTTGATCTCCATCTGAGCCACGCACACCAGTTCGAGCGTCTCGTCGGACCAACCGCCGAATCCAAATACGCGGTTGAGCCACCGACGGTCGTCCCACGCTTCGAGGTGGGACTGCCCGTGCAGGTTCTGCACGCGGCTGGGGTTGATCGGGGCGAGCAGCGTCTTTACCTGCTCGACGGTGAGGTCGGCAGGGCCGGCGGTCGCCGGGGTAGCGCGGCGCTCCATGGGGATGACGGTCACGGGGCACTTCCTTCAAGATCGGCGGGCAGGGCGAGGACGGCGAGCAGGTCCTCGCGGGCGGCGTCGTACGCGGCACCGGCGCACTCGCGCCCGTAGTCGGTGGCGGCCGGGTAGTGCCGCATGTGGTCGGCGTGGCCGGCCGTGTCGGCGAGGTCGAGCAGCAGGCGCTCGACGAGGGCCGGCTCGTCCGCGTAGGCGGCGGCGACGGCGTCGAGGACGGTCTCGGCGACGGTCATCGGGCACCCCCGAGCAGGGCCGGGGTGGTGCGCAGCAAAGCGCCGCGGCGGACGTCGTACCGGTACTCGTCGCTCGTCCACGCGGCCCGGGGATAGGCGCGGCGCAGGATCTTGTACGCGGCGCGGTGCTCGTCGGGGCCGGCGGCGAGAGGCAGGCCGAGGACGTCGACGAGGTGGACGTGCACGGCGACGCGGGCGCCATGCTGCGGAGACTCGGCGTAGACCGGCGTCGTCTGTGCGACGTCGACCTGCGGAAGACGGTGCAGGAATTGCCGGGCGACCATGACGGCGCGCACGGCCTCGGCGGCGGTGAATCGGCGGCGCTGCATGGGATCTCCCGGAATGGGCGGGGCGTCGGCGGGGCGCTGCTGATGGGATGGGCGGGTACGGTGCATGGGGTGACCTCACGTGCGTGAAACGGGTGGTCTCGCGGGCCGCCCCGGGTGCAACCGGGGCGGTTTTTTCGTGGCTCAGGCCGCGGCTGCGGCGGGATTCGCCGGCACGGGGCGGCGGTCATTGCCAGCGGCGCGGTGCAGCCGGCGCAGAATCAGCTCGATCTCGTCCGCGGTGCGGAAACTGCCGACGGCGGCCTGCTCGGCGGCCTGCCGGATCGACAGGGCATCGCGGCGAGCGCGGGCCTGGTCCAGGACACGGCGCGCGTTGACGAGGGCCTGCCCGCGCGGGGTGATCGCGTTCATGTGGTGGGGTCCTCTCGCATCAGGTCTGCCGGGGTGAGCCCGTACGTCCGCTCGATGGCCGCGAGGCCGTTCGGGCTGGGGGCGTGCCGGCCGGTGGCCCACCGATAGACGGCGAGGTACGGCAGGCCCATACGCCGGGCCATGTCCGCGGGCGTCTGGTCGCCGGCCCTGTGGGCGGCGGCGAGCAGGGCGGCCGGGGCGTACGCCATGACAGATTCCTTTCGCGAGAGGACCGACTTTGTCTCTCTCATGCATGAAACATAGCAGGTTCGTTTCGCACATGAAATCGACTGCGCAGCACAACCATTCACGCGACACAAGAGTCGTCAGAATCGGGCGCAACCGTCCCACCAGGGACAAGCGTCCTGTCAGAGGGTGGCAGTACGGTTACGGAGGTGACAGGGTGGACGTCGCGTCCTAAACTCCACTCGATAACGTGTTCGAGAAGACGGAGGGACGGGCGACGGCGCGCACCAACGGGGGAGGGGTGGACTATGCCAAAAAGCATGGGTCGAGGTGTGCAGGCATTTCATGCGCGATATGTTTCATGCATGACACAAGACGGCCCCAAGGCCCCCCACACCCCCCAGAGCTTCGCCGCATGGCTGCGAGATCGGCTCTTGAAGCGCGGCTATCCAGAGCGCGGCGGACAACAACGCTTCGCCAAGGAGTCGGGCATCAGCCCAGCGACCGTCTCGCGGTTGCTGCGCGCTGAGGGGCTGCCCGACGTACGCACCCTCGGCCTACTCGCCGAGGCACTCCGCGTCCCCCTCGGCGAAATCCTCGTACGCGCCGGCGTCGCCACCCCGGAAGACCTCGCCGCCGCCGCCCGACCCATCAACCCCAATCCGATCACCGCCGCGCAAGCGGCGGCCGAACTAGGCATCACAGACCCACAATCCGTAGCAGCGTTCGAAACGATGGTGGCCGCCCTGCGCGCCACCCGACCGGACGACCGCAGCGCCAACGGATAGCACCAGAAAGGCACCGCCCCTGATGTCCACCCGTGAGCAGCTCGCCGTCGTCGCATCGCACGCCGTATTCGCCGCCGGCCTCTGCATGGTCGTACTCGCCGCCGTAGCCGGCGATCGACCACGCCTCGCAGACATCGGGGCTGGCGTTACCCTCGCCGCCCTTCCGTTCGTGATCCTCGCCCTGGTCCGTCGCCAACACCACATCAACGCAGAGACGGCCGAAGCGCTCCGCCGAGAGGGGTACCGCCTTGGCCTCGAACACGCTGCCCGGGGCCTGATCTGCCCGCCGCCGACCATCGGCGGCGGCGAAGGCACCCCCACGCCGGTAGGCGCCACCGTGCACCACCTGTACGCAGTGCAACGCCAAGCAACAGAACTAACCGAAGGGAACGCGCGGGCCCAGTGAGCGCCACCCGCGGGGGGTGGCGCAATCCTCACCCCGCAGTGAACAACCAAGGGAGGGAAGCACGTTGATGCGTGCACCGGTCCTCGACCAAGAGGACACATCCAACGCCAAGCAGGACGCGCTCGAAACGTTCCTGTCCGGCGTAGAGATCCCCGACGACCTGTCCGGCCTTGAGCCGTACATCGGATACATCAGGGTCTCCACATGGAAAGAGGAGAAAATCTCTCCTCAGATCCAGAAGGCAGCCATAGAGGAATGGGCCCGGCGCACCCGCCGGCGGATCATCCGATGGGTTGTCGACCTCGACATGACAGGCCGCAACTTCAAGCGGAAAGTCATGAGGGCAATCGAGGGCGTCGAACGCGACGAAGCCAAAGGCATCGCCGTTTGGAAGTACTCACGGTTCGGGCGCAACCGCGACGGAATCGCCGTCAATCTCAAGCGCGTTGAGTCCGTCGGCGGCCACCTCGAAAGCGCAACAGAACAGATCGACGCACGAACCGCGCTGGGCAAACTTCAGCGCGGCATCCTGTTCGAGTTCGCCGCGTACGAGTCGGACCGCGCAGGCGAACAGTGGAAGGAGACACATCAGCTCAGAAGAGAGGCCAAGCTCCCAGCAACAGGCCGCGCTCGGTTCGGGTACACCTGGCACCCCCGACGCGTCCTGACACCCAATGGAAGCTGGACCACTCAGAAAGAGTGGTACGAAGTCTGCCCCGAACTCGGCCCAGTCGTAGCCGAGTTGTACCGCATGTACATCGCCGGCAGCGGGTTCCCCAAGCTGTCGGCATGGCTGACAGGCCAGGGGTACACAACCACCCGCGGCACCACGTGGCGAGCGGAAACACTCAAGCGATTCATGGACTCAGGGTTTGCCGCCGGCCTACTCCGTTTCCATGACCCGAAATGCACGTGCGACAACCGACTGACAAACGGAGGATGTCCGAACCACTTCCTGACCGAGGGCGCACACGAGGAACTCATCGCCCTTGATCTGTGGCAGCAGTACCAAGCACGCCGTCAGCAGGTGAGAAACACTCCACCTCGCCAGCGGCAGGCTACCTACACCCTTACTGGCCTGCCGAGGTGCGGTTCCTGCCGAGGTGGAACGTCGCTCAATCCGATTACAACGAAAGAGAGGAAGGGCCCCAATGGATCAATGATCCCCAAGGTCACCACGCCGGGCCACGCCTACCGGTGCAGTGCCCGCACGCAGTCCGGGGGCGCTATGTGTGAGGGCGTCTGGATTCAACGCGAAAAGGTCGAGAAGGAGGTATTCGAATGGCTGAGTAGGCAGGCGGCCGGCGTTGACCAGGTGCCCGCGACGGCGGTCGAGCAGCGCGACGCTGATGCAGAGCGCGCACGCGTCCTCAAGCAGCGCGGGCTCATGCAGGCTGAACACGCGAAGTACGTCGAGGCACTCACGAGGCTTGCGATGGACAACGCCGTCAACCCCGAGAAGTACCCCGAAGGCACCTACGAGGCGGCGCGAGACCGCCTTATGGCGCTCCGCGACAAGGCCAGAGGCAATCTGGCCAAGCTTGCTGTCGTCGACGATCAGCCGAGTGCTGAGGACTTTCGGCCGCTCGCGGTCGGTCTCGTAGAAGAGTGGGAGACGCTGTTGGTCGTCGAGCGAAACGCCATCCTTCGCCAACTCATGCACCGCGTCGTGCTGACGCGACACGGGTCGGGGGCGGACAACGTCACCATGGAGATTCAACCGGTGTGGGAGCCCGACCCATGGGCCCCCGAAGACGGATCCCAGAGCGACACCGAAAGTATGTTCGAGATCCACAGCGGGACGGCGCCTGAGTTGCAGCTCGCCGGGTAGTGACATACCGCTAGGTATGCAAGCACAATCACCGGGAACTTACCCTCGCGTAATGGCGCGCTGAATGGGAGGCCCCCGGTGCAGAGCACGATCGGGAACGTACCGCTGTTGATCTCGCGGATCCTGACCCACGGGTCAACGATCCACGGACGGTCACAGGTCACAACCTGGACGGGCGACGGCGAACCACACCGCCGGAGCTTTGCCGAGATCGGCACCCGAGCTGCTCAGCTCGCACACGCACTGCGTGACCTCGGAGTTTCCGAGGGGAGTGCAACAGGAACGTTGATGTGGAACAACGCGGAGCACGTCGAGGCGTACCTCGCGATCCCGTCCATGGGCTCGGTGCTGCACACCCTGAACCTGCGGCTGCCCACCGAGCAGCTGACGTTCATCGTCAACCACGCCGCCGACCGCGTCATCCTCGTCAACGGCTCGCTGCTGCCGCTCCTGGCGCCGCTGCTGCCCGCCCTGGAGCCCGTCGAGCACATCGTGGTCGTCGGCCCCGGGGACCGCTCGCTGCTCGACGGCTGCCGCCCCGCCGTGCACGACTACGAGGAACTGCTGGCCGGCCGCCCGACCACGTACGACTGGCCGGAGCTGGACGAGCGCACCGCCGCCGCCATGTGTTACACCTCGGGCACCACCGGCGACCCCAAGGGCGTCGTCTACTCCCACCGGTCCGTCTACCTGCACTCGATGCAGGTCAACATGACCGAGTCGATGGGCCTCACGGACCGCGACACGACCCTCGTCGTCGTGCCGATGTTCCACGTCAACGCCTGGGGACTGCCGCACGCCACCTTCATGACCGGCATCAACATGCTCATGCCGGACCGCTTCCTGCAGCCCGCCCCGCTCGCCGAGATGATCGAGAGCGAGCGCCCCACCCACGCCGCGGCCGTCCCGACCATCTGGCAGGGCCTGCTCGCCGAGCTCGCGGCCAAGCCGCGCGACATCTCCTCCATGGCGACCGTCACCATCGGCGGCTCCGCCTGCCCGCCCTCCCTCATGAAGGCGTACGAGGAGCACGGCGTGCGCCTGTGCCACGCCTGGGGCATGACGGAGACCTCCCCGCTCGGCACCATGGCCCACCCGCCGGCCGGCCTCACCCCCGAGCAGGAGTGGCCGTACCGCATCAGCCAGGGCCGCTTCCCCGCCTCCGTCGAGGCCCGGCTGGTCGGCCCGGCGGGCGAGATCATGCCCTGGGACGGCGAGTCCGCGGGCGAGCTGGAGGTACGCGGCCCCTGGATCGCCAACTCCTACTTCGGCGGCGCCGGCGCCGAGCCGCTGCGCCCCGAGGACAAGTTCAGCCCGGACGGCTGGCTGCGCACCGGCGACGTCGGCGTCATCACCCACGACGGCTACCTCACCCTCACCGACCGGGCCAAGGACGTCATCAAGTCCGGCGGCGAGTGGATCTCCTCCGTCGACCTGGAGAACCAGCTCATGGCCCACCCGGACGTCGCCGAGGCCGCGGTCGTCGCCGTGCCCGACGAGCGTTGGGGCGAGCGGCCGCTGGCCACCGTCGTGCTGAAGGAGGGCGCCACCGTCTCGTACGAGGAGCTGCGCGAGTTCCTCGCCGGACGCATCGCGCGCTGGCAGCTGCCGGAGCGCTGGGCGATCATCCCGGCCGTGCCGAAGACCTCGGTCGGCAAGTTCGACAAGAAGGTGATCCGGGAGCAGTACCGCCTGGAGCAGATCGCCGTGACGTACGTCGCCGGGGCGGCGAAGGACTGATCGCCGCGGCGGGTCGGGTCCTAGGCCACCGGCCAGGACCCGATCTTGCCGAGGAGGTCCACGATGCGCGACTGCACGTCCGTACTCGTCGACCGCTCCGCGAGGAACAGCACCGTCTCGCCGGAGGCCAGCCGCGGCAGTTCCGCCGGGTCGATGTCCGCGGACGTGTAGACGACCAGCGGGGTGCGGTTCAACTGGCCGTTGCTGCGCAGCCAGTCGATGATCCCCTGCCGGCGGCGGCGCACCAGCATCAGATCCATCACCACCAGGTTCGGCCTGACCTGCGCGGCCGTCGTCATCGCCTCGACCTCGGAGGAGGCGTGCGCGACCTGCATGCCGCGCCGCTCCAGTGTCGCGGTGAACGCCTGGGCGATGTCCAGGTGGCTCTCGATCAGCAGCACCCGCGGCGGGTGCTGCTCGCTGTCACGCGGCGCGAGCGCCTTGAGCAGGACGGCCGGGTCGGCGCCGTAGGCCGCCTCGCGGGTCGCCTGTCCGAGCCCGGCGGTCACCAGGACCGGCACCTCGGCCTCGGCGGCCGCCTGGCGCAGTGACTGCAGCGCCGTGCGGGTGATCGGACCGGTCAGCGGGTCGACGAAGAGCGCGGCGGGCGGCTCGGCGACCTGCGCGTCCACCTCGGCGCGGGACCGGACGATGACCGGGCGGTAGCCGCGGTCGGTCAGCGCCTGGCGCGTCGAGACATCCGGCTCCGGCCAGACCAGCAGCCTGCGCGGCTCGTCCAGCAGCCGGCCGGGCTCGCCCGCCGGCTCCTCGATGACCTCGACGGCGCCGTTCGGACCGTCGAGCGGCTCGGGGCCCTCGTCGCCCTCGGCGGGTGCCCCTATGGCGAACGCCCGGCCGGGAACGACCGTACGGAGCAGTGCCGTCTGCTGGTCGCCGTCCTGGTGCTCGACGCCCTGGCCGTCGCTCCGGTCGTCGGTGGCGGGCGGCCGGGCGATCGGGAGCTGGCCGCTGTCGGGGTCCGCCTGTGGGTGCGGGCGGGCCTCCACGTCATGGCCGTCGTCCTGCTGTGCTCCGTTGAGCTTGCGCCGGCGGCCGGACCCGGAGGGATTCTGCTGGGGGAACGACTCTGGCTGCGGCTGCGGTTGCGGCTGGGCCTGGGTCGGGATCGGCTGGACGAAGGCGACGCCCTGGCCGAGCGTGCGCACGCTGATCGCCCGGCCGTGGCTCTGCCCCTGCTGCTGCCCCTGCTGCTGGCCCTGGTTCTGGGCGTAGGGCTGCGGTGTTCCGCCCGAGGGCGGCATCGGGGTGCGCTGTCCCTGCCCCGGAATCGCCTGGGACGGACCCTGGTTCTGGTTCTGGTTCTGGTTCTGGTTCTGGTTCGGGCCCTGGGCCGGGCCCTGCGCGCCCGGTTCGGCCGTGGGCGCCGTCGGCGGCACCGGCCGGCCGGCGTCCGGCCACTGCGGACTCACCGGCTGCGGCGCGCTGTTCTGGTCCTGCGGCCCGCCCTGGTGCGGAACCGGCGGGGCCTGCGGTACCGGCTGGCCGGGCGCACGCTCCTCCGCCGGCATCGGTGCCGACGCCTCGTGGGAGTGCTGCGCGGGCAGGGCGATGGGACCGCTGCCGTTCCCGTTGCCGTTTCCGTCCGACTCCCCCGGCTGCGGGGGTGCGATCCGGCGCGCGCGACGTCCTGCCCCGGGCTCCTGCCCGGCGAGGGAGGCGCCGTTGCCGTCGCTCCCCTGCGGCGGTCCCTGCGGCACGGCCTGTTCGCCGGCCGCCGGGAGGGCGTGCTGGACGGGTGCCGCGGGAAGTTCGGGTGCCGGCTGCTGACCGTCGGACAGCGTCCGGCGGGCCCGCCGGCCGCTGGGCTGCTGGCTCTGCTGCACCGGGTGGTTCTGCTGGTCCGGCCCTTCGGCCGGGGTCAGGTCGGCCGCCGCGGCGCCGCCCGCGGTGTCCCCCGCGCCCGGCTCGTCGGGCAGCGGGCGGCGCAGCGCGCGCCGGCGACCCGTCGGTGTCTCGTGCTCGCCCGGCTGCGCCTGGCTGTGTCCCTCGTTCCGGGCGCGGCCGTCCTGCTGTTCGTCCGGTCCCGCGGTGGGGATCGCCCACGGCGCGACCACGGTGCCGCCGTCGTCCCCGGCCCGGCGCGGCCGCGCCGCGCGTTCGGTGCCCGCGACCCCGGGCTCGCCGCTTCCGGCCCAGCCCGTCGCGGGCGTGCCACCGGCGGGCGTTCCGGCCGGCGCGCCCTGGCCGCCCTGGCCGTTCGTACCGTTGGTGCCCGCGGGAGGCGTCGCCGCGCCGCGCGCCGGAGCCTTGCCGCCCGTGCCGTTGCCGGTCGCGCCGCCCGTACCCCGGGCGGGCTTCGCGGGCATCGGCATGACGGTGGTCTCGGACTCGCGGGCCCCGTCCTTCACCGCGGCGGCGGCCGCCGCACGGCCCGCGGCCGCGATGGCGGCCGAGCCCAGCGGCACCTCAAGGACGTACGCGCTGCCCTGGCCCGGCACTTCGTGCGTCTGCAGGACGCCGCCGTGCCGTTCGACGATGCCGCGGGCGATCGGCAGGTGCACCGCGTTGCCGCCGGCGTGCGGGCCCCGCACGTCGATCCTTATGACGTCGCCGCGCTGGGCCGCCGCCACCACGATCGTCGAGTCGCCGCCGCCGGTGATGACGGTGGCGTTGCCCGCCGCGTCCACCCCCGCGACGTCCGCGATCAGGTGCGCGAGCGCCTGCGACATCCGCTCGCCGTCGATCGCCGCCTCGATCGGCGGCGCGTGCACGGCGTACTGCGCGCGACCGGGGCCGATCAGCTCGATGGCGCCCTCGACGGCCGCCGAGACGACCTTGTCGAGCCCGACGGGCTCGCGCCGCAGCCGGTCCTCGCCGCGGTCGAGCCGCTGGAAGGCCAGCACGTTGTCGATCAGTGTGGTGATGCGGGCGTAGCCGGCCACCAGGTGGTGCAGGATCTGGTTCGCCTCGGGCCACAACTGCCCGGCGGGGTCGGCGGCCAGGCCGGTCAGCTCACCGCGCAGCTCGGCCAGCGGGCCGCGCAGCGCCTCGTCCAGCACGGCCTGCAGCTGCTCGGCGCGGGCGACGGCGGCGTCGAACGCGGTCCGGTCGGTGAACGTCATGACCGCGCCGACCAGCTGCTCGCCGTCCCGTACGGGAGCGGTCGTCAGGTCGACGGGCACCGCGCGGCCGTCCTTGCGCCACAGCACCTGGCCGCGCACCCGGTGCTTGCGGCCGGAGCGCAGCGTGTCGGCGAGCGGGGTCTCCTCGTACGGCAGCGGTGTGCCGTCGGCGCGCGTGTGGTGCGCGAGCGGGTGCAGTTCCTGGCCGCCGAGGTCGGTCGCCCGGTAGCCGAGGATTTGCGCGGCGGACGGATTGACGAGGACGACCTTGCCCTCGGTGTCGACGCCGACGACGCCCTCGGCCGCCGCGCGCAGGATCATCTCCGTCTGGCGCTGCTGGCGGGCGAGTTCCGCCTCGGTGTCCATCGTGCCGCTGAGGTCCCGCACGACCAGCATCAGCAGCTCGTCACCGGTGTAGCTCTGCGGCTCGTCGTACGGGGTGCGGCCGTCCTCGAGGTTGGCGCTGGTCACCTCGACGGGGAACTCCGAGCCGTCGGTGCGCCGCGCGACCATCCGGGTCGGCTTGGTGCGGCCGTTGTCGTCGCCGGTGTTCTGCGCGCTGCGCATCGAGCCGGGGATCCGCTTGGAGTCGAACGCGGGCAGCAGGTCGAACAGACCCCGCCCGACCAACGCCGTCCCCGGTGACTCGAAGGTCTCGATCGCTATGGCATTGGCGTTGACCACCGTGCCGTTGCCGTTGACCAGCAAGAGTGCGTCGGGGAGGGCGTCGAGTATTGAGGCGAGGCGAGCAGCGCCTCTGGATGGCCTGCTGCTCACGAGACGCGTCCTCCCTGTTACCGCACTTACCGCACTTCCTGCGGTGGCCCCGCGCAACCCGCGCGATCGGCTCTCACCGGCGGCCCATCTTGCCGCTGACCCCATGGCATGTCACTAGAGCGAGTGTACGTGCAGCGGTTGGCCGAGCGGCCGCGGATGCCCATGTACCCCTGTGGGATTCGGTGTTCGAGCGTGTGCGGTGCGAGATCGTCCCTGGTGTGGCGTGCGTCACGCACCTCCGGTGGCGGCGGGCAGAACCGGTGCCATCCGGTTCCACCGGGCGACCTCGCAGCCGTTGGCCCGGCTGTACTTCTGCGTGACGGCCGCGCCGTGCCAGGTCCCCGTGACCTGCGCGGTCTGCGATCCGCCGTAGATCATCGAGCACATCTGGCCGGCCGGAACGGGACCCACGGGGCCGCCCAGCCGCTCCAGCTGGTCGCAGGAGTCCGCCACGGACCTGGCCGGCCCGACCGGAGCGGGGAGCGTGGCGGGGGCGGGGAGCGGAGCGGGAAGCGTGGAAGGGGCGGGGAGCGGAGCCGGGAGCGTGGTGGGGGCGAGGGGCTCCGGTTCGGCCACCGGGCCGCCGGAGGTCGCGGGCCCGGCCGACGGGTCCTGGTCGGGTCCGCAGTCCAGCCTGCTCGTGGTGACCTTCCCGGTGCCGTCGTCGACGGTGACGGTCAGCTGGTTGTTCCCGGCGGGAGCCGGCGGCGCGAGGAGCGCGGCAGCGGCGGACGCGGAGGGCGTCGCGCCGGCGTCGGTCGCCAGGAGCAGCGGCAGCCCGGCGGCGAGCACCACACCGAGGACGGCGGCGAGCGGCAGCCGCGCTCCGGGCCGGCGGCGGGCGGCGGGACGGGGCGCGGGGTGGGAGAGGGGACGGTCGAGGGGGCCGGGGCCGTTGAGTCGCATGCCCCAGTCCCTACCGTCCCGCGCGCCGCTTTCCGCGCAACCCACCCGAACGTGGGCGAGCCACGCCTGGAGGGCGCGCATCCTCTTTGCCCTGCACGCCGACGGGCTTGTACCCTGGTCTGCGATTGGTGACAGCCTGCCGGGCTGTGCCATCATCTGCACACGCCCTCGCTCGCGCGGGTGTGTCTGGAGGCTTCGCCTAGTCTGGTCTATGGCGCCGCACTGCTAATGCGGTTTGGGACTTCAATCCCATCCGGGGTTCAAATCCCCGAGCCTCCGCTCGTTTCCGGAGCCCCGGTCGTCCCAGGACGGCCGGGGCTCCGTTGCGTGTCCCCGGCTCCGGGTGTCCCTCGCCGGTACCTCGTCAGACGCTGTTTTCGCAGCTCAGATGGGGTGCGGGCAATGGATTTCACCTGAAGCCGCAGGTCATGTAATGTTGTTCCCGCAACGCCAACCGGTGAGAAAACGCCGGAAAGCACAAGCACTCGTAGCTCAACGGATAGAGCATCTGACTACGGATCAGAAGGTTGCAGGTTCGAATCCTGCCGAGTGCACTCAGGTCAGGGCCCCCGAGGAGATCGTCTGAGGGGGTCCTGGTTTGCTTTTCGGAGCAATCCGGAAAAACCGCGTCGAGCGGGACTGGTAGTTGAGGGTCCCGCGGATGGCGTAGTGTTCAGTTCAACGGCGCGGGGTGGAGCAGCTCGGTAGCTCGCTGGGCTCATAACCCAGAGGTCGCAGGTTCAAATCCTGTCCCCGCTACTACGGCCAGAGGCCCGACACGAAAGTGTCGGGCCTCTGGTGTTTCCCGTCCCGTGGGTTGTCATGAGCGGGCGCTAGTGTCGGCCGGATGGTGGCGATGACTGCGCGGGGGCTGAAGGCGGCGTGTCTGGCGATGCCGGGCGCCGAGGAGGAGTTCCCGTTTCCGCGGAACCCGGATCTGTCGGTGTTCAAGGTGGCCGGGAAGATCTTCGCGTTGAGCGTGCTGGAGGCCGAGCCGCTCAAGGTGAGCCTCAAGTGCGATCCGGAGATCGCCGAACAGCTGCGGGCGGAGTACCCGGCGGTCATCCCCGGCTACCACCTCAACAAGCGGCACTGGAACACGGTGACGGTCGACGGGTCGCTGCCGGTCCGGATGGTGCGGGAGATGATCGAGGACTCCTACGACCTGGTGGTGGCGTCGCTGCCGCGCGCCGTCCGGCTCACCTACGACGCGCGCTGAACCGGCACCGTCCCGGCTGCCGGCCCGCCCGTCAGCCCACCCATCGGCCCGGCTACCCGCCCGTCTACCAGCCCGCCTCGACGTAGAGCGTCAGTTGGCGGACCTCGCCCGCGCCGCACAGCCGCAGCACGCGGGCGTGGGTGGCCGGGCAGTGGACCGCGAGCCTGGCCGTGGCGGGCAGGCCGGCGGCGAGCCGGATGAGGGTCGTGGCGCAGTGGGCGTCGATGAACGACAGCGCCGTGAGGTCGACGAGGCGCGGGGGCGGGCCCGGTCCGCCCAGGGACCGGAGCAGCTCCGTGTCGAACTGCTCCCGGGTGGCGAGGTCGGCGTTTCCCGCGAGGTGCAGGATGGTGCCGGTCCTGGTGATGTGCAGGGCGTCGAGGGACTGCAGGACCTCGGTGGGGTGGGAGGCGCCGACCCGGCACATCAGCTCGGGCGGGAACAGCCGGCGGTCGTATTCGCAGATCGCGGTGAAGCCGATGTCGGCGAAGAGCGGGGTGAGCCCGGTCTCGTAGTCGATGAGCTCCTCGTGGTCGACGCCGGGCTCCAGCGCCCAGGACATGTCGCCCACGGCGCGCAGCCCGCTGAAGCCCATGACGCTCGCGTTCTCGGTGAAGCCGAGCCAGGTCGCGGCCCGGCTCTCGGCGTCGAAGCCGCGCTCCGGGTCGTAGCCAGGGGTCTCGTTGATGACGAGCAGCCGCTCGTCGCGCAGGGCCTGGGCGGCGGGGACGCCGTGGTCGGCGAGGCGGGCGGCGGCCTTCCCGGGGGTGGTGCCGCGGTCGACGAAGAGGATCACCCGCTCGCCGCGGAGCAGCCCGGCCTCGGTGAAGGCGGCCCGGACCGCCCAGCGGGCCCGGTGGCTGTCGAAGCCCAGACAGGCGTGATCTCCGGAGGCCATGCGGTCGACGGAGACGGTGTAAGGGACGGCGCCACTGTCCATGCGGCGAACGTACCTCCGTTTGTCGCGGGGTGGAGGTGCGGGGATCGGTTTCGTACGAATACGACATGATGCGTTTGAGTGGGCGTTGACAACTACCCTTGTTTGTCACGAATATGACGATTGATCACATAACGGACAAACAACCGCAGTTGATCAACTCATCAACTCCGTGAACTCGGTTGATCAACACCACTGAACACTCCGTCAGTTGTGGAGGTCCGCGCGCCGGATGCCGCCCGCGTCAGGCCAACACCTCCGCCAGGCGCCGCCATTCGGCGCGGGGCAGCACGGATCGGTCCTGGCCGGTGACGATTTGCAGGGCCACATGGTCAGCACCCGCCGCGTGGAAGGATTCGATCCGCCGCCGGATGCGATCCTCGTCGCCCCAGGCGAAGACGGTGTCGATCAACCGGTCGCTGCCGCCGCCGGTGAAGTCCGCCTCCTCGAAGCCGAGTCGGAGGAAACTGTTGGTGTAGTTCGGCATCGCCAGATAGGCGGCGAGATACCCGCGGGCCGTCTCGCGGGCGACGGCCGGGTCCGTCTCCAGCACGACCTTCAACTCGGGTGCCAGCAAAGGGCCGTAGCCCAGCAGTGAGCGGGCCTGCTCGGTGTGTTCCGGCGTGACGAGATACGGGTGCGCGCCACCCGCCCGGTCGCGGGACAGTTCCAGCATCTTCGGACCCAGCGCGGCCAGCACGCGCCGCCCGGCCGGCACCGGTGCGGGCGCGGCGTCCAGCGCGTCCAGATAGGCCACCATCGCCGAGTACGGGCGCCGGTAGCGGTCGGCGAGCTGTGCGTGGCTCACCCCGAGGCCGAGCAGGAAACGGCCCGGGTGGGCGGCCTCCACCGCCGCCGTGCTCGCGGCGACCGCGTCCGCCCCGTGCTCCCAGATGCTGAGGATCCCGGTGGCGACCGCGATCCGGGGCGTCGCGCCGAGCACCCGGGCGGCGTGCTCGACGGAGCTGCTGCCGCCCAGCCAGATCGCGCCGAAGCCCAGCTCGTCCAGTTCGGCCGCCGCCTCGGCGATCTCGCCGCGCAGCGCCGGATCGTCCGAGCGCAGCCCGGCGTTCCAGATGCCGTACCGGCCGACGGATTCCCTGGCGGCCGCGACGCCGCCGCTGTCCTTGCTCCCCATGATCCCGGCTCCCTGGTTCTCGGTGCGTGCAGGCGGCAACCCGGTGACCGACCGCCGTATTCCGGACCCCGACAGACCCCGGCCCGTCTCTCTCGGAGCGCGCCCGACCCCCACCGGCCGTTTCTCAGGAGATTCACAGGTAGCCGAAAGAATGCTCTCAGGGCCCCCTTCCAGGCTGGTCCCATGCCTTCCTTCCCCGCTGCGGCCTCCGCCGACCTGTCCCGTCCCGACGGGTCCCCGGTGCGTGTCCTCGTCGTCGACGACGAGGCCGCTCTCTCCGACCTGCTGTCCATGGCCCTGCGCTACGAGGGCTGGGAGGTCCGTACCGCGGCCGACGGCGCCGGCGCGCTGCGCGCGGCCCGCGACGCCCGGCCCGACGCCGTCGTGCTCGACGTGATGCTGCCCGACATGGACGGCCTGGAGGTGCTCGCCCGGCTGCGCCGCGACGCCCCGGACGTGCCCGTGCTCTTCCTCACCGCCAAGGACGCCGTCGAGGACCGGATCGCCGGGCTGACGGCGGGCGGCGACGACTACGTGACGAAGCCGTTCAGCCTGGAGGAGGTCGTCGCCCGGCTGCGCGGGCTGATGCGCCGCTCGGGCGCCGCCGCGGCACGGAGCGAATCCATGCTCGTCGTCGGCGATCTCGTACTGAACGAGGACAGCCACGAGGTGTACCGCGGCGACGACTCGATCCATCTCACCGCCACCGAGTTCGAGCTGCTGCGCTTCCTGATGCGCAACCCGCGCCGGGTGCTCAGCAAGGCGCAGATACTCGACCGGGTCTGGTCCTACGACTTCGGCGGCCAGGCCAATGTGGTGGAGCTCTACATCTCCTACCTGCGGCGCAAGATCGACGCCGGACGTGCCCCGATGATCCACACCCGGCGGGGGGCGGGGTATCTGATCAAGCCGGGCGAGACGGCGTGAAGGCCCCGCGCCGGCGGCCCTGGTCCCTGCCGGGCCGCCCGTGGTCGCTCCGGCGCCGGCTCGTGGTGTCGTCCGTCGCCCTGGTCGCCGTCGTGTGCGCGGTGATCGGCACCGTCACCGCCATCGCCCTGCACACCTATCTGTACGGGCAGCTCGACACCCAGCTCGCCGCCGTCGCGCACCGCGCCGAGGGCCCGCCGCCCGGCTCGAACCCGCTGCCGCACCTGCGGTCCGGCAACGACCTGGGCTTCGTCATCGGCGGCGGCCAGCCGCTCGGCACGATCGGCGCCAAGGTCAGCGGCGGGCAGATCACCGAGACCGCGCTCAGCGCCCAGCGGGAGAGCAGCGAGTCCGGGCCGCAGGTGACGCCCGAATCCCTCGACGCCGCGCAGACCGCGGCGCTGGGCAGCCTGCCGCTCGACGGCGCCGCGCACAGCATCGACGTCCCCGGCCTGGGCACCTACCGCATGCAGTCGGTCTCGACGCAGAACGGCACGTACCTCGTCGGCATCCGGGCCTCCGGCGCGCAGGACACCCTCAACACCCTCGTCTGGGTGGAGGTGTGCGTGACCGCCGCCGGTCTCGCGGCGGCCGGGCTCGCCGGGACCGCCCTGATCCGCATCTCCCTCCAGCCGCTGCGCCGGGTCGCCGCGACCGCCTCCCGGGTGTCGGAACTGACCCTGCACCGGGGCGAGGTGGCGCTCCACGAGCGGGTGCCGGAGGCGGACACCGATCCGCGCACCGAGGTGGGGCAGGTCGGGGCGTCCCTCAACCGGCTGCTCGGGCACGTCGGTTCGGCGCTGCACTCCCGGCAGGAGAGCGAGATGCGGGTCCGCCGCTTCGTCGCGGACGCCAGCCATGAACTGCGGACGCCGCTCGCCTCGATCCGCGGCTACGCGGAGCTGACCCGGCGCGGCCGGGAGGACGTCGGCCCCGACACCCGGCACGCGCTGGGCCGTATCGAGTCCGAGGCCGGACGGATGACGTCGCTGGTAGAGGACCTGCTGATGCTCGCCCGGCTGGACGCGGGGCGGCCGCTGAGCCTCACCGGGACGGATCTGTCACCGCTCGTCGTGGACGCGGTCAGCGACGCGCGGGCGGCCGGGCCCGACCACGTGTGGCGGCTGGACCTGCCCGACGAGCCGGCCACCGTGCACGGGGACGCCGAGCGGCTGCAGCAGGTGCTGGCGAACCTGCTGGGCAACGCCCGCACCCACACCCCGCCGGGCACGACCGTGACCGCGCGGGTCACCGGTGACCGGAACCACGGGGTGTTGCTCCAGGTGGTGGACGACGGTCCCGGCATCCCGCCCGACCTCACCCCGTACATCTTCGAACGGTTCGCCCGCGGTGACGCCTCGCGGGCCCGGGGTGCCGGATCCGGTTCCACCGGTCTGGGGCTGGCGATCGTGTACGCGGTCGTCGCGGCGCACGGCGGCCGGGTGTGGGTCGAGAGCGTCCCCGGCCGCACCGCGTTCACCGTCCAACTTCCGTCCCCCGTAAGGGAGCCGGCAGCGGGGGGCGCGGCAGCGGACGTGCCGCAGGACTCACAGCAGGGCCTCAGGTTCACCACAAGGTCGTGACAGCGCGGCGGTGGAGCGTCGGGGTATGCGAACTCACCTCGGCACTCTGCCGTCCCGGCAGCACCTGCCGGTCGCACACAGCGACCCGGTGCTCGATGTCGTGATCCCCGTCCACAACGAGGAGAACGACCTGGAGCCCTGTGTCAGGCGGTTGCACGCGCACCTGGCAGGCACCTTCCCCTACCCCTTCCGGATCACCATCGCGGACAACGCGAGCACCGACCTCACGGAGGCCGTCGCGAAGAGCCTCGCGACGGAGATCCCCGAGGTCGAGTCGTTCCGGCTCGACCAGAAGGGGCGCGGGCGGGCCCTGCGGGCCGTCTGGACGGAGTCCGAGGCGCCGGTGCTCGCCTACATGGACGTCGATCTGTCGACGGACCTGAACGCGCTGCTGCCGCTGGTCGCCCCGCTGATCTCCGGCCACTCCGACCTGGCGATCGGCTCCCGGCTGGCCCGCAGCTCCCGCGTCGTGCGCGGCGCCAAGCGCGAGTTCATCTCCCGCACCTACAACCTGATCCTGCGCGGCTCGCTCGCCGCCCGTTTCTCCGACGCGCAGTGCGGCTTCAAGGCGATCCGCAAGGACGTCGCCGAGCGGCTGCTGCCGATGGTGGAGGACACCGGCTGGTTCTTCGACACCGAGATGCTGGTGCTCGCGGAGCGCGCCGGACTGCGGATCCACGAGGTGCCGGTCGACTGGGTCGACGACCCCGACAGCACCGTGGAGATCGTCCGCACGGCCGCCGACGACCTCAAAGGGGTCTGGCGGGTGGGCCGGGCGCTCGCCACCGGCGCGCTGGCGCTCGACCGGCTGCGCCGGCCGTTCGGCGACGATCCGCGCGACCGCGAACTGGGCGGGGTGCCACCGGGCCTCGCCCGCCAGCTGGTCGGCTTCTGCGTCGTCGGGGCGCTGAGCACCCTGGTCTATCTGGTGCTGTACTCGGGCTTCCGGCTCGGGCTCGGCTCACAGCCCGCCAACGCGGCGGCGCTGCTGGTCTCCGCGATCGGCAACACCGCCGCCAACCGCCGGCTCACCTTCGGCGTCCGCGGCCGGGAGCAGGCCGTCCGCCATCAGGCCCAGGGCCTGGTCGTCTTCGCGATCGGCCTCGCCCTGACCAGCGGCTCGCTGGCCGCCCTGCAGACGGCGAACACCCGCCCCTCGCACGGCACGGAGCTCGCCGTCCTCATCGCCGCCAACCTCGCGGCGACGGTGCTGCGCTTCCTGCTCTTCCGCGCCTGGGTCTTCCCGTCCGGGGCGGCCCCGTCCGACGCCGGCCCCACTGCCACCCCGACCCTCACCCCGATCTACGACTACGACTCCGACTACGACTCCGACCCGAGGAGCGCACGATGACCGCGCCGTACAGCACCCCGGCCGGCCTCCCGGCCGGTCCGCCGCCACCGCCCGACGACCTGCCAGGACCGGTGACCCGGACCCCGGTGCCCGAGCACGCGCCGCCGCCGCCCGGCGGGCACCGGGCGGCCGCTCCGGTCGCTTCGGTCGCTCCGTCCGGCCCCCGCGGCTTCGGGGCGCGTGTCTGGCGGGGCCGGGCCGAGGACGCCCGCTGGGTGCGTCCCGCGTTCCTGGCGCTGCTGGCCGTGACCGCCGCGCTGTACCTGTGGGACCTGAGCGCGTCCGGATACGCCAACTCCTTCTACTCCGCCGCCGTCCAGGCGGGCAGCGAGAGCTGGAAGGCGCTCTTCTTCGGCTCGTCCGACGCGGCGAACTCGATCACCGTCGACAAGCCCCCGGCGTCGCTCTGGCCGATGGATCTCGCCGTCCGGATCTTCGGCCTCAGCTCGTGGTCGATCCTGGTCCCCGAGGCGCTGATGGGCGTCGTGACGGTGGGCGTGCTCTACGCCGCCGTCCGCCGCCGCTTCGGCCCGGCCGCCGGTCTGATCGCGGGCGCCGTACTGGCGGTCACCCCGGTCGCCGCGCTGATGTTCCGCTTCAACAACCCGGACGCGATGCTCGCGCTCCTCATGACGGCCGCCGTCTACTGCGTGCTGCGCGCCCTCGAAGGCGCCCGGACGAAATGGCTGGTCTGGGCCGGTGTCGCCTTCGGCCTCGCCTTCCTGACCAAGACGCTGCAGGCGTTCCTCATCCTTCCGCCGCTCGCGGTCGTCTACGCGGTCGTCGCGCCGACGGCCTTCCGCAGGCGCATCGGCCAACTGGCCCTGGCGGGGCTCGCGCTGGTCGTCTCCGGCGGCTGGTGGGTGGCGATCGTCGAGCTGTGGCCGGCCTCGTCCCGCCCGTACATCGGCGGCTCGCAGGACAACAGCTTCCTGTCGCTGACCTTCGGCTACAACGGCTTCGGCCGCATCACCGGCAACGAGACCGGCAGCGTCGGCGGCGGGGGAGCGGGCGGCGGCCAGGGCGGTGGCCAGTGGGGCGCCACCGGCATCACCCGGCTCTTCGACGCCGACATGGGCGGTCAGATCGCCTGGCTGCTGCCGGCCGCGTTCGTCCTGCTCGCCGCGGGGCTGTGGCTGACCCGGCGGGCCCCGCGCACCGACGCCCGCCGCGCCGCGTTCCTCGTCTGGGGCGGCTCGCTGCTGATGACCTTCGGGGTCTTCAGCTTCATGTCGGGCATCTTCCACCAGTACTACAACATCGCCCTGGCCCCCTACATCGCCGCCCTCGTCGGCATGGGCGCCACGCTGCTCTGGGAGAAGCGCACACACCTCGCGGCGGCGGCCACGCTCGCCGCGACGTCCGCGGGCACCGGGTACTGGGCGTATGTCCTGTTGGGCCGGGCGACCGACTGGCACCCGTGGCTGCGCTGGACGGTGCTGGTGGGCGGCCTGCTCGCGGCGGCCGGACTGCTGCTCGCCGTACGGCTCGGCCGGCGGTTCGCGGCCGCCGTGGCGGGTCTCGGTATCGCGGCGGCGCTCGCGGCACCGTTCGCGTACACCCTGAACACCGTCGACACCGGACACAGCGGCTCGATCGTGACGGCGGGCCCCGCAGTCCAGGGCGGCAGGGGCGGTCCCGGCGGCATGCGCGGCGGCGGTCCCGGCGGCATGCCGGGGCAGGCGGGCCAGAACGGCCAGGGACTGCCTGGCGGCGGCCAGCAGACGCCGACGGTTCCGGGCGGCGGCCAGAACGGCCAGCCAGGCCAGCAGGGTCAACAGGGTCAACAGGGGCAGCAAGGCGGGCCCGGCCAGGGCGCGCAGGGCTTCCCCCGGGGCGGTACAACCGGTGGCGGTACCGCGGACGGCGGCACGGCCGGCGGTCGCGGTGGCGGCGGGATGGGCGGGCTGCTCGGCGGCGCCACCGTCAGCTCCGCGATGAAGACGCTCCTGGAGCAGAACGCCTCCGACTACACCTGGGTCGCGGCGGCCATCGGCTCGCAGAACTCCGCCAGCTACCAACTCGCCACCGGTGACCCGGTCATGGCCATCGGCGGCTTCAACGGCAGCGACCCGTCGCCGACGCTCGCGCAGTTCCAGCGGTACGTGGCCGAGGGGAAGATCCACTACTTCATCTCCTCCTCCGGCGGCATGGGCGGCGGGATGGGCGGCCAGGGCACGTCCTCGGAGATCACCACCTGGGTCACCTCCGCGTTCACCGCGAAGACGGTCGGCAGCACCACGGTCTACGACCTGACAAGCCCCGCGAAGAGCTGACGCAGGGCCATCGAGAGAGCGATCCAGCGAGCGATCGAGAGGGCGATCGAGAGGGACAGGGCGGTATCCGCAGGCTTCCTGGCCTGCGGACACCGCCCTGTCCGCGAAATCTCTTGTACGGCGTACAGGAGAAGCTGTACGGTGTACGACGCATCGTCCCGTACGCCGTACAAGGAGTCCGCTTGCCAGCCACGGCAACCACCGCCACCCCGCGAGCAGCCACGGAACGCCACCCCCAGCGCTGGCTGATCCTCGGCGTCATCTGCCTCGCCCAGCTCACCGTGCTGCTCGACAACACGGTCCTGAACGTCGCGATCCCCTCCCTCGGCACCGAGTTGGGCGCGACCACCTCCGACATCCAGTGGATGATCAACGCCTACGCGCTCGTCCAGTCCGGCCTGCTGCTCACCGCGGGCAGCGCCGCCGACCGCTACGGCCGCAAGCGGATGCTGCTCGTCGGCCTCGCCCTCTTCGGCGCCGGCTCGTGCAGCGCCGCCTTCGCGCACTCCGCCGGGCAACTCATCGCGGCCCGTGCGGGCATGGGCATCGGCGGCGCACTGCTGATGACCACCACCCTCGCCGTCGTCGTCCAGATATTCGACGACGAGGAACGACCGAAGGCGATCGGCCTGTGGGGCGCGATCAGTTCGCTCGGCTTCGTCGCGGGACCGCTCATCGGCGGGGTGATCCTCGATCACTTCTGGTGGGGGGCGATCTTCCTGGTCAACATCCCCGTCGCGCTGCTCGGCCTCGCCGCCGTCGCACGGCTCGTCCCGGAGTCGAAGAACCCGTCGGGCGACCGCCCCGACCTCCCCGGCGCGCTGCTCTCCATGGTGGGCATGACCGGCATCGTCTACGCGATCATCTCCGGCCCCGGGCACGGCTGGACCTCGGCCGACGTCCTGCTCCCGGCCGTCGCCGGCTGCGCCGGGCTCGCCGCGTTCGTCCGCTGGGAGCTGCACACCCCGCACCCCATGCTCGACATGACGTTCTTCCGCGACCGCCGCTTCGTGGGCGCCGTCGCGGGCGGCATCCTCGTCTCGTTCGGCATGGCGGGCTCGCTCTTCCTGCTCACCCAGCAGCTGCAGTTCGTGCTCGGCCACACGCCGTTGGAGGCGGGGCTGCGCACCGCGCCGCTCGCGCTGAGCATCGTCGTGCTGAACCTCGCGGGCGTCGGCGCCCGGCTGCTGGCGAAGGCCGGCACCCCGGTCGCCATCCTCGCCGGGATGACGATGCTCGCCACCGGCCTGGCCGTCGTGGCCCTGCTCGGCGGCCACGGCTATCCGGGGATGTGCGCGGGCCTGGTCCTGATGGGCGCCGGTATCGCCTTCGCGATGCCCGCCATGGCCAACGCGGTCATGAGCGCCATCCCGGTGGAGCGGGCCGGCATCGGCGCGGGCGTCAACGGAACGCTCACCGAATTCGGCAACGGACTCGGTGTCGCCGTTCTCGGTGCCGTCCTGGCCTCCTCCTTCGCGGCGGGCTCGCTGCCGGCCGCCCTGGCCGGCGCCGGTACGGCCGCGGAGCGCACCCGGCTGGTGGACGACTTCTCCGCCGGCCTCGAAGCCAGCCAGCTGATCGGCGCCGTCGCCGTACTGTTCGGCGGCCTCCTCGCGGCACTCCTGCTGCGCAGGGCCGAGCGTTCGGAAGCGGCATAGCATCGGGGGCGGGCAGCCCTCAGGCCCGACGACCCGGAACACCCGAAGGGAACCGCCCGCCATGGCCGAGGACAGCCGTGCGACCACGCCCGGGGCCAGCGTGTGGCTGCACGAACGCCCCGCGGGCAAGCGCCGCAGCGAGCAGCCGGCCGGACTGGACCGCGACAGGATCGTCGCGACCGCCGTCCGGCTGCTCGACACCGACGGTCTCGCCAAGTTCTCGATGCGCAAGCTCGCCGCCGAGCTGGGTGTGACCGCGATGTCCGTCTACTGGTACGTCGACAGCAAGGACGATCTGCTGGAGCGCGTCCTGGACGCGGTGCACGGCGAGATCGCGCTGCCGGCCGAGGAGCCGGACGCCGACTGGCGCGACGAGGTGCGCCAACTCGCCGTCGGCTACCGGGCGATGCTGGTGGCGCATTCCTGGACGGCGCACCTGATCGGCGAATACCTCAACATCGGCCCGTTCGCGATGGACTTCGCGAACCTCTCGATGCGCGCCATGGCCCGTTCCGGCCTGGCGGCCGAGCAGATGACCGGCGCCCTCGGCTGCCTCTTCCAGTTCGTCTACGGCTACGGCACCGTCGAGGGCCGGTGGGGCGAACGGTTCCGGGCCAGCGGCCAGGACGAGGACGCGTTCTACGCCGACTGGGCCGGCACCGTCGAGAACCGTCCCGGCTTCGAGCAGTCGCTCGACCTGCTCAAACACCGCTCTGCGGCCGTGTCCGTCGCCCAGCAGCGGGAGCGCGATTTCACCTTCGGGCTGGAGTGCGTGATCGCCGGTATCGAGACGATGCGCGACCGGCACCTGCGGACGTGACGACCTGAGGGACTGGGGCCCCGGGGACCGGCGTGCGCACCGGCCCAGCAGGGAGCCGCGCCGCTAGGGTTTCGCCATGGCTCCCAAAACGATTGCCACCAACACCAAGGCGTCCCTCGACGAGCTGCTGGAGTTCGTCCGCCCACGCCACCGCGCGATCCTGCTCACCACCCGCGCGGACGGCCGGCCCCAGGGTTCGCCGCTGACCTGCGGTGTCGACGACTCCGGGCGGATCGTCGTGTCCACCTACCCGGAGCGCGCCAAGACCAGGAACGCCCGGCGGGATCCGCGTGCCAGCGTCATCGTCCTCTCCGACGACTGGAGCGGGCCCTGGGTGCAGATCGACGGCTCGGCCGAGGTCATCGATCCGCCGGACTCCGTCGAGCCGCTCGTCGAGTACTTCCGCACCATCTCGGGTGAACACCCGGACTGGGACGAGTACCGCGCAGCGATGATCAAGCAGGGCAAGTCGCTGATCCGCATCACGCCGGAGCGCTGGGGCCCGATCGCGACCGGCGGATTCCCGGCCCGGCTGGCGTAGCGCCCCCGGCACCCTGGCTCTCGCGCTACGCCCCGGGCAGTTCGGTGCCGCGCACGGCCTGGATGGCGAGTTCGACCTTGAGCGTGGTGCCGATGGCCGCGATTCCGGCCTGGACGACCTGGTTGTAGTTCATCGCGAAGTCGGCGCGGCGCAGCTCGGTGGTGGCGCGGAAGGCGGTGCGCACCCCGCCCCACGGGTCGGGGCCGGTGCCGAGGTACGCGAGGTCGAGGTCGACGGGTCGCGTCACACCGTGCAGGGTCAGCTCGCCCTGCACGGTCCAGCGGTCCTCGCCGGCCGGCGCCAGGCCGCCCGTACTGCGGTAGGTGATCTTGGGGTGGACCTCGGCGTCGAGGAAGTCGGGCGAGCGCAGATGCGCGTCCCGCAGGGCGTTGCCGGTGTCGATCGACGCGGCCTCGATGACGGCGTCGACCGATGACGCGGCGGTCCGCCCGTCGATCTCGATCCGCCCGCCGAACACGGTGAACCGGCCCTGCACGCTGGAGATCCCGAGGTGCTGGGCGGTCGCGGTGACCGAGGAGTGCGCCGGGTCGATGGTCCAGGTGCCGGGCGGCGGCAGTTCCACGCCGCCCGCGCGGGAGAGCGTCACGGTGCCCGCGTCGGCGGAACCCGACGCGGTGACGATCGCGGTCGAGGCGGCCGGCAGATAGCCGATGGCGGTCACGATGGCGGTGTACGAGCCGGCGGGCAGCGGTCCGGTACGGACGACGCCGTCGGAATCGGCCTCCTGGCGGTCGACTTGACTGCCCGTCATATCGGTGACGGTCAGCACCGCGTGCGAGACGGCCCAGCCGTCCCTGGTGCGTACGCGGGCCCGCAGGCCATGGCTGCTCATCGAGGTTCGCCTCCCGTGACGTGCCGGTGTCCCGTAGGCCCGGCCGTGGTGCTCTGGTGCTCTGGTGCGGTGCTGCGGTGGTGCCGCGCTGCTGTCGATCGCCGGGCGGGCCCGTTCGACGGAGCCCGCCCGGCGAAGGGATCCGGTGCGACGGCCTCGGCCGTCCCCTGCTCCGGCCGTCGCTCGGATCCCGATCCCTCCGGACCGGCCCGCACCTCTCCGCAAGGCACGCGGGCCGACCGTCCGGAAGCCTGTCCCCCCGAAGTCCGCAGTCCGAAGTCCGAAGTCCGCAGTCCGGGGGCCGGGGGCCGTTCCCGTTACCCCTCGGGGTGGTTGAGCTCGACGTCGAACTCCTCGGCGCCGCGCCCCTGCACGCTCAACGCGGTGGCCAGCGGCGGGTAACCGCTCGCGACGAGTGAGTACTCGCCCGCGTCGAGGTCGGTGAACGCGTACGCGCCGTCCGCGCCGGTGGTCGTCGTACCGGCCACGTTCCCGGCCGCGTCGACCAGGACGACCTTGGCGTCCGGCAGCGGCCGCCGGTCGGCGCCCGCCCGTACGACGCCGCGCACCTGCGCGCCGGGTTGGAGCACGACCTCGACGCGGGTGGCGCCGGTGCCGCCGACCTCGACGGGCAGCGCGGCCGGCCGGAAGCCGGGGGCGTTCACGGCGACGGTGAAGTCGCCCGCGGGCAGCTCGCCGAAGGCGAACCCGCCGCCGTCACCGGTCTTCCCGGTGGCCAGCACCTCACCGCGCACATCGGTCACGACGACCATCGCCTCGACGACCGGCAGGTTGTCGATCGCGCCCAGCACGGTCCCGGCGAGCCCGCCGGCGCCGCTGAGCACCACGTCGAACGACAGGGGCGCGTCGCCGACCAGCACGGTCGACGCCTGCGGCTGGTGGCCGTCGGCCGCCGCGATCAGGACGTACGAGCCGGCGCCGGGCGCTTCGAGGAGATAGCGGCCGTCGGAGCCGGTGACGGACCTGCCCAACTGCTGTCCCTGGAGCGAGATCAGCGTGACCTTGGCGTGGTTGATGGCCGAGCCGTCGGTGATCCTGACGATGCCGTGCACGGGCGTGCCGCCGTCGCCGAACCCAGCCCCGAACCCGGCCCCGGACCCCGTGCCGGACTCCGCCACCGGCCGGTCGTCGAGTATCGCCACCGGTGTCATGGCGGCCACCTCCTTGGTGAAGGAGGTCGCGGGCATGGTCACCTCGGCGCCACCGGCACTTCCACCGGCGGCGGCAGCCGCTTCCGCTCCCGCGACCTGCTGCAGACCGCTGTTGGTCTTGAGCGCGACCTCCTTGACGAAGATCACCAGCAGCAGGGCGATGAGTGCGAAGGGTGCCGCGTAGAGGAAGACATCGCCGATGCCCCGCCCGTACGCGCTCTCCACGACGCCCTTGACCGGGGCCGGGAGCTTGGCGACGTCCGGGATGCCGCCGCCGTCGCCGCCCTTGATGCCGAGCGCCGCCAGGCCGTCGGACACCAGGCTCGTGACGCGGCTGCCGAGGACGGCGCCGAGCGCCGAGACGCCGACCGCGCCACCGAGCGAGCGGAAGAACGTGACGAGCGAGCTGGCCGCGCCGAGGTCCGCCGGGGTGACCTGGTTCTGCACGGCGAGCACCAGGTTCTGCATCATCATGCCGATGCCGAGACCCAGCAGCGCCATGTAGATCGCGACCTGCCAGTACGGGGTGTCGTAGCGCAGCAGGCCCAGCGTCGCGGCGCCCGCGGTCAGGAAGACCCCGCCGCCGACCAGGAAGCCCTTCCAGCGGCCGGTCCTGGTGATGATCTGGCCCGAGACGGTCGAGGAGATGAACAGGCCCGCGATGAGCGGGATGGTCATCACGCCGGACATGGTCGGGGTCTTGCCGCGCGCCAGCTGGAAGTACTGGCTGAGGAAGACGGTGCCGGCGAACATCGCGACGCCGACGAAGAGGCTGGCGAGCGAGGTGAGGGTGATCGTCTTGTTGCGGAACAGCCGCAGCGGAATGATCGGCTCGGAGGCCCTGGACTCGACGAACAGGAAGACCAGGCCGAGCAGGATGGCGCCGGGCACCATCACATAGGTCTGCCAGGACATCCAGGGGTAGTTGGTGCCGCCGAGCGAGACCCAGATCATCAGCAGGCTGACGGCCGCGGAGATGAAGAACGCTCCGGACCAGTCGATCTTGACCTTCCGCTTGACCACCGGCAGGTGCAGCGTCTTCTGCAGCACGATGAGCGCGATGATCGCGAACGGTACGCCGACGTAGAAGCACCAGCGCCAGCCGAGCCAGTCGGTGTCGACGATGACGCCGCCGACCAGCGGGCCGCCGACGGTCGCGACGGCGAAGACCGCGCCGAGGTAGCCGCTGTAACGGCCGCGCTCCCGCGGGGAGATCATCGCCGCCATGATCACCTGGGTGAGGGCCGACAGACCGCCGGCGCCCACTCCCTGGAGCACCCGGCAGGCGATCAGCATGCCGGGATTGGTGGAGAACCCGGCGATGATCGAGCCGAGTACGTAGATGACCAGGGCTATCTGGATCAGCAGCTTCTTGCTGACCAGGTCGGACATCTTGCCCCAGAGCGGGGTGGTGGCGGTGACCGCGAGCAGGGCGGCGGTGACCACCCAGGTGTACGCGCTCTGCCCGCCGCCGATGTCCGCGAGGATGGTGGGCAGGGCGTTGGAGACGATCGTGGACGACAGGATCGCCACGAACAGGCCGAGCAACAGCCCGGACAGCGCCTCCATGATCTGCCGGTGCGACATGGGGGCCGCGGACCCACCGTGGGCTTCCGCCTCCCGCACACCGGTCGGTGTGGTTGTAGCCATCTTCGTCCTTGTCAGTTCGCGTGTGTACGGGGTGTGTGGGCCGCGGCCGTGCCGACCGTGGTGGCCGGGAGCGCTGCGTGCGCTGCCTGCGCTGCCTGCGCTGCGTGGGCCGTCTGCGCTGCCTGGGCGGTCTGGGCTGAGTGGGCGCGGAGGCCGGGCCGGCAGTCGCCGAAACTCAGGCGCAGCCGGTCCAGCAGGCCGGACAGCAGGTCGACGTCGTCGTCGGACCAGTCGTTCAGATGGGCTGCCAGCACCTCGGCGGCACGGTCGGAAGAGGCGGCCAGCACCTTTTCGCCGTACGGGTTCAGGCGCAGCAGCCGGGACCGCTTGTCCAGGGCGTCGGGAGTGCGGTCGATCCAGCCGCGCTCGGCGAGATAGGCGACATGTCGGCTTGTCACCGATATGTCGATATCGAGATATTCGGCGAGCCGGCTCATCCGCATCTCGCCGTACCGGCCGAGCACGGTGAGCACCGCGACGGTCGAGGGCGGGGTCTCGGGCGGCAGTGCCCGGCCCACTTCCCTGCCGACGCCGACGACGACCCGCAGCTGGCGAGCGAGCTCCGCGCAGTGCTTCTTCGTCGCCACAGCCCCCGCCGATCGTCGAGTCGTACAATTGGTTGCCTTGAGCAACTGTAGAGGTCGTTGGTTGCTACAGGCAAATGAATCTGCGCCTCATGCGGTCAAGAATTCCCAAAGGGATCGCCCGTCTCCAGTCAAGTGAGACGGGCGATCCTCCCGATGGGATATGGGAGTACTACGTCATATTCGCAGGTCAGACGGACGCGGCAGTCAGCCGGTCCAGCTCCTCGGCCGTCAGCTTCAGATCCGCCACCGCCAGCAGCGCCGGCAGCTGCTCCACGGTGCGCGCGCTGGCGATCGGCGCCGCGACGGTCGGCTGCGCCGCCAGCCAGGCCAGCGCCACCGTCGCGACCTCGGCGTCATGCGCCTGCGCGACCTCGTCCAGCGCCACCAGCACCCGCTGTCCGCGCTCGGTCGCCAGGTACTTCCCCGCGCCGCCCGCCCGCGGGCTGTCCACCGTGACGCCGGACCGGTACTTGCCGGTCAGGAAGCCCGAGGCCAGCGCGTAATAGGGGACCGACGACAGGCCGTGCGAGGCGACGACCTCGGCCATCGCCCCCTCGTAGTCCGTGCGCTCCACCAGGTTGTAGAGCTGCTGCAGGGCGACGTACGAGGCCAGCCCCTCCCGCTCGGAGAAGGCCAGCGACTCCGACAGCCGCTCCGGGGAGATGTTGGACGCGGCGATCTGCCGCACCTTGCCCTCGCGCACCAGCTCGTCCAGGGCGCCGAGGATCTCCGCGACGGGGACCTGCGGGTCGTCGAAGTGCGTGTAGTAGAGGTCGATGTGGTCCGTGCCGAGCCGGCGCAGCGATGCCTCCGCGGCGGCCCGGATGTTGCCGGCCCGCAGCCCCTTGAAGTCCGGGTGGCTGCTGACCTTGGTGGCCACCACGATCGCGTCCCGGTTGCCGCGGGAGGCCAGCCACTTCCCGATGAGGGTCTCCGACTCACCGCCCGAGTTGCCCGGGACCCACGCGGAGTAGCCGTCAGCGGTGTCGACGAAGTTGCCGCCGGCCGCCGCGTACGCGTCCAGTACGGCGAAGCTCTGCGCCTCGTCGGCCGTCCAGCCGAACACGTTGCCGCCGAGGGCGAGCGGGAAGACGTCCAGATCAGATGTTCCGATGCGTGCCATGGGCACCTACAACCGGCTGGGAGCCGGCGGTATTCCTGCGGCGGCGTGCCGGGGGAGGCGCCGGCCGAGGTGCCGGCGGGCGGGGCTGGAGACGTGACGGGAGACGTGGCGTCGGTCTCGCAGGCGCACCCGGGGGTGCCCGGGATTCCGCTTGTTCGCTAGGGTCGGGCAGCATGTCGAACCCTGAGAACAACTACGACCCCGCCGGCGACACCCAGATGTTCCGCGCCTTCGTCGAGGAGCCGCAGCAACTGCAGCAGCAGCAGGCCCAGACCGGGTCCGGCAAGCGCACGGGCCTCATCATCGGCATCGTCGTCGCCGTCCTGGTGATCGCCGGAGTCGTCGCGCTCGCGATGCGCTGACGGCACCGCACCACAGCCCCGGCCCGGACCGCGTCGCTCACGTAAGGGTGACGTCCCGGGTCTCGATGTGCATGCCCAGCGGAACCCGCCAGGCGTCCACGCAGACCTCCCAGGTCTGCACCTTGGCGGCACCACCCGCCAGGGGCACCGGCACCGGCTTCGTGGTCTCGATCGTCGCCCAGTCGATGCCGAGGCCGCCGATGATGTGGGTGCCGAAGGTGACGTTGCCGGAAGTCGCCGCTCTGCCGCCGGAATTGGTGAAGGTGACCGTCACCTTCTCGCACCACCGGTCCGCGGCCGGAGCGCGCTTCGGCGTGCTCACGGTCAGCCGCGCGGGCGTTGCGGGCGGCGTCGTGCCCGGTGGGGGCGTGTGCGGCGGGGTCGTTCCCGGCGGTGCGGGTGCCGTCGAGCCGCCGCCTCCCGGCTGCGACGTCCCCGGTGAACCGTTCCCCGGCGTGCCGGTGCCCCCGGGTGTGCTTCCAGGGGTCGTTCCCTGGCCCCCCGCCGAACCGGGAGCCGATCCGGGAGCCGATCCGGGAGAGCTGGGGCCCGATCCGGATCCTGGGGTCGAGCCCGGTGCGGACGGTGTGCCGCTGCCGGGTCCCGGCGGTGCCGGGCCGTCCAGCGGCACCATCACGACCGGACCGACCGGCGGTACGTCCCCCGTCGCGCCGCCCTGCGAGGGACCGACCCCGCCGACCGCCACGTACCCGTCGTCACCGGCCGCTCCGCAGCCGGCCGTCGTCATCGCCAGCAGCAGGGCCACGCCAACCGCCGGGACGGCGAGTGCCGCGCCCCGGCGGCCAGACATCCGTGCTATCGCGACCATCGCGCCAGTCTACTGACGGAACGTCAGCAAGCCAGCGGGCCGGTCTATTCCGCTGTCAGGCCGTCCCGGAGCTGGGCGAGCGTGCGGGTGAGCAGCCGGGAGACGTGCATCTGGGAGATGCCGACCTCCTCGCCGATCTGCGACTGCGTCATGTTCGCGAAGAACCGCAGCATGATGATCTGGCGCTCGCGCGGCGGGAGTTGGGCCAGCAGCGGCTTGAGCGACTCGCGGTACTCCACGCCCTCGAGCGCGGTGTCCTCGTAGCCGAGGCGGTCCGCGAGGGTGCCCTCACCGCTGTCGTCCTCCGGCGGCGGCGAGTCGAGCGAGCTCGCGGTGTAGGCGTTGCCGACCGCGAGGCCGTCGACGACGTCCTCCTCGGACACGCCCAGGCAGACCGCCAGTTCGGCCACCGTCGGCGACCGGTCCAGCTTCTGCGCGAGTTCGTCGCTCGCCTTGGTGAGCGCCAGCCGCAGCTCCTGCAGCCGCCGCGGCACCCGCACCGACCACGACGTATCGCGGAAGAACCGCTTCACCTCGCCGACGATGGTGGGCATCGCGAACGTCGGGAACTCCACGCCGCGGTTGCAGTCGAAGCGGTCGATCGCCTTGATCAGGCCGATCGTGCCCACTTGGACGATGTCTTCCATCGGCTCGTTGCGGCTGCGGAAGCGGGCTGCCGCATACCGAACAAGTGGCAGGTTCAGCTCGATGAGCGTGTCACGCACATAGGTTCGTTCCGGGCTGTCCTGTTCCAGTTCCGCAAGGCGCAGGAACAGCGAACGGGACAGTGTGCGGGTGTCGATGGCTTCGCCGGTGCGTGCATCGATTGGTGCGCTGGTACGGCGCACCTGAGGACTGCCCACCTGAACGGACATGCCACCCCCTTGAGGTCGCGGACGGGTGTCGCGAGCGACGGTTTGTTCCTCCACCTGAATACCGGAGGCCGGGTCGCGACAAACGCGGTTCCTGCAGAATGTCACATGTCGGCAACACGCTGTAGCGCCAAGTCGACATATTTCTGCAGGATGGTTCCTCCTCAAGGGTTACGCTTCGAGCTGGTTTGCGGACCTCAGTCGGGCGAAGCTGCGGGACAGCAGCCGGGACACATGCATCTGCGAGACGCCCAGCTCGGCACTGATCTGGGACTGCGTCAGATTGCCGAAGTACCGCAGCATCAGAATCCGCCGCTCCCGTTCGGGCAGCTGTACGAGCAGATGTCGGACGAGGTCGCGGTGTTCGACTCCGACCAGCGCCGGATCCTCGTACCCGAGCCGGTCCAGCAGCCCCGGAGCGCCGTCGCCCTCCTGCGCGGCCTCCAGCGAGGTCGCGTGGTACGCCCGCCCCGCCTCCAGACAGGCCAGCACCTCCTCCTCGGCCAGCTTCAGCCGCTCGGCGATCTCCCCGGTCGTCGGTGACCGGCCGTGCAGCACCGTCAGGTCCTCGATCGCCCCGCTCACCTGAACCCACAGCTCATGGAGCCGGCGGGGTACGTGAACGGTCCGCACGTTGTCCCTGAAGTAACGTTTGATCTCCCCCACCACGGTGGGCATGGCGAAGGTCGGGAACTGCACCCCGCGCTCCGGATCGAACCGGTCGATCGCGTTGATCAGCCCGATGGTGCCGACCTGGACGACGTCTTCCATCGGCTCGTTGCGGCTGCGGAAGCGGGCCGCCGCGTAGCGGACGAGGGGCAGATTGACCTCGATCAGCGCGGCGCGTACGCGTGCGTGTTCGGGTGTTCCGGGTTCGAGCCCGGAGATCTCCTCGAACAGCACGGTCGTCAGCGCACGCGCTTCCAGGGCATTGGTATTGGGCGTACTCGTCCTACTGCGGGCGAAAGTTGTTGACGCCGTTCGGGCCGACACGGACACACCACCCCTCATCGGTCCACTCATCCGGCAAAAGCGGTCATAGCATCACAATTCATGTGCACTGTACGCAAGCACCTAATAACGCCGTGTTGGGCGGTGAGTTGACCTTGACGGGACACGACAAAGCCCCCTGCCCGGTGGGCGGGGGGCTGAGGCACAGGCCGTGTGACCGGCCAGGGGACCGGCCGGGACGGGTGCGGGGGCTACCGGGCGGACCGGCGGTCCGGCACCGTCAGAAGGGGTAGTCGGCGATCACCCAGGTCGCGAATTCACGCCACTGGCCCGCCGCCGCCTGGTGTGCCGGGTGCTCCAGATACGTCTTCAGACCGGCGGCGTCCGCGACCGACGAGTTGATCGCGAAGTCATACGCGATCGGCCGGTCGGTGACGTTCCAGCCGCACTCCCACGAGGTCAGCTCGGGGATCAGCCCGCCGAGTTCCTCGAACGCCCGCGCTCCGGCGGCGACCCGGGACTCGTCACGGCCGACGCCGTCGTTGAGCTTGAACAGAACCAGATGGCGGATCACGCGGGACTCCTCACCGGCAGCGCGCCGATCAGTTGACCAGCTCGTGCATGAACGTTCCGATGCCTCTTGCGGCGTTCGAAATGCCCTCGAACCCTACCTGCACAAGATCGGCGGCGCGCGCTGGCTGCGTGATGATCGTGTAGAGCACGAAGACCACGAGTATGTACATGGTGACTTTTTTCGCCTGCGCCATGCCCCTTGCCCTCCCCGGCAGCAGTGGCAGCCCCCACCGGCTGTCCCCAGCGTGCGATCGGTGGAGTCTATCCATCGAACGGCCTATTCAGCGGCCCTGCCAGCGGTTCAACCGGCGCTTTAGCACGAAGGTCCCCTTCCTCCTGCCCTCGTCCCGCCGCCCGCCCGGACACGCCGTCAGAAGCCGTGAACGACGAAAGCCCCGGCTCGCATGAGCCGGGGCTTTCGTCGTTACTACGGGTACTGCTCGGTACTGCTCAAGAGCGGTAGCGGTGGGATTTGAACCCACGGTGAAGTTGCCCCCACACACGCTTTCGAGGCGTGCTCCTTAGGCCACTCGGACACGCTACCGAGAGAGAGCTTAGCCCACGTGAGGCCGTGCTCCGAAATCGCCCGAGCGGAAGAAACGCGTGAGGAGGGCTGAGCACTCGTCGGCGAGCACCCCCTGGATGACTTCGGGGCGGTGGTTGAGCCGGCGGTCGCGGACGACGTCCCACAGGGAGCCCACGGCGCCGCCCTTCTCGTCCAGTGCCCCGTACACGACCCGGTCGAGCCGGGAGAGGACGATCGCGCCCGCGCACATGGTGCACGGCTCCAGCGTGACGACGAGCGTGCAGCCGGTCAGCCGCCACGTCCCGACCGCCTTGGCCGCGTCGCGGATCGCGAGCACCTCGGCGTGGGCGGTCGGGTCACCGGTCGCCTCGCGTTCGTTGCGGCCCCGGCCGATGACCACGCCGTCCGGGCCGAGCACGACCGCGCCCACCGGCACATCGCCGGTGCGCGGGGCGAGCCCGGCCTCTTCCAGGGCATGGCGCATCGGCCCGGTCCACGGGTCGCGAAGCGGATCGCGGGGCGGACCGGGCGGGGGTGGCGCGGTGCTCAGCGGACCGCCTCCAGAACGTCGGCACAGCCGATCGCCTCGGCGATCTCACCGAGCGCCTCGCCGGTGAGCGCACCGTCACCGCTGAGGTCCAGCAGCTCCTTGTCGCTCATACCGAGATCGGACAGCAGGCCGGCCTCGCCGAGCGGGCCGGCCGGCACATGGTCCTCGGTGGGGCCGGGGACCACGTCCTCGTCGGCATCGTCGTCGTCGCCGTCCTCGGTGCCGTCGAGGTCGACCAGGTCGTCGAGGGGGTCCTCGGGGTCCCGGCCGAGCAGTTCGTCGGTGAGCAGGATCTCTCCGTACGAACTACGGGCTGCCGCGGCGGCATCGGACACATAGATCCTGGGGTCCTCTTCACCATCGACGCGGATGACGCCGAACCAGGCGTCCTCCTGCTCGATGAAGACCAGAACCGTTTCCTCCTCGGCGATGGCCGCACGGGCCAGGTCGCTCAGGTCGCCGAGGGTTTCCACATCGTCGAGATCAGGTTCGCTCGCTTGCCAACCGTTCTCGTTGCGCGCGAGCAGTGCGGCGAAGTACACCGTGACTCTCCCACAGGTCTCAGGCCGTCCGGACCGGGCGGGGAGGACCCCACCCACTCGGCATCGTGGCAGAAAGCTGGGCTTTGCGAAGGGTCTTCCGCACTCCGACGTGCCAGGTCTTCATCACGTCGGGCTGCGGAGGAGCCTCCAGAGGCGGCTTCCGGCCCGCCCCCGCACCGTTTCCGGACGTTCCGGAGGGCCGGCGGGCTACCAGCGGAAGGTCCGCATTCGCATCGCCTGCCGCATTCGTGCCGCGCGCGCCCTGCGCGGTTGCACGCGCTCGCGCAGCTCCTTGGCCTCGTTCAGTTCGCGCAGGAACATGACCCGGCGTCTGCGGCGCTCCGCGTCGCGTTCTTCCTGGGTCTTGCGTTTGGCCTGCTTGTTCCGCGTTTTCGGCTGACCGGGCTCTTCCGGCTCGTCACCGTTCTCGCTCCGCTCCGGCATGTGGCACCACCCGTGGGGGTCGGGTCACCCGGGGGCGCTCCGGGCGTATGTGCACAGTTTCCCTCTACCGTGCGGTTTGATGCGTGATCGGCGGAGAGTAGGCAGAGCATCGGTGGAGAGATCGGTGGAGGGAGCGAGCGGCGGCGGGGACCCCTGGGACTCGGTTAATGTCGGGTGCATGCGGATCCACGTAGTCGACCACCCGTTGGTCGCGCACAAGCTCACCACCCTGCGCGACGAGCGCACCGACTCGCCGACCTTCCGTCGGCTGGCCGATGAACTCGTCACTCTGCTCGCCTACGAGGCGACCCGTGACGTGCGTACCGAGCAGGTCGACA
The DNA here is from genome assembly GCF_023701745.1 of Streptomyces sp. RKAG293. Lineage (NCBI taxonomy): Bacteria > Bacillati > Actinomycetota > Actinomycetes > Kitasatosporales > Streptomycetaceae > Streptomyces > Streptomyces sp. RKAG293. The sequence goes on along the minus strand of NZ_JAJOZB010000001.1, from coordinate 4,478,672 downwards.
TCCGGACCCCGGTCGCCCCGACCACCGGCGTCCGGCTCTCCTACCCGCGCCCGCTCGTCGTCCCGATCCTGCGGGCCGGACTGGGCATGCTGGACGGCATGGTCCGGCTGCTGCCGACCGCCGAGGTCGGTTTCCTGGGCATGATCCGTGACGAGGAGACCCTGGAGGCGAAGACCTACGCCACCCGGATGCCGCAGGACCTCTCCGGCCGCCAGGTGTACGTCCTCGACCCGATGCTGGCCACCGGCGGCACGCTGGTCGCCGCCATCAACCTGCTCATCGAGCGCGGCGCGGACGACGTCACCGCGATCGTGCTGCTCGCGGCGCCCGAGGGCATCGAGGTCATGGAGCGGGAGCTGGCGGGCAAGCCGGTCACCGTCGTCACCGCGTCGGTCGACGAGGGGCTCAACGAGAGCAGCTACATCGTCCCCGGGCTGGGCGACGCGGGGGACCGGCTGTACGGCACCGCCGGATAGCCGCAGCACGGCCGCGACACGACTGGACGTCGGATGCGAGAAGCCCCGGACCTGGTGGTCCGGGGCTTCTCGGCGTTCTGGGCGTTCTCGGTCTTCCGGTCGCTGTCGTGCCCCTCGCGGCCGGTTCTAGCAGCTGGGCGAGGGCGCCGGGGTCGGGTTGGCCGCGACGGTCAGGGCCTTCGCGGCGTCCTTCGGGTCGGCCAGCTTCGTGTAGGGCGTCCCGATCAGCAGGTCCACGCCCGGTCCTGACCGCTTCGGGTCGATCTTCACCGTGGAGCCCGCGACCTGCGTACCGACGACCCGCGCCGCCCGCTCGCCGGCGGGGCCGGCCACGATCAGCGCCGGGACCGTGACCTTCTTGTCGTACTCGAACGGGGCATTGCTGAACTTAATGACGTGGAAGCCGCGCTTGGCCAGCTCGTCGGCCGTGGTCTTGGCCAGCCCGGCCTTCGCCGTCGCGTTGAAGACGGTGAGCCCGATCGAGGCCGGTGGGGGCAGCGGGGCGGGCTTGCCGGTCGGCTTCGGCGTGGCGGCGGGCGTCGGCTTGCAGCTCGCCGGGGCGGCGTGGGCCTGGGCGGGGCCCTTGTCCTTGCCGCCGGTGAAGACGTCGATGAGTTGTAGCGTGCCCCAGCCGATCAGGCCGAGTACCACCACCGAGGCCACGATGGCCAGGACGGTACGGCCGCGCCTTCGCGGCCGGCCCATTCTCGGGTACTGGTTTCCGGTGATCCGGTACTTCCCGCCCATGCCGGAAGGGGTGAGCATGCTCATGGGCGCAGCGTAGTGCGCTCATCGCCGGAGCGTACTAAATGATCAACGAATGGCGGACAGCCGAACCCGAAAGGGCGAACAGCCGCCTCCGAACAGCCGCCCTCACGGGGCGCGTCCGCAGGCGGGTCCGCGCGGCCGCCTCGGTCAGTCCATCTCCAGGACGCGGGCATGCAGAACCTGGCGCTGCTGGAGCGCCGCCCGGACCGCCCGGTGCAGACCGTCCTCGAGATACAGGTCACCGTGCCACTTCACGACATGCGCGAAGAGGTCGCCGTAGAACGTCGAGTCCTCGGCGAGCAGGGTTTCCAGGTCGAGCTGGCCCTTGGTGGTGACCAGCTGGTCGAGGCGTACCGGACGTGGAGCGACATCCGCCCACTCTCGCGTGCTGACCCGGCCGTGGTCGGGGTACGGCCGCCCGTTTCCGATGCGCTTGAAGATCACACGGAAAGCCTACCGGGCAAGCCCGTGCGGGCGCAGCAGTGGCGGAGGAGTGCAAAGGTGGTATTTACGTCGATAGCCGGACCTAGCGGGAGCCTGCCATGACCGATCCGCAAGCCCAGGCGGCACTTCCGGCCGATCCGCCCGCGGATTCGCCTGTCGGCGCGTCCCCCGCGCAGCCCGCCGGTCCGTCCTCCGAAACGCCGCCCGACGCGTCCGCCGTCCCGTCCCCCGCGCAGCCCGCCCCCGCGGTGGATCTGCCGGGCCCCGCCGCGACGATCCTGGCCGGCTACACCTTCACCGGGCCGGCGCTCGACCTGGGCGCGCTGCTGTGGGACGGCACCTGCCATGCCGACGCGCAGATCCGCATCCCGCTCGGCATGCTCAACCGGCACGGCCTCGTCGCGGGCGCCACCGGCACCGGCAAGACGAAGACGCTGCAGCTCATCGCCGAACAGCTGTCCGCCAACGGGGTGCCGGTGTTCCTCGCCGACGTCAAGGGCGACGTCTCCGGGATCTCCGCGGCCGGTCAGCCGAACGACAAGGTCGCGCAGCGCACCGCCGAGGTCGGGCAGAACTGGGCGGCGTCCGGCTTCCCCGCCGAGTTCTACGCGCTCGGCGGTATCGGCGCCGGCATCCCGCTGCGGGCGACCGTCACCGGCTTCGGCCCGATCCTGATGGCGAAGGTGCTCGGGCTCAACCAGACGCAGGAGCAGTCGCTCGGCCTGATCTTCCACTACGCCGACACCAAGGGCCTGGAGCTGATCGACCTCAAGGACCTGCGGGCCGTCATCGCCTTCCTCACCTCCGACGTCGGCAAGGGCGAGCTCAAGAACATCGGCGGCATCTCGTCCGCCACCGCGGGGGTCCTCATGCGGACCCTGACGGCGTTCGAGGCGCAGGGCGCCGAGCCGTTCTTCGGCGAGCCCGAGTTCGACACCGGTGAACTGCTGCGGACCGCGCCGGACGGGCGCGGGATGGTGTCGGTGCTGGAGCTGCCGGCCGTCCAGGACCGGCCGCAGCTCTTCTCCACCTTCCTGATGTGGCTGCTCGCGGACCTCTTCCAGGACCTTCCGGAGGTCGGCGACATCGACCGGCCCAAGCTGGTGTTCTTCGTCGACGAGGCCCATCTGCTCTTCAACGGCGCGTCGAAGGCGTTCCTCGACGCCATCACCCAGACGGTGCGGTTGATCCGCTCCAAGGGCGTCGGCATCTTCTTCGTCACCCAGACCCCGAAGGACGTGCCCTCGGACGTCCTCGCGCAGCTCGGCAACCGCGTCCAGCACGCCCTGCGCGCCTTCACCCCCGAGGACGCCAAGGCCCTGAAGGCCACCGTCTCGACGTTCCCCAACTCCGCCTACGACCTGGGCGAGCTGCTGACGGCGCTGGGCACCGGCGAGGCCGTCGTCACCGTCCTCAGCGAGAAGGGCGCGCCGACCCCGGTCGCCGCCACCCGGCTGCGGGCCCCGCAGTCCCTGATGGGGCCCATCGAGGCGGCCGCGATGGACACGGCCGTGAAGGCGTCGTCGCTCTACTCCCGCTACGCGCAGGCCGTCGACCGCGAATCGGCCTACGAGAAGCTGAACGCTGCCGCCGGCGCCGCGATGGCGCCGGCCCCCGGCCAGGAAGCCGCTGAGGCGGCCGCGAAGCCCGCGGGAAAGGCGGGCGGGAAGGCGGCGGGGAAAGCGGCCGAGGGGGAGAAGAGCGTCGTGGAGCAGGTCGTCGGCAGCGGCGTCTTCAAATCGCTGACGCGCTCGCTGGGCACCCAGATCGGCCGCGAGATCAGCCGCTCGCTCTTCGGCACGCGCAAGCGCTGACACCAGCTGACACCATCGGCACTCCCGTCGGACGGGCGCCGGCGCCCCCGGAAAAACTTTTCGGCGTTCACTGTCAACCGGACGCGGGGTCCCAGGCGTATGCCTGGTGAGTCCGCGGAGAATCTGGAGTGAGTGTTGACCGTCGAGGAGTTCGAGGAGTTCTACGCGCACGCGGTGGGACGCCTCACGGGTCAGCTCTACGTGATGCTCGGCGACCTGCACGAGGCGCAGGACGTCGTGCAGGAGGCCTTCGTCCGCGGCTGGAGCCGGCGGCGGCAGCTGGACGGCAACGGGGCTCCGGAGGCCTGGATCCGTACGGTCGCCTGGCGGCTCGCGGTGAGCCGGTGGCGCGGCCGCCGGCGCTCCGACGACGCCTGGCAGCGGCACGGCGGCGCGCAGTCCGTCGAGGGACCAGGTCCCGAGCCGGTGGCGCTGGTGTCGGCGCTGCGCGAGCTGTCGCCGCGGCAGCGGCGCACGGTGGTCCTGCACTACGTCTGCGATCTGTCCGTGGACCAGATCGCGGCCGAGACCGGGGTCTCCAGCGGCACCGTCAAGACCCATCTGCACCGGGGCCGGGCGGCGCTCGCCGGCCACCTGACGGATCCGGCCGAGCCGGGCGGGTCCGGTGAGTCCGGCGGTTCCGGCGGTTCCGGTGGTCCGGGCGGTTCCGGCCTTCCGAACGCTTCGCATCGTTCGCACGATTCGCACGCCGAGGAGGCTCCCGGTGCCTGAGCTCCACGACCCCCGCGACCGGCACAGTCCGCACGACCCGGCCAACTCGCACGACCCGGCCAGCTCGGACGATCGACGCGACCCGCACCGTCCGCAGCCGCCGGAGGACGCGCTGACGAGCGCGCTCAAGAACGCCGCCGCCGCCGGGCGGACCGCGGCGGCCCCCGCCCCCGTCGCCGTGATCATGGCGCGCGGCGACCGGGTCCGGCGCCGCCGGACGGCCGCGTACGCGCTCGCCGCCTGCCTGATGGTCGGTGGTACGGGCATCGCGGCGGCAGCCGTCCTGCCGTTCGGCGGCGGAACGGTCGCCCCCGCGACATCGCCCTCCGCTTCGTACCCGGACGGTTCATCCCCGACCCCGCCGCAATCCGGTCCGACGCAGTCGAGGTCCGTCCAGCCCAGCGACACGCCGACCATGACCGGGACGACACACGGCACGGACTCCCACGGCACGGCGACCTTCGGGCCGGGCGGGCCGCCCGCCGGCACGACGCGCTCGACCCTGCAGACCACCTCTCCGCCCGGCTGATCCCGGCCCGGCCGACCGCTGCCCGGCTGATCTCCGCCACCTCCCGCACCACCTCCTGAACGAACCGGTCGCGCCACCGGGCGATCCCGCATGCCCGAAAACGCCCGCACGCGCCCCCCGCCCTCCCGCCCCACCGTCTGGAGCCGAACATGTCCGTCGTACCAGCCCCGCGGACGCGGGAGGCCGAGGCCGAAGTGGGCCCGCACCGGCTGCTGCCGTCCCCCGGACGGGGTGAGAGCCGCCGCCCACGTGAGCACCGTCCACGTGGGCACCGTCCACCGGCGCCGGGACCGGGACCGGCGCGTTCGGCCGCCCACCGGCTGCTCGCCTCGGTCAGCGCCAACGACCGGACGGTGCTCGCGCTCTATCTGCTGACCCGGGCCGGCATCTGGATCACGGCCTACTGCACCGGCTGGCTGTTCACCGGGGACGGCCGCGCCAAGGAGGCACCGCCGCTGCTCTCGCGGTGGGAGCAGTGGGACTGGTCGTACTTCGTCCGCATCGCCCAGTACGGCTACTTCGGCGGCCCCGACGGGTCCGGCTCCGCCCCACCGGACAACCGCGAGGCGTTCTTCCCCGGCCTGCCCCTGCTGCTCCGCGTCGTGCACACCGTCGTGCCCGACTGGACCGTGGCGGGCCTGCTGATCTCGCTCGTCGCCGGGGCCGTCGCGGTCCTGGCCCTCGCCCGAATAGCCCGCCTCCACCTCGCCACCACGGAAGGTGTCCCAGGTCAGGGTGATCCGGGGGAGCACGCGGTGTTCTTCCTGCTGCTGTCGCCCTGCGCGGTGTTCCTGGCCGTCGGCTACACCGAGGCCCTCTTCCTGGCCCTCGCCCTGCCCGCCTGGCTGGCCGCGAAGAAGGGCCGCTGGCCGCTGGCGGCGGTACTGGCCTGCTGCGCCACCACCGTCCGGATCAGCGGACTGTTCGTCGCGGCCGCCCTGGCCGTCGAATTCCTGACCGCCACCGGCCTCCGCGGGCGCCTGCGCGCCCTCCCCTGGCTGGCGCTTCCCGCGGTGCCGGCCCTCGCCTACACCTGGTACCTGCACGCCAGGACCGGTGACTGGATGGCCTGGAAGCACGCCCAGGAACGCGGCTGGTACCGGCAGTTCCACACCCCGTGGGAGGCCTGGCGGAACACCTGGGACTCGGCCTTCTCCCACACCCAGACCACCGGGTACGCCTTGATGTTCCGGGCCGAACTCATCGCGATGGTGGTCGGCCTGCTCCTCCTCGCCCGCCTCCTGCAACGGCGGCGGTGGCCGGAGGCCGTCTACATCGCCCTCACCCTCTGGGCGCTCGGCACCTCGTACTGGTACATGTCCATCCCCCGCGCCACCCTCCTGTGGTGGCCGCTGTGGATCGGACTCGCCCGCTGGACCCTCCACCGCCCCTGGATCCGTACTGCCTACGTCTGCCTGTCCGCCCCCCTGATGACGGTCCTCGCGGTGGCCTTCACCTCCGGCCGCTGGGCCGGCTGAGGGACACGCCCCGGGCCGCCGGCGCCACCTCGTCGCGGCCGATCACCACGAGGTGATCCATCGTCAACTTCCCCAACTCGTAACCGTGGTCGCGGCATCGGCCGTCGCCGATCGAGGGCCCCGGCCGGATTCCCGGTCGGGGCTTTTATCTGTTCGGCCTCAGGATCATCCAGATGAGGACGATCCGTGCCGATGTCCTCTACGATCGCGAATCCGAACGCCCGAGGGCGTCACGGTGCACTGACGGAGTCCGCCGGGCACATTCAGTCCCCGAGCCCGGCCGGCCCGGAGTAGGAGGCAGCTTTGGCGCGAGACACCCCCCTGCTGGCCGTGCGCGGAATCTCCAAACGGTTCGGCGCCGTGCAAGCCCTGAGCGGGGTCGACCTCGAGATCAGGGAAGGCGAGGCGGTCGGCCTGGTCGGCGCCAACGGGGCCGGCAAGTCCACCCTGGTCAAGGTCATCGCCGGGGTGTCGCCGCCGGACAGCGGGGTGATCGAGTGGAAGGGCCGGCCGGTCGACCTCAGGACGCCGCTCGACGCGCAGAACCTGGGCATCGTCGCCGTCCACCAGGACCTGTCGCTCTGCGACAACCTCGACACCGTCGGAAATCTCTTCCTCGGCCGCGAAGTCCGCCGGTTCGGCAGGCTCGACGAGGTCGAGATGGAGAAGCGGTGCCGCGCGCTGCTCAACGTGCTGTCCGTCCGGATCCCCAGCCTGCGCGTCCCGGTCGCCTCGCTCTCCGCCGCGCAGCGCCAGGGCGTCGCCATCGCGCGTGCGCTGCTCGGGGAGCCGCAACTGGTCGTCCTGGACGAGCCCACCGCCGCGCTGGGACCCCAACAGGCCGCCGTGGTCCTCGCCCTGGTCCAGCGGCTGCGGGACCAGCGGCTCGGCGTGCTCCTGGTCAGCCATGAGATGGAGGAGGTCCGTGCGGTCACGGACCGGGTGGCGGTGCTGCGCGTCGGCCGCAACACCGGCTTCTTCGACACGAAGTACACCACCCAGGAGCAGATCGACTCGGCCGTCACCGGCAACCAGGCCATGGCCGTCACCCTCCAGCAGAGCCTGCTGCCGCACGGACTGCCCGAGCAGGACGCCCTCGACGTCGCCACCCGCTATCTGCCCGCGCGGGCGGGAGTCGGCGGCGACTGGTTCGACGTCATCCCGCTGCCGGGCGCCCGCGTCGCGCTGGTCGTCGGGGACATCGTCGGGCACGGCATGCACGCCGCCGCCACCATGGGCCGGCTGCGGACGGCGGTGCACAACTTCTCGATGCTCGACCTGCCGCCCGACGATCTCCTGGCGCACCTCGACGACCTCGTGAGCCGGATGGACAAGGACGACCTGGCGCCGGGCACCGGAACCCCCGCCGCCGGCGCGACCTGCCTGTACGCGATCTACGACCCGGTCTCGCGGCGCTGCGAGCTGGCCCGCGCCGGCCACCTCCCGCCCGCGCTCGTCCACCCCGACGGAACGGTGGAGTACCTCGACGTGCCGGCCGGCCCGCCGCTGGGCCTGGGCGGCCTGCCCTTCGAGGCGGTGGAACACGAACTGCCCGAGGGCAGCAAGCTGGTCCTCTACACGGACGGCCTGGTCGAGGACCGCAGCCGCGACATCGACGTCGGGCTCGACCTCCTCCGCACCGCGCTGGCGGGCGCCGACCGCGATCCGGAGCAGACCTGCGACGCGGTGCTCGACGCACTGCTGCCCGCGGAACCGAAGGACGACGTCGCCCTGCTCGTCGCCCGGGCCCGCGCGCTGCCGGAGGACCGGATCGCCCGCTGGTCCGTACCGTCGGAACCCTCCGCCGTCTCCGCCGTACGGGCCGCGGCCGAGCGGCAGCTGGAGCGGTGGGGACTGGACGAGCTGGCCTTCACCACGGAGCTGATCCTCAGTGAGCTGATCACCAACGCCATCCGCCACGCCGCGGGACCGATCACCGTCCGCCTGCTGCTGGACCGCAGCCTGATCTGCGAGGTCACCGACACCAGCAGCACCTCCCCCCACCTGCGCTACGCGGCCACCACGGACGAGGGCGGCCGCGGCCTGTTCCTCGTCGCCCAACTGGCCGAACACTGGGGTACTCGCTACACCACCGCCGGAAAGATCATCTGGTCCGAACAACGCATCCCCCGGAAGCCGGGTCCTGGCGCGAGCTGGTGACGGAAAGTGATGGACGGTGACCGCCGGCGCCGGCGTCCGCGGGTGGTTCGCCTTGACACCCCTGGTGGGCGGGCGTACAGAGAAGAGATGCGCCAGGGTGTGCCGGCGGACCCGCGAGGGACGCAAGTGACCGGCAGTACCGAGGCGACGCGCACCGGGATCGGTCCCGATGGTGTCCGCCGTTTTCGGCGCGGGCCCGATCCGCCGGAGTCCCGTCAGGCCCCGCCGTCAGCACCGACACCACAGGCCTCGGTGGACGGCGCTGCGACACCGCAGGCCTCGGTGAACGGCGCTGACCGTGCCCGCCCGCCCGCGCCTGCCCAGGAGAGGGACGAGCGGGACGATCTGCTCGCCGCCGCCGTGCGGAAGGTGCTCAGGGACACCGATGCCTACTGCGGCATGGTGTATCTGCGCTCCCGTGACCGGCGCTCGCTCGTGCTGAGCACCGTCGCCGGCGTTCCGGTGTCGGCGCTGGGATCGTTCCGCCGCATCTCCGTGCGCAGTCCGCTGCCCGCTCCGATGGCCTACCGCACCGGCCGCAGTGTGTGCCTGTCGGGGACGGAGGAGACGCTGCGGCGTTTCCCCCAGCTGCTGGTGGGCCTGCCGTACTCGTTCGCCTCCGTCTGCGCGCCGATCGTCGCCGGTCAGGAGACCTTCGGGGTGCTGTGCGGGCTGTGGACGCCCTCCGCCGTCGGGCTGCCGCCGGGCGCCCGCCGGCACCTGCGGACCGCGGCGAACCGGCTGGGCGCCCTGCTGGCGGAGCTGGCCGCCCGGGGGGACCGGGTGGAGGGCGGGGGCGACACGGCGGTGATCGAGCTGCCCACCACGTCGGCCACGGCGATCCGGCTCGGGTTGTTCGACTGGAACCTCGCCACCGGCACCGTCACGGCCGACGACGAGCTGTGCGCGATCTTCGACTGGGCCGCCGGCCAGTTCGACGGCCGGGCCGAGACCCTGGCCGCCCGGATCCACCCGGAGGACCTGCCGGGTTTCTGTTCCGCCGCCCGCAGCGCGCTGGTGGACGGCCGGGGCCTCGCCACGCGGCTGCGGGTGGCGGCCGGACCGAACCGGTCGCGGACCATCGAGGTGCGGGCCAGAACTTCCGAGACCGCTGCTGGTCAAGACCATGATCATTTGTTCGGCACCGTCCTCGACACCGGTACGGGAGTGGCCGCCGCCGAGGCCGTGGAGCGGCTGCGGCAGGGCATCCTCTCGCTCGACCCGGACGGCCGGATCACCTACGCGAACCTCGGCGCCGAGCTGCTGCTGGGCGCCCATCGCGAGGAGATGCTCGGACGGCAGCTGTGGGACTGCCTGAGCTGGCTCTCCGACCCCGCGTACGAGGACAGTCACCGAGCGGCGATGATCTCCCGCCAGTCCACCGCGTACCTCGCCTGCCGCCCGCCCGACCGGTGGCTGGCCTTCGCCTTCTACCCCGACGCGCACGGGGTCACCGGCACCGTCGTCCCGGCGAAGGGGCCCCCCGAGCACGACGGTCCGGCGCCGCAGCCGACCGAGGCCGGGCAGACCCCGGCCGCGGCCTTCGGGCCGTCGACCCCAGCGCGCCGCACCGGGGTCGGGGCCATCTACCGCCTGTTGGAACTGGCCAGCACACTGACCCAGGCCGTCACGGTCCATGAGGTGTGCACGGCCGTCGCGGAGCAGATTCTGCCGGCCTTCGGCGGCCAGGAGCTGGCGATCTACGTCGTCGCCGGGAACCGGCTGAACCTCGCCCACCAGGTGGGCTACCCCGAGGAGTTCCTGGACCGCTTCGAGGGCACGCCGATGGGGGCCCGGCTGCCCGGGGTGGAGACGCTGAGCACCGGTGCGCCGATCTTCTTCGCGTCCGTCGACGAGCTGTCCGGCGCCTACCCCGGCATACCGCTGGACGAGATGTGCGCCTGGGCCTTCCTCCCGCTGATCGCCTCCGGGCACCCCGTCGGCAGCTGCATCCTGGGCTTCGACGAGCCCCACCCGTTCACGTCCGAGGAACGCGGCGTGCTGACCGCCCTCGGCGGCCTGATCGCCCAGGCGCTGGAGCGCGCCCGGCTGTACGACACCGAGTTCGCCCTCGCCCGCGGCCTGCAGAACGCGCTGCTGCCGCACCGGCTGCCCGAGGTGCCCGGTGTCGCCATCGCGGCCCGCTATCTGCCGGGCACGCAGAGCATGGAGATCGGCGGGGACTGGTACGACGCGATCGTCACCGCGCAGGGACTCTGCCTGGTCATCGGTGACGTCGAGGGCCACAGCGTGGCCGCCGCCGCCACCATGGGCCAACTCCGCAGCGCGGTACGGGCCTTCGCCACCAGCGGCTGCGAGCCGAACGAAGTGCTGGTCCGCACCAACCGGCTGCTGGCCGATCTCGACCCCGGCCTGCTCGCCAGCTGCTGTCTGATCCAGCTGGACCGGACCGCGGGCCGGGCCCGTATCGCGCGCGCCGGCCACCTCCCCCCGCTGCTGCGGCACGCCGACGGCCACACCGACGTGCTGGAGTTCGCGGGCGGCGCCCTGCTCGGCGTCGATCCGCAGGCGGAGTACCCGATCAGTGAACTGGTGCCGCCGCCGGGATCGGTGCTCGCCCTGTACACCGACGGCCTGGTCGAGGAGCCGGGGATCCCGATCGACGAGGGCATCGACCGGCTGCGGGTCTCGCTCGCCCACGCCGACGCGAGCTCGCTGGAGGAACTCGCCGACCGGCTGCTGACCGACGCCCGTCTTTCGACGCACCGCGCGGACGACGTGGCACTGCTGCTGACCGCGTTCGACGCCTAGGGCCTGTCGTCTGGATCTCCGCGGCGTCGCGGTGTCCAGCACGCACATCTGCCGCGTTGTCGTCGGTCGACGACGCTCCGCGTCGCCTCCCTCCTCCGCCTTGCAGCTGCACGCACCGGACACCGCTCCTTCCCCCACGGAGATCCAGACGACAGACCCTAGGGCCGCCTGTCCGGCCGATCACGGTCGCATACGGCTGGTCATGGACCGCATGGATCGTACGGATCGCACGGGCGGCCGTACCCGCAGGAATCCCGCGCCGGCAATAACGCTGTCATTAACGCTGGTAATAACACCGCGCAAGCGGGTGAACAGCTCGCTGCAACGTTCGACGACCGGCCTCCGCACGGTATGCCTCCCGGTGCTGCTCAACTGATCAACCGTCAGAATTGGCTGGTGCGCCGGCCCTGCACTGGAGGGTTCATGAGATCGATTCCGCGAGGCCGACGTACCTGGGCCGGCATCGTCACCACGGTGACGGCCACGATGATGGCCACGGTCGCGACGGTCGGTGCGGCGGGCCCGGTACCCGCGCACCATGACGACCTCAGCCCGGAGATCAGGGCGATCATGGACAAGCCCGCCTATGAGCACGCCCAGTGGGGCCTGCTCGAGGTCGAGGGCTCGACCGGACGCGTCGTCCACTCGCAGTACCCGGACCAGTTCTTCATCCCCGGTTCGACGGGCAAGCTGGTCAGCGTGTCGAGCGCCTGGCACGCGCTGGGCGGCGAGCACCGATTCACCACCCCGGTGCAGGCTCTCGGCCGCCGGACCGGCAGCGTCCTGAACGGCTCGCTGGCGCTGGTCGCCCAGGGCGACCTCACCATGGGCGGCCGGACGAAGCCGGACGGCTCCGTCGCCTACACCCCGATCGACCACACCTATGCGAACGACGTTCCGGGCGCCACGCTCACTCCCGAGAACCCGCTCGCGGGCCTGGACATGATCGCCCAACAGGTGCGCAGGTCGGGCCTCACCAAGGTCCAGGGCGACGTCGCCATCGACTCCCGGATCTTCTCCACCGCCTCCGCCCCGCAGCTGGACCCGCTCCCGACCCCGCTCATCATCAACGACAACGTCATCGACCTGCTGACCACCGCGACGACCCCCGGCCGTCCCGCGCAGCTCAGCTGGCGGCCCCAGGTCGCGCCCTACCAGGTGACGTCGACCGTGAAGACGGTCGCGGCGGGCGGCACGACGAACATCGTGGTCAACGCCTCACCGGACGGCACCCGCATCAGCCTGTCGGGGACGATCGCGGCCGGCGCGAAGCCGGAGCTGCGGATCTCCCCCGTCCAGGACCCGGCGGCGTTCGGGCGCACCGCGCTGATCGAGGCACTCGCCAGGGCGGGGGTCACCGTCACCGCACACCCGACAGGACCGAACCCGTCCGGCCTGCTGCCGCGTTCCTACGCCGGCACGCAGCGCGTCGCCGCGTACGTCTCGCCGATCTTCGCCGAGTACACGAAGCTGATCTTCAAGGTCAGCCACAACCTCGGGGCGAACCTCACGATCTGCCTGATGGCCGTCTCGACGGGCAGCCACGCATGCGCGGACGGCTTCGGCGTGATCAACAGCTTCCTGCGCCAGGCCGGCATCGACCCGACCCAGGTCCAGATGCTCGACGGCCGCGGCGGCAACCCCAACGACCGGGTCACCCCGCGCGTGGAGGACGAGATCCTGCACTACTGGCAGGGGACCGAGGAGGCGAAGCGCTTCCGTGAGGCGCTGCCGATCCTCGGGGTGGACGGCTCGCTGACCTCCGTCTGCGAGGGATCCCCCACCTGCCCGGGCAAGGGCAAGGTATGGGGCAAGCCCGGCACCTTCGCCGGCTTCGACGCCGTCAACCAGCGGGCCACCGTCGGCGCCTGGACCCTCGGCGGCTACCTCGCCGCGGGCCACGGAAAGCTGAACACCTTCTACATCGCCATGACCGGCGCCTCCGCCCCGGACATCAACGGAGTCCTCGCCATCGGCAACGACGTGGCCCGGATCGCCGGCCTCCTGCAGCAGGAGGCGGAGGCCAGGAGCCACGCCTGACCGGTTCGCCGGTTCGCTGATCAACCGGTTCACGGTTCACCGGTCACCGGTTCGCCGCGTATCCGGCCGGTAGGGATGCGGCACACGACGAAGGCCCCGGCCGGACACCATCCGGCAGGGGCCTTCGACGCATGGCGCTGCCCATCGACGCGGGTCACAGGCCACGGGCCACGGGGCACGGATTACGGAGTACGGGGTCGCGGGTCGCGGGTCATGCCGGAGGCCGTCCCGTGCCGATGTGGGTGCGGCGTAGCGCGACCAGGCTGCGCCAGCGTTCGCGGGTTCGCTGCTCTCCGTCGATCCACCGGGCTCGCGCGGTGTGCGCGGGGAGCGGGAGACCGGCCATGAAGTGTGCGATTTCGACGTAGTAGGTGTAGTCGCCGCTCCGCGTCAGTTCGCGCAGGCGGACGATCCCGGAAGCGAGGTCGTCCCGGGCGTCGAGAACCGCATGGTGGAAGCACAGGGCCAGCTGGAGTTTGGCCGCGGCGTAGGAAATACCGGAGACATCGATCTCGACGAGAAGAACGGCGGCCCGGTCCGGCAGGTCCGCCGCGTACCCGGCGTCGCGTACCAGTGCGGCGATGCGAGCGGTCATCTCGGTGGAGCGAAGGCTGAGAGGTGCCAGGAGCCGGGTCGCCAGGTCGAGTTCATCGTCGGCCCGGAGGGGGTCGGCGAACGCGACGGCGAAGGCGAGATGGGCCTGGGTCATCGCGGTCTCGCCGGCCGCTCCGTGCTCTTCCGCTTCGCCGCGGTTGGCCAGGTAGGCGGCAGCGGCCTGTTCCATGTCGCCCTGCACCCACCACACGTCCCCCAGCACGCGCCGGCTCCGCCCCTCCCAGCCCAGCCTCCCGGCGGCTTCCACGGCTGCGGGGAAGTCTCCGGACAGTCGGCTGAGATGTGCCAGGCCGCGTCCGGCGGCCAGGACCAGCCGGCCTCCGCCGGAGGCGACGCGCTGCATGCCCCGGCGTGACTCGTCGGTCAGGCCGATGTCCCGCTGGGCCTTCGCCAGGTAGTACGTGGCCAGTTCGACCAGGTCATCGGGGAGCCGTCCCGACGCCAGGACGGCGGTGAGCCGGTCGGCCGTACGTTCCCGGTGCTCAAGATGGCGGCGGGTGATGGTGCTGAGCGTTTCCACCAGGGCGTCCGCGGCACTCTGCCGGCCGCTCAGTGAGGTTTCACCCGTGGCAGGGAAGGCGAGCGGTTCCCACAGGGAATCCGCCACGTACTGGAACGAGGCATCGGCGAGCCAGTCCAGTCCGAGGTCGAAGTCCCGTGCGAGGAGCAACCCCTGCTGGAGGCAGCCGACCAGGACGGCGCGGTCGCGTCGCGGATCCTGGCGCCACTGCGCTCCCAGGGCGCGGAAGGCGCGCCGGGCCGCGCGCCGCCAGTCCTGCTCCGACCAGCGGTCGTCACTGCCGTCGTCCGCGTTGCGGATGGCGGAGCGGATGAGGTCATGGACATGGAAGGGCCATACGCCGGAGGCGGATTCCCGGATGAAGGGCCGCTCGGTCAGCCGCAGGGCGGGCGCGTCGTGGTCCATGCCGGCGACCTCGGTGGCCAGGGACACGGAGAAGGCGCTGAGCAGGCTCACCGACCGCAGTACCTGACGCTCCTCGGCGGTCAGATCGCTGAGCGTGCGGGCGATCAGGGCGGGGAAGTCGTGGTCGAAGTCCGCGACGTGCGGCTGTCGGCCGCCGCGCCGGATTTCCAGGTAGCGCATGACCGACAGATCCAGGTGCAGGGGCAGCCCGTGGGAGCGCTCGGCGATGATCCGGCGGACCGGTTCGTCGATCAGCGGCCGCCCGTCCCGGCTGAGCCTGCGGGCGAGGTAGTCCTCGCAGTCCTCGCGGGAGAAGTCGCCGATCAGGATCTGCCGGGCGGACGCGTCCGCCCGGGGATACGCGGCGTCGCCGGGGACGAGGCCGGGCCAGGCGTTCGGACCGGCCCAGTCGAGTTGCCCTTCCACGGCCGTTTCCGCCCACTGGAGGCGGTTGCGTCCGGTGACGACGAAGAACGCGTTGGGCATCAGCCACACGATGCGCTGGAGCAGGAGCTCGAAGTCACGGTGGGTGCGGTCGCCGGTGTCCTCGAAGGTGTCCAGCAGGATCACGGGCACCGCGCTCTTGTCCGCCGGGAGCTGGGCGAGGTCCCAGGCGAGGAGGTGCGGGTAGAAGCTGAGGGCATCCAGGTCGGGCTCCGCCTCCAGCAGGTCGGCCAGCCGGGCACAGCCGGCGAGGGCGCGCACGGACTGACGCCGCTCACGCAACGCCCCGACCAGTGCGCCGACCCCGTGGCCGAGTGCCCCGCCGACGGTGCCGGGCAGGAGCAGGGCCTGGGCGACGTCGCCCAGGGCCGACTGCATCTGTTGAGGCAGCGCGGCAGCGGCACTGAAGCGGCTGAGCAGCCCGCCCCGGCGCAGATAGTCCTCGATCGGCTCGCCCGGGTGGTTGTGCTCCCAGTAGCGGCGCAGGGCCAGGTCGAAGGCGGGCATCGGCCGGCCGAGCGCGGCGACGGCGAGGCGGATGGTGAGGATGATGCGCTCGAAGTCCGTGCCCGCGGAGCGCGCGAGGTCGATACGGACGGGCAGCGTCCGCTCCTCGGGGTGGAACGGTGAGTCCCACTGCGCGGGGCGGTGCTCGCTGTGGGTGAGCGATGCTTCGATCTTGCGGGAGAGCGTGGACTTCCCGATGCCGCCCACACCGTGGAAGACGAGGACGTTGCGGCGGGGACTCTCCAGGTCCTCCACGTCGAAGCCCGTGCCGCTCACCTGCCGTAGGTGTTCCGCGAGGCAGGTCGTCACCGCCT
Source organism: Streptomyces sp. RKAG293 (assembly GCF_023701745.1). Classification (NCBI taxonomy): domain Bacteria; kingdom Bacillati; phylum Actinomycetota; class Actinomycetes; order Kitasatosporales; family Streptomycetaceae; genus Streptomyces; species Streptomyces sp. RKAG293. The sequence continues at coordinate 4,462,654 of NZ_JAJOZB010000001.1, read as the reverse complement.
GCCACTGCGCCTGCCGGTTGGTGAACGCCTCATTCGCGGAGATGCTCCGGTCGTTCGAGGTGAACAGCGTTCGAAGATCCCGCCCTGCCACGGCTCGCCCCCCTGACGATCAACTGGAGCCAATCTATGCTCTCTTGAGGACAGCCTGACAAGGCCTCATTCAGGCCTCAGCCACGCGACCCGCACGACAGCGAAAGCACGACAGCGCGAGTAGGACAGCGCGAGTAGGACAGCACGAGTGCGACCGTTCCCGCAGCGTTCATGAAACGGACTTCCCTCACTGTGCGCCCCATACCCACCTGCGTGTTGAGCAGCAGCGCTCCGCCCTTCGCCGAGGGCGGGCACGACCCGGACCGGTTCGTGGAGATCGGTTCGTTCACCAAGGTCCTGACCGGCACAGTGCTCGCGCGGATGACCGCCGCCGGCCTGCTCGACCTGGACGATCCCGTGGAGCGCCTGCTCAACCGGGTGCCGGCGGGCACCGGAATCACCCTGCGGCAGCTGGCCGAGCACACCTCGGGTCTGCCCCGGCTGCCGCCCGGCCTGTCACGCGGAGACCCGTACGCGCCCTTCGACCAGGACGCGTTGTCGGCGCTCCTGAGCCGTCTCGACTCGCTCACCGTCAGGCCCGCCGGGCAGGCGGAGGAGTACTCCAACTTCGGTTACGCCGTACTCGGTGCGGCACTGGTCGCCGCCGGCGGCCGGCCCTACGAGGAGCTCGTACGGGAGCACGTGCTCGACCCGCTCGGCGTCCACGAGGTGACGGCCCGGCCCCCCGCCGACCGGCGCCTGTGCGCCACCGGGTGGTTCGGCCGGGAACGGGCGCCGTGGACGATGACCGGGGCGATCCTGCCCGCGGGAGGAATGTGGGCCACCCCGCGCGCCACGGCCGGCCTGCTCACCGGCCTGCTCCTGGACCGGACGCTGGGTCCTCCCGCACTGTCATGGCAGTCGGCCGGCCCGCTGAAATGGCACAACGGCGCGACCCGCGATGCCTCCGTCTTCGCCGGAGCCTTCCCCGAGACAGGCCGCTGGGTACTGGTCCACCGACTCGGCGGAAGCTCCGACGGCACCGATGAAGCCGGTGTGGAGCACCTGCGGAAGGCCGAAGCCACGACGTGAGGCCGTGAAGCCGTGAGGCCTGAGGCCGGGCAGGCCGGTCAGGCCGGTCAGGCCAGGAAGCGCTCGACGGCCTCGCGGGCACGGGCGTTCGAGGCCGCGGCGTCGGCCAGCGCCTGGGCCAGGGCGTCGATCCACTCGTCCAGGCCCACCTGGCGCCGCGAGAGCACGATGCCGCGGACCTCCTTGCAGATCTCCCCGACCACCACGGCCCGGTCCACCCGCAGCGCGAGCCGGCGCTCCCCGAGGGTGACGTCCAGTCCGGTGACCGACCCGTCGCGCCCGGCCATCCGGTCCGCGACGGAGCGCTTGCGCTTGACCTGCACCGCGCCGGGCGGCAGCGAGTCCACCAGGTTCACCGACAGCACTTCGGCGTAGAGGTTCAGGTCCGCGCTGTCCCGGCGCAGCGCCGCGGCCAGCAACTCCACTTCCCGTTCAGGCACCTCGGGAATCTCAGGGTTCTCAGGATTCTCAGGCATCGAGGCTCAGCACCATGGTCGGCCGGTCGATGACGTGGTCGTCGCGCAGCGGCCGCACCGCTGTCCCGATCGCGAAGAACTCGGTGGTGTGCGCTCCCCAGGTATGCGAGTGCTGCCGCAGCTGGACCGCCACGATCCCCTCGGCGTCCAGGTCCTCGGCCTCCGCCTGCATCCGGCTCATCGCGAGCTCGCGCGCGTCGTAGAGCGCCTGGGTGAACGGCTCGATCTCGACGTTGCGGCCGGAGTTGCTGAGCACCTGCGCGAAGCGCTGGTGCGCCACGTGATAGACGCACGACCCCATGACCATGTCCAGCGGCGCGTATCCGGCCCGGATCAGGGTCCAGAAATCCTGGCCGGACAGGTCCGAGGTGAACGGCTTGCCCTTGTTGTTGAGCCAGGTCCCGCCGGGCCCCGGGTCCGCGCCGTCCGCCTTCACCGCCGTGCCGATCGCGATGAACTCGGCGACGTCCGAGCCGAACTCCTTGAACTCGATGTCCAGCCGCACCCCCACGATCCCGTCCGCCCCCAACGCGCTCGCCTCCGCCTCCATCCGGCTCATCGCCAGCTCGCGCGCGTGGTACATGGCCTGCGACAGCTTGGTCAGTTCCTGGTTCTTCGACCACCGGCCGAGCTGGATGCCGACGTGGTAGACGGAGGAGCCGAGGACCAGACCGAGCGGGCGGAAGCCGGCCTCGCGCACCAGCAGGAACTCGTTCACCGTCAGGTCCGACGTGAAGATCGAGCCCTTCTGCCCCGGCTGGAGCTGCGCGAGCCGCCGCATGGCGTCCTCCGGCACACCCGCCGCGGCCAGTCGCTCGGCGTCCCCGGCCGTGTCCTGTCTGGGCGACTCAGTCATCTCAGCGCTCCCGCTCCAGTCTCATGATGGTCAGTGGCCTGGGTCCGGCGGGCTGCTTCGCGCGCCCGAACCTGGCGATGGAGGTGCCGGCGAAGACCGCCTCCGCGATGTGATCCTGCGTGTTCCCGTACGTGAAGCACTCGCTCTCCCGCACCCGCAGTTCCATCCCGTCGACCACCACCCCGTCGCCGCCGTGCGACACCACCTCGCGGGCCAGCTGCGTCCGGGCGTCGTGGCGGGCGTGGTTGATCAGCTGGGTGTAGCCGTCGACCTCCTCGTTCCCGGCGGTCCAGCGGACCCGGCGGGAGGTGCGCCAGTCGTCGTGCCGGGACGCGATGGAGATGCCGAAGGCCAGTCCGGTGGGCACCCATCCGGCGTGCAGGAGCTTGGCGAAGTCCTGGCCGCTCAGGTGCGACGTGAACGGCCGGCGCGGCCGGCTGCGCGAGCGGGCCCGCACCGCTGTGCCCAGCGCGGTGAACTCCAGCCCGCCCGCGGGGAACGCGCCGACCCGCAGCGTCACCCCGACGACCCCGTCGCCGCCCAGCGCACCGCACTCGGCCACCGCGCGGGAGAGCGCCAGCCTGCGCGCCGCGTACATCGCCTTCACCAGCGGCGAGAACGGCGCCCACGCGGAGGACGACACCCGCGTACCGCCGCCGCCCCACGCGCCCGGGCAGCCCCACCCGCCGTCGTACCCGATGTTGAAGACGGCCGTACCGAGCACCTGCCCGACCGGCTCGAACCCGACGCCCTTGATCGCCGCGAACTCCTCGGCCGACAGCGCCGAGTCCCAGGCGCCCCCGGCCCGCGCCTTCGCCGTCCGCGGCCGACCGCCGCCGGGCGGGCCGACGTCTTCTCGGTCTCTCATCGGCTCCCGTGCCACCGACCTCTCGGCTCACCGCGCGCACCGCGTCGTCGTTCCGGCGGCAGCGTATGACACCGCAGGAAGCAGCGAAACGGCTTTCAAGAGATCTTGACCGACCCCCGCCGCCCCCGACCGAACACGGCCTTCGTCCCGAGGAACGGTTCTCCGGATCCCCGGGTTCCCGGAAACCGCGGCCGACGCGACCACGGGCTCGGACCCGGCGCGGGGTCGCAGCACTGGTCCTCCGGCCCTCGACGTCACCCGGGTGCCGCGCGTGCCCTGCCCGTAGGGAGGGCCGGGCTGGCCGACGCTGGACGGGAAACTGCCGTCGAGCCGGGAGCAGCCATGAAACGTCAGGTCACCCGATGCGCCTCTGCCGCGCTGGCCGTCATGCTCGGTTGGGCCGGACTGACCGGCTGCTCGTCGGACAGCCCTGCCGCCGCCCCGGCGTCCTCGGCGGCCTCCGCCGTCAGGTCGGGGGCGTCGTCCGCCGCCTCCGCCGCCAGCAGCGCGGCAGCTTCCGCGGCCGCCTCCGCCCAAGCGGCCGCGTCGTCCGCGCTGCAGAACGTCAAGGGCGGACTGGACGCGAAGGCAGACGTCACGCTCGGCCCCGTGGCGACCGGATCCGACGGCCGGACGGACGTCCCGGTGAAGGTCACCAACCACGACTCGAAGCCGCGGCGCTACACCGTCCTGGTCAACTTCAAGAACCAGTCGGGCACCGTGGTCGACGTGAGCGCCCTCAACGTCCCCGAGGTCGCCGCCGGCGCCACCGCCGACGCCACCGCCCGGAGCAACCGGACCCTGACCGGCACGGTCACCACCGAAGTCCTCAGCGCCTTGCGCTACTGACACCCCGCACCACAGCGGAACACCACAGCCGACGCCGGAACCACGGCTGCAACCGCATCACACAGGCCCTGACGCCCTGTTGCTGGTGGAGAAGAAGGCCCGGGTCGGCGACCTGGGCCTTCTCCGGGGCGCGGTCACATGCCGTGGGTGGGCATGCCCTCCGTGCACGCGAGGTGGATGACCAGATCGGCGGGTCCCGTGTGCGGGTGCCGGGGGTCCGCCCCCGGACGGATCTGCTGCTTGCGTACGGTCACGATCCAGCCGGTGGCGTCGTCGTTGGGGCGGCTCTGGAGGACGTCGGTCGGTTCCGGCGCCAGGCTGGAGCCCTCGCTCGCGGAGATGGCGAAGCCGCCGCTGAAGGCGCTCTGGGGTGCGGGGCAGAACAGTTCGTGGGGGCGGCCGTCGGCCCCGCCGGGGATGACCTGGCCGGCGACGTGGAGGGTCTGAGGCGGTTCCAGGGGCAGGGCGGTGGCCTGCGTGGCGGCGGGGCCGAGCAGGGCCGCGACACCTGCAACAGCCGTGACGGCGATACGAGTTCCGGTACGAGTTGACGTGCGCGTTCTCGTGTCCATGGCAGGAGTACTCCTCACAGCGATGAGGTCGGGGTCGGGGCCATTGCAGCAGCGCGGGGACCCGCTTCTTCCCGGACACGCACAGTGACACTCCATTGGCGGAGGGCGAATCGTTCCGGCGAGCGTCTGCCCAGACGTCGCTACGGTGTGTGATCTACTGCCCACGTCCAGTCACTCTGTGTGGTCGCCCCGTGCTGCTCGGGCGGGCGACCGCCATGTCCCCATGAGGAGCCTCATGCACCGCAGAGGAAGGTGGGCGCTCGCGCTCGGCTGTGCCGCGACCGCCCTGTCCGTCACCGCGCCCGCCGGCGCGACCGTTCTGTCCGTCCGCTCGGCGCCGTCCACGGCGCACGCCTCCGATGTCCGCCCGGGCGGAGGCGTGCGCATCACCGAAGCCCAAGTACGCAAGGAGGTGCGGCCCGCCGAGGCCAAGACGCTCGGCCGGGCCGCCGCGGAGCAGTTGGCCCGTGACCGTATCGGTCTGCGCGCCCTCGACTCGGACTATCCGCAGACCACCCGTACCCTGCGCTTCAACAAGCTCACCGAGTCGCAGCGCAGCCTCAACGCCACGTTCGACCCCGCCCGGTTCGGGAAGTTCACCGACTACTTCTCCAGCCCCGACTTCGGCGACCACGTGGCGCTGCTGCCCACCGGGAAGATCCTGGTCTTCTCCTTCGAGTCCATCGAGGAGAACCCGACCAAGGAGCCTGCGCCCACCCAGATCATCGGCAAGGAGAACGCCGGACGGGCCTACGTGTGGGACCCCGCCAGGGGCGAGGGGAGCGACGCCTTCAAGGCCGTGCCGCCGCCCGTGGTGAACATGCCCGACGGCAAGGACGAGCCGCGGCCCGCGCCGGTCTTCTGCTCCGGACACGCCTATCTGCCCAACGGCATGGTCGCCGTCTTCGGCGGCAACCTGGGCGGTAACGGCGGCACCGGAGCCAAGCTCGCGCTCGTCTTCGACCCGTGGACCGAGACCTGGCACCAGCAGCAGGACATGGCGGTCGGCCGCTGGTACCCGAGTGTGGTCACCGGCGCCGACGGGCGGCAGTTCATCACGTCCGGCCAGTCGGAGATCGGCTGGGGGGATCTCTCGATGGAGATCGAGCGCTTCCCGGCCAAGGGCAGCCCCGTCTCGTACGACCCGGCCGATGCGCCCAAGGGTCGGGCGCTCGACCAGTGGAAGACGAACGCCCCTTACATGATGGATTATCCCCATCTGTTCTCCCTGAAGGACGGCCTGATCTACGGCTTCGGCCGCAACTTCGACGAGCAGTTCGCCTTCGACCCGCAGACCGAGACCCGCCGCAAGCTGCCCGACCGTCCCGACGGCGCCATGCGCAACTACGGCTCCGCCGTGGCCCTGCCCAACGGCGCCAGCGGCCCGGACTCCGTTCTGATCCTCGGCGGCAACCGCAACGACCCCAACACCTACAAGTTCTCCGGCGGCCGCTGGACCAAGGACACCCCCGCGCCTTCGGCCGCACCCAGGACGACACCCTGATCCTGCCCGACGGCAAGCTGTTCACCGTCAACGGCGCCTACGACATCCGCGACTACGGCAACGGCCCCTACAACCCCAACGCCGACCTGAAGTACCGCCAGACCGAACTGCGGGACGGCAAGGGCGCGTGGCGGCTCGGACCGGTCCAGCGGCTGCCGCGCGGATACCACTCCAACGCCGTCCTGCTGCCCGACGGCCGCATCATGCTCACCGGTGACGAGCTCCAGCAGATCGCCAACAACCCCGACATCAAGTCCGGGATGAACGGCACCATCGAGATCTACGAACCTTCCTACCTGCACCAGGGCCCCCGGCCGCAGCTGTCCGGCGTCCCGCGGGCCGCGCAGCGCTACGCGTCCACCTTCCAGGTCGCCACCACCACCCCGGGCCGGGTCAGCAAGGCCGTCCTGGTGGCGCCCATCACCTCCACCCACTCGGTGGACACCAGCCAGCGCCGCCTGGAGCTGCCCATCGCCGGCCGTAGCGGCAACAACCTCGTCCTGCGCACCCCGCGGTCCGCCAAGGACGCGCCGCCCGGCTTCTACATGGTCTTCCTCCTCGACGACAAGGGCGTGCCGAGCACCGCGCAGTGGGTGCAGTTGAGCCCCGGCGCCTGACCCCGCCGCCCGTCGCCCGCTCCCCGCGGCCGGACCCGGCCCGGGCACCACCCACGGTGGCGCCCGGGCCGGGCGGGTCACGGGTTGTCGGCGGGTCTTCCGTCACCCATAGCTGAGTCCGTGACCGGCGGCCAGGATCCACACGGCGAGGACGCCCCAGACTCCCGGAGAGGGTTTCCGTTTCTTCACGGCCCCGATGAGAATCCCCAGCACGATGAAAGCCAGGGCCGCGCCCTGGAGTCCCCAGGCCCACATCAGGTAGTCGGCGTGGACCGGCCGGGACGCGATCCGCAGAACTCCTGCGGGAAGCACCAGGAGCGCGCCGAACACGGCAACGGCGTCTTCAGGAGTGCTTCTGCGCTGAGCGGGGGAAAGCGGCATCGAGGTCCTTCCGTCGTACAGGGCCGGTCCGCCCGGTCGGGCGAACCAGCGGGCCGGGTTCAGCTGACCAGCTTGGCAAGCTCGTCGATGACCCAGCTCTGCACGCCGCCGCTGAGGAGCCACCAAGCGGCGCGGATCGCCGCATTCTGCTTGTCCATCCAGTCCTTGAACGCCTTGTGGCCACTCTTCGCCGCCTTGAGGGCCGCCTTGAAGAGGGCCGGGGACTTCTTGAGCAGGGCGATCATCTTCTTGCCCGCTTCGGACTTGCCACTCAGCATCCGCGGAGCGTCCTCGTCGCCGGCCGCGGCGGTCTCGGCCTGGATCTGCGCCGCGATCCGCTGGATCTCGGCGACCTCGCCGGCCGTCAGCCGCACGGTCTGCGAGTCGGTCGAAGCCGCCTCGGCGACCGCAGCCGGTGCGGGGAGGTGAGTCTGTGCCGCTGACGCCGTGGGCCCGGCCACTCCGATCGCGACAGCCGCGACTGCAGTCGCCGATATGTAACGCAGGCTCTTGTGCATGAAAGCTCCTTGGCCCGCGCGAAATGGACGGGCCTCAGGTCGAGGTGAAAGGGATACCGGCCGAATGGCGGCAGAAGGAAACATAGCGTCGCCAGTCGCCACGCTCTGATGTCACTTCGCTATTCACCACTCCCTGAAAAGGTTTAGACCTCTCTCCCAATACCCCTGACCACAAGCCGAGTTGGCGGCCGAAAAGCTCTCCACGAGGCATGCGAAGAAATACCGCATGGCAGAAAAGGTGGGAAACTCGCCCCAGAACACACCCCCACCGCCCTTCCACCGGGCAGCCCCGACGACAATGGCGGCCAGGACGCGCTGGACATGGACCGTGGCCCGGCGAGGCTGTCGCGGACCACTGCCCGGCGATCGGCGCCGTTCTGCCCCGCGGAGACCTGCAGACGGCGCCACCCCTCGTCTTCGCCAACGCCGGCTTTCGACAACTCCGCCGACCCACTCCCGCAGGAGCGTGCGTCAAGGAGCTGATCAGGGCTCCGGGGCGGGACGTTGATCTGGAGGTTCGCGTGCGTGGGCCACACGCCGCGCGATGGACGGCTGTCGAGTGTCGCGGTCTACCACCACCTCATACCCGGCCACCATCGCCAAGGCCCCACGCCCGGTGGAGGAAGCGGTGGTGCCGTACACGGTCGAGGAGGTCCAGCTCCTCCTGGAAGTCGCCAACCGGCAGCGGAACGCGGCGCGGTGAGTCAGCGCCCTGGCTCTGGGTCTCCGGCAGGGTTGGGTCCTCGGGCTCAAGTGGGCGGTCGTCGACTTCGACCTCGGGGTGCTGATCGTCCACCGAGGCCGGTTGCGGCCCCGCTGTCAGCACGACTGCACAGACCTTTGTGGTCGCAAGCCCGGGTACTGCCCGCAGAAGGTCAACATCCGCCGTGAGACCAAGGAGACGAGGCCCCGTGCCGGACGGCGCCCCATCGGTGTCCCCGCCGAGCTGATGAAGCTCCTCGCCCAGCACCGGGACCAGCAGGAACTTGAACGCCGCATCGCCCGTGACCTGTGGGTGGAGAAGGGATACGTCTTCACCTCGCCGACCGGCGAGCCGCTCCATCCCACCACTGATCACCACAAGTGGAGGGAGCTGCTGGAGGCGGAGCGCAGAAGGGCAACTGAGACCGGAGACAACGGAAGCCCGGAGCTTGATCAGGTCCGGGCTTCCGTCTGCCTTGGCGGGCGGGTGTAGAAAAAGGCACTAGACACGAACGGTACTGAACGGAACGGCGACCGAGACGGGCGCGGCCTCCTTAGGAAAAGTACTCTCCAAAGACGGGTGTATTTCCGAGCCAAGCGACGAATGAATTAGCGTATGAATCGATCTGCGGAGTGCCGAAAAAGAACAGCAAAGAGAAACTGGCGAGAGAAATGACGATACCGGAAATAACATAAACTAGCATTCCCGTTCCCTCTGAAAAGGTGCTACCTTTCGATAGGATATCGTCGGCTGTCACAAACCCGTTGAATATGGAAGCGCACAAAGTCAAAAACGAAAAGAAGAACGTAATCATGATCAAGTGCCAACCGGAAGGCCCTGACGTCCAGCAGGCGCGCAATAGCCAGCCGGAAAAAAGTGGGGCCGCGCCGGACAGAGATTCGTAATATGCCTTGCGGAGTTTGTTCTGTAGAGCTCCAATGTCCAGGCCCTGCGTAACGTACTGGTCGCGCCCTGCCATATAAATGCGGGAGTCATCGTGGGCTTCCCCCTGCATTTCAATGCGGTGCTGTTCGGGTTTGTAGTCGGGCGGAAGGGTATATGGATATGTATTGTATCCGGATTGCTGTGGTCCGGTCGCAGGCGGCGCAATGTTCCAGTCGTCATTCTCGTCGGGCAGGTAGTCACTCATTGCCATTGAAGTTCTGGTCGCGTCCTGCCATGAAAATCCGACCATCGCCCGAGGCGCGTCCTGTCTGATGGATGCGTAACTCGACTGCTTGTTCCCGGCCTAGGAGGGCATCTTCCAACGCCTGCCCTGCTGTTGAATCGCACTGCACCAACTGCAGTAGCTCGACGCGCCAACGCAGTATCAAATCGCTCTCAGCTTGACGCCTTTGATCTCTGGGTAAAGCTAGTAGATTGGTCCGGTCGGCTTCTAATCTCCGGCCTGTCTCGTCCGCAGCCTCTGTCCGGAATCGCCGCCAAATCGCAACAACACGTGTGCGTGTTTCCTGCCAGGTATCTGTGGCCATGGCCGATACCAAAGCGCCACTGAACGTACCGGCTATGGCCAACGCTTCTGCATCCACTCCGCCACCTACGGTTTCGCTCTGCCACATACTCGAGAGAAGAATTTTACGCAGTCGACCAACCAAATGACATAGGAAGACTGTCCTCTGTGCTGTCGGTCATAGAGCGCATGTTGCCCTACGCCCAACTATTCCTTCACGATCTTCGTGCGGGCAGCCCTTATCCATCCTTCGAGCTCCCTACTGACGCTAGGAGGTCACGCGGATAGTGGAAATCGCTCGTGGCACGATCGTGATCGTGCCACGTCCGGGCAGGTCAAAAGGGTTGCGGGTTCGGCGGTGGACGGCGGTCGTCAACACACTGGACGCACATTGAGACAACGGGCGGCGGTGCAGGGCCAAGGATCCTTGCACAGGTTGCCCGCGCCTCGTCGGCTGCGGATCGGGGCAACATGCCCACCTGGCGCCCGACCGGGTGATCGACCTCCGCAAGTGGAAGGAGCCGCTGAAGGCTGCCGGCGTCCGGGGCGGGCACACCCATGACGTTCGTCACGCCGTCGGATGGTCCTGCTGATCCTCGGAGTGTCGGACACGATCGTTGACGTGATCACGGCTGGAAGCCGGGAAAGTCCGGACGGATGCGCTCGCGGCACCAGCCCCGATCAAGTGAGCGGTCGCCCGTAAGGGACGACCGGAGGGGCCCGTGTCCGGAGCCCAGAAGGGCAACTGAGACCAAAAGTGAGACCAGAGACGACGGAAGCCCGGACCTTGAACAGGTCCGGGCTTCCGTCTGCCCAGCTGGGCGGGTGCGGAGGATACGAGATTCGAACTCGTGAGGGGTTGCCCCCAACACGCTTTCCAAGTCTGTTTACCCTGGTCAGAGGCCGATTCGCCGGAGTTCATCGGCGTTCAGACCCGTACTGGGGGCCAGGTGCGGCAGCGTTGCGTACGGCCCTGAACCGAGCCGCACGGCAGCGAATGAGACGGAAACTGAGACGGTTCGGATCGTCGGGGCCTCTCGCACGTGGTCAGCGCGACTCGCTCAGGCGGCCTTGGCTCGGCTGGCACTTTCGGGCGCCGTTGGGCTCAGCCCGCCTGCACCACAGCTCTCACCTTTGGCCCAAGCCATGCCCACTCTGAATTCTTCTTGATGCGTTCAAAAACGGCGGTAGGGGCAGAGGATTCCCGAAGTGCGCAAACAACGTATAGCCAGTAGAGAGACTCGGCCAAAAAATGTTTGGAGCCCCCGCCTTGATTGGGTCGCTTGCCGAGATGGTGGCCGATATCATCCCGATTTGACTTGACAATTCGAGACCAGGCATCGGTGTCTCCAACAAGTTCGACGAAAGGATCCCCGGCTAGTCTGCAACAGTGCTCTAGGGCGCCGGAAAGCTTAACGTTTCTATTGCCGATTCGATTTCGCCCGAAAGCCTCAATGGCAACTGCGCGATGAAACAAGCGATCCTCGACAAAGAGTCCGACTCGATATCGACTCGCCATTACGCGACCGAGAGTGTCGCGATGGCGAGACATGCTCTCCATCCAATTGGCAATTCCACCAATTCCACCGAGCTCATCAAATGTGAAGACCATTTCTGCGGCGTGGCGAATTCCGGGCTTCTTGCTGGTGTTTCTTGCGATCCATTCGGCAAAGAAATCAATCTGAATACGGCGGTCTTTCCCGTCGGAATCCGCTACGTCGCCAGGATGCCGGAAACTCAATTGATCATATTCTGCGACGCGTCCGGTTGCTATACTGACCAGGTCTTGCAAGTCACTTACGTGCTCGATGGCCTCTGATGTCGGAATCAATTCGTTGAATTCGAGATGCCATTCGTAGCGCTCGCGAAATGATTGCTCTGTCCCTGTGTGGGGAGGCAATTCGATACGATGCCCCAGTTTGATGGTCAGCCCGTTCGACAGTGCGACGGAGCGTGTGGGTTGCTGCTGTACTTTCAGTGAGGCATAGGGACTTCCTTCTGCGACCTTCTCAGGAGTGTGGCGCTCTGACGTGATTCCTCGGTTCCCAACCCATTGAGTCAGGTAGCGCATGTCAACCATCACGCCATCGGCGCTGGGCTCGTCATCTTCGGTGAACCATATTCCTCTGAAAATTTGCTGTACTGAAATCGTCTCGATATCGCCAGTGTAATTCGTCTGAAAGCAGCCTTCGAGGGTAAAATCTTTGCGATCTGCGCGCCCGTGGATTCGGCTATAAATCCCGTCGCCCGCCATCCGCACTCCCATTGGCATTTCTGGCGGATTGAAGGTGCCGATCAGGTGGAGTTCGGATCCTGTGTCCGGATGATATGAGAGAGTGCCCGATACTTCATTTCCATGGTCGCTCGGCAACCACCATTGACCTTTGATTTCGAAGTCGCGCGAATGTTCGGGCATTTTCGATCTCCTCCGTTCGGAGCTGGGTGAGTGTAAGCCTCGTGCCTGCCATGATGTCATCTAGGCCAGGACGCTGCTCTGATTTCTTTCCGCTCGTCCGAACGCTTAGCTGGGCGTACGAAGTCGATTGATTCTCAACGGCCGGTCAACCGTCGGGTGATCTTGAAAACCGTCGTGGCAGGCGATGCCACCGTGAGTTCGAATCTCATATCGTCCCCAGCCAGAGACACCAAGTCGGCCCCCGACCAGGGATATCGGTCGGGGTCGCTTGCGTACCCACTTGCCACGGTTGTGTCCCCGTCTCCTGCGCTTCTCGCTCGGCCACAACCAGTGGCGTACTTGATGGGTAAAGCACGCGGTCTAGCCTGAGCTGCTGTGGGATCGTTGCGTCGGGAGGGGCACAGATGGATCTTCAAGGCGTCGGCGCGCTTGTCGCGGCCGGCGTGGCAGCGGTCAGTGTCCCTGCCACTCTGCTCATCGGCCGATGGCAGACGAAGGCGGCGGTCCAGACGGCGCGGGCCGCCACAGCGCAGGCAGAGGCCACTTACCGGGCGGCGCTGGACGCTGTTCGCGTACAGGGCCTCAACGAATACGACCAGTGGAGGCGTGGCATCCAGCGAGACGCGTACGCCTCTCTGCTGCAAGCCGTCCTGAACTACACCGAGCACGCGACCAATGTGTTCGGACAAAGCATGACCGATCCCCATCAGTTCCCGGCCCTCATCGCCGCTTCCAAGCCGCTGGCGACCGACATGTCGCACAAGAGGTTGGTGGTAAGACTGGAGGGCCCAGAGGAGGTGTCAGCCGCCGCGCTATCGCTGGTGGACACTGCGGAAGCCCTCATGCAGACATGTCGAGACTGGGCGAGCTCGGGCCTGGCCCGCACGCTGCTCGACGAGCGCGGCTCCGCCCACCGGCGGGAGGTGGACCGCATCAAGGATCTGATAGCTACCTTCCGTATCCGCGGCTACTGGTCTCTAATCGGCACCCCGCAGCTACCGGACGATGCAGCCGCGATACTGAGGGAACTCCGGTCACTGCTGCGCGCTGTCGACATGAGCGGTGGGCACATTGCGTCCCTCTGCAACGAGCAGTCTGCAGGCGCCTACGGGGACGCCGCGTCCACTCTCGACTCCGCTATCGGGCACTTCCTAACGGTGGCCCGAACGACGTTGCACCGCGGACCCCACCCTGTAACTGATCCCCTTAGTCCCGCCGATCCGTCCGGCCCTCGACAGTGACTGGACCTGCGCCGCGACAGCCACAGCCTCGCGCGCCCACCGGCTCGCAGCCGGTGGACCGTTGGGAGGAACACGGTCTGGTTTTCGCTTCGGCTGTCGGCAGGGAGGCAGACGCCTCGCGCGTCCTCGCGCGTTCCGTGCGGCCATCAGGAACGCGCCGGGTGTGGACGCTGCCAACTGGACGCCGCGAGGGCTCCGACACAGCTTCGTGTCGCTCCTGTTGGACAGAGGGGGTGCCGCTGGAGCAGATCTCGCGGTTGGTCAGGCGCTTCGGCACGGCCGTCGCATAGGAGGTCTACCGGAAGCAGATCCGGCCGGTGATCCAGATTGGGACTGTTGCGATGGACGGCATTTCCAAGGTCGATCCGAAGCCGTAGTCGCTCTGCGTGAATCAGGCACGGGTCCCCCGCTGAGGGATTCGGGCCTGACCTGCAGTTTCACCGGGATGGCGGGATCTGAACCCACGGCCTCTTCGTCCCGAAACCATTCGAGCATCCGTTCGACATGCTTGTAGATGGCTGCTGGCCTGCGGGGATAGCCTCCGGGTGCCCGTGGTTGCCTGGCGCAGTACGAGCCCGTAGTACCTCGGTTAGGCACTCGGTCCCGCATAGATCTGAAGGGAAGCCGCCTCCAGCGCCTGCGGCCTACCGTGGCCGACATCACCGACGGGGGTGCAACACCACTGCGGCGCCGTCCCGGAACGATCAAGGTTGCTTGGCTCGCGACCGTACGCGATCACGCAGCCACCTGCGGCCCGTACGACGGGGAAGTGCCGAGTGGCAGCGGAGCTACAGCTGCACCGAAACACTCTAAGGCAGACATATGGGCAAACCGCAACTTGCCTCACGGGCGGGGTTTCCTAACTCCGGCAACCCCTGAAAGTTGAAGAACTTGCTTGATTGGCCAACTTTACTCGATCGGTAAAGTTGGCCATACAGGCAAGTTTCACTAGTTCGGGAGACTTACTCATGTGAGGATGCATACGTGGCTGACGAAGAATTGACCCCTCAGAACCTGCTCGGGCAAGGGTTGGCGGTGCTGTCCGACCTGCTCGGATCCAGCTGGACGGTCACGCCGCGGCCTGAGCGCGAAGGGTCGCGCGGTAGCGACTTCATCGTCGAGGTGAGGGCGGAGGGAGACAGCTCGTTCACCCAGCTGCTGGTGGAGGTAAAGACCTCTGTGACACCTCGCATGGTCCAAGAGGTGCTGGTGCCCAAGATGGACTTGCTGGAGCGGGTGAACCACTACACGAATCTCTTCGTCATGGCGCCGTGGGTCTCGCCGAGAACCCAGGAGCTGCTGCGCAAGTACGGCATCGGCTACCTGGACCTGAACGGCAACGTCTCGCTCCGGGTTCCGAAGCCTGCCATCGTGATCCACACCGAGGGAGCTACAAGAGCTCCTCGCGCGCACGCCCAACAGCAGAGCAAGACGACGCTGGGCGGGGCGAAGGCCGGGCGTTTGGTGCGGATCCTTGCCGATGTCCGCCCGCCGTACGGTGCCACAGAACTCGCTCGGGCGGCGGGCATGAGCCTGCCCTACGTTTCCAGGCTGCTCGACACACTCGAGGATCAGCTACTCGTCCGCCGGGACGGCCGGGCCATCACGGATGTCGACTGGCCGAACCTGCTGCGGGCCCGTGCCGCGCAGACCAACCTGCTGGGGCGTAACTCCTACGCCGGCATGTTGGCGCCCAACGGCGTTGCTGCAGTGATGAACCAAATTCGCGCTCTTCCCCCGGTCGGGTTTGACGGTGTCGTCATCACGGGCTCCTGGGCTGCCCACCGAGTCGCCCCGCTGGCTGTGGGTGGACAACTCACGCTCTACGTAGCTGCAAGGTTGAACGTTGACGATCTCGCTGACGACCTTGGACTGCTACCTGTGCAGGAGAACGCTGATGTTCTGCTGGTCCAGGCACCCGATCTAGTCGTGTTCGAACGGGCTGCGACATACCAAGGTCTCCGGTATGTCGCCTTGAGCCAACTGGTTCTGGACTGTCTCTCCGGTCCGGGCCGCATGCCTGCCGAAGGTGAAGCCGTCCTCCAGTACATGACAGATCATCAGGAGACGTGGCGCGCTTTGAGCATTCACCATGCCCAGGAGAATCTGCAGCTCTAGGATCGGCATCTCCGGCAGTTCCTGGAGAACGTGAGGCATCGTGGCAAAAATCCCTGACGGCGTCGATCTCCAGCAGCTCACAGTCATCGCCCGCCGCGTCCTTCTCGATGGCCTCGACGCGCTGAGCGACCACCTTCCGGCCCTGACTATCGTCGGCGCCCAGGCGGTCTACCTGCGCACTCCCGATGCTGCCATCAGCAACGCCCCCTTCACCTCTGATGGCGATCTCAGCATCGACCCCCAACTACTGGGCGAACAGCCCCACCTAGACGTCGCCTTGCGGGCGGCCGGCTTCGACCTGATAGACGAGAGTCAGCCTGGGCTTTGGAAACGCCATGAGGCCGTAGGTGACAAGATTGTTCCAGTGGAGCTGGACCTGCTCATCCCGCGACAACTCTCGCTGAAAAACGGGAAGCGAAGTGCCCGTGTCCCGCCGCACGGAGCAATGTCTGCCCGCTGGATCGAAGGCCTCGAAGTAGCTGCCGTTGACCGATCTCCGATGGTCGTCCGCAGCCTCGAACCCGGAGACCATCGCAGTGTCACTGTGCACGTCGCCGGTCCGGCTGCACTCCTAGTCGCCAAGGCCTACAAGATCGTTGATCGCCTCAAGCAGGCTGATGTCCGCCCAGACCGGCTCACAGACAAGGACGCCGGGGACGTGCTTCGCATCATGATGACGGTCAGCTCACGCCAATTGGCCCAAACCTTTTCATCCCTTCGCGGGGATGTCCGCGTGGGCGACATCGCCACCCAAGGCCTTGTGAAGCTTTACGAACTCTTCGGCGGGGCCGCAACCCCCGGTGTGGAGATGGCGGTTAGTGCCCTCCGAGGCGACGTACCCGAGGAGCGCATCCGAGCTTTGGCTCCAGCATTCATCGACAGACTTCGATAGGTCCTCCCACATCCAGGCCGATCAGATCCTGTAGAGGCGATCGTAAGCGCTGCACATCTGAGGCCGCTGACGATCGCTTGCTTCCGACGATCGCATCTTCATCGGGAAGTAATTTGATCGCTCATTCGACCTTCCCATATGCGGCCGCTACCTGCGGGGATGGGATTTTTCCCGGCGCTCAGCTTCCTTGGCCGGGGCATCTGAGCGGAACTCCCAACCACCCCGCCGGCTCGCGCACACCCTGGCGGCACCATCGAACACGAAAACCCGCCAAATATCCCCTGCGGGGTTTGATCTGCGGGGGCCTGTGGGATTTGAACCCCAGATCTCTTCGAGGCGAACTATGGTCGGCTCGGGTTGCTGTACTGCTGTGCACGTGCCCTATTTGCCTGGGTTGTCCGCCCAGGTAATGAACCAGGAGGGTCCGTAGAGCAAGACCAAGATCAAGGCAGCGATCCCCGCGGTGAATACGATGATCGCGATCTTCAGTCGTTGGGACATGTCCATCCCTCGGATGTGACTGTCTCCGTCTGAACGGGCGTCTTGAGGAACTCGACCCCCGGAACGGCGGGTTCATGGTTTTCGCAGGTCAGATGATGCTGGGACCACGCTGGCACGATTCTCCAAGCTGGTGTCGTTCCCCCAAGTGCAGAGCGTGTGGTCCCAAATTGGGCCCAGAGCGCCTCAGACCGTGAGGCCCAACGCTTTCAGCCGTCCACGCAGGCCGGACGACATGACCTCGGCGGGTTGCTGGTGGTTGCCAATCGTTGCTGACCTGTGTCTACCGTGATCGAAGATCGTGACAGACGCCGCCCCCGGCGTTGGACCTTCCTCGTAGGCCTGGTGCTATGAGGTGCCACACAGCTTCGATCATGCTCCGTTGGCCCGCGCCCCGGATGAGCGAAATTTCCCTCACTGGAGGTTGGCAACGCAATGTCAAGCATATGTTTACAGAGGGATGGAAGACGGGTACGGCACAGGCACTGTCGATCCATGGGGGGCTCATGCGGGTTTCGGAGTACTACAACCTTGGTCGCCAGCAAGGCACCTTGGATTTCGTCGACGTTGACACGGTCGTTGACGTGCCCGTCTACATCGACCCCAGCACTATTCGCCACCTCTCAGATGACTGGGGCCAGGAGTGCATCGTCATGCTGGCTACATTCTTCGACAGCGTTCTGGACGCCGTCCGTCACGGAGATAAGGGGCGCGCAGCTTATCTTTTGGGCAACCTCGGCGAGCCCAACGAGACTCATCTCGGAATTTCTAAGGGGAAAAGCGCCGGAAGAGGTTTCGGCAAGCAGATGAGCGAGGATTTTGCAGCGAAGCTAGCCGCAAGTCAAGCCGCAAAGTCCGGGCTAATTGAAGACCTGGAAGACACCGCATTCTTTATTGACAAGGTCGATAAGGACATAGTTTCCGACATTACAACGAATATAATCAGAGGGCCACTCATTGCCTACACGCAGCAAATAGCTGCGGTCTTCAAGATTCCACTAGTCGAGGGAGTTGATAGCGGCCCGGTCTGGAATCCACATTCGCTCGAGTGGGAACAGGAGTATATCAAACTTCCTATTGCCGAAGGCGAAAAGCTTCTACTTGTTCCCAAGTTGATCGTCCGACGCGATCTCCACTTGTCGCGCGGGGAGTACTATAAAAATCATCTGGTGCCCGCCCTGCAGGCCGAAGAGGAAGCGGACCCAAGGAGTAAATTGGTTAGAGTCCTAAAGAATGGGACGAAGAAGGTTTATCGACAAGACATCGAGGGGGCATACGGGAGCTCCAAGGCCGATGTGAGGAGGGAGACTCTGAGTAGAGCATCCGTATATCACCATTACAAGGAGCTGAAGAGGGCAGTTGCTCCGCATCCGATTTCGCATGATGAACTGAGCGCAGTAGGAAATACGGAGCCACCAGACTACGGGGCGCTTCTCAAGGAAGTGGTTGATACTCCGACAGGAAAGGCCGATGCCAATCTGTATCACGCGCGCGTCGAAGCTCTAATGAGCGCGCTCTTCTATCCATCTCTGGCAATGCCGGAAATGGAAGAGGAGCTCCACGAGCGTCGAAAGAGGGTTGATATTTCATATACCAACAACGCCACCGATGGATTCTTTCGCTTCCTGTCCAGGCACAAGATTCCGTCTCGATACGTCTTCATTGAATGCAAGAACTACGGAACGGAAGTTGGGAATCCCGAGATTGATCAACTTTCATCCCGATTTTCTCCGCTGCGAGGGAAATTTGGCATCCTGGCCTGCCGGTCTTTCGCCGACAAAGAGCGCTTCTTGAGTCGGTGTCGCGACACTGCGCTAGATCACCGTGGTTTTGTAATTGCCCTGGATGACGGCGACATGAAACAACTTGTAGACGATGTCCTGCTAGTTCTAAATGGGCCTCCTCCCCCGCCCGCCGAACCTGGAGTGCAGCCATATATTCATGAATATCCACTGCTTCATAAGAGGCTCAAGGCTCTGATGAGTTGATATCGCCAGGCGGCATTGTTCCAACGGTTGAAGTGGCTCAATAATTGAGCATCGTGCCTGCGTAGATATCGGCCGATCCCCGACCAGGGAAATCGGTCGGGGACGGGCGGCGACCACTCTCCACCAATTCTGCCTGCAGTGGCAACGCTCGATTACCTAGAGACCGTCCTCCCTGACCTCGATCTCGTATGGAAGCGTAGTCAGCGCGGAGAGTTGCTCCGCCACTGCTTCACGAACGTCGCCAGGCAGCGACGTCACGACCGTGGTGATGTCGTCCGGGTGGTTGGAGCGGTAGACCTCCACGGGACCGAAGGGGCCGGTTACCAGGGCCCATAGAGCCTGACGAGCTTCGTCAAGAACGTCGTTGCGCACGGTCATTGAGACGATGGTGCGAAGGGCCATGATGACTCCTCTTGACAGGGAACTGTCTGTTAAGCGTCGCCCGCCGGCACTCGCACCGCATCTTGACCCCAGGACCATGGCTGTTGCGCAATACTCAGTCACGCCTAGTGACCTGAGTCAGAGATTCGGTGGCAGTAGGCGGCGACCTTGTCGAGGATCTCGTCAGCGGTCTTCGTCCAAATGAAGGGCCGGGGTTGGTCGTTCCAGTCGGCCAGCCAGGTTCGGACGTCGCGTTCGAGGGCTTGGACGGAGCGGTGGACTCCGCGCTTGAGTTTCTTCTGTGTGAGCTCGGCGAACCACCGCTCGACCAGGTTCAGCCACGACGCACTTGTGGGTGTGAAGTGCAGGTGGAAGCGCGGGTGGGCCAGCAGCCACTTCTTGATCTCGGGTGTTTTGTGGGTCGCGTAGTTGTCGAGGATCAGATGCACCTGGAGCCCGGCCGGGACTTCCTTGTCGAGCTTGGCCAGGAACTTCTTGAACTCGATGGCCCGGTGGCGGCGGTGCAGTGATCCGATCACCTTGCCGGTCGCGACCTCGAGTGCCGCGAAGAGCGTCGTGGTGCCGGCGCGAATGTAGTCGTGGCTGCGGCGTTCTGGAACGCCGGGCATCATCGGCAGCACCGGTTGTGACCGGTCCAGGGCCTGGATCTGCGACTTCTCGTCCACGCAGAGGACCAGGGCCTTCTCCGGCGGATCGAGATAGAGGCCGACGACATCGCGGACCTTGTCGATGAAGAACGGGTCCGTCGAAAGCTTGAAGGTCTGCGAGCGGTGCGGGGCCAGGGCGAACGCCCGCCAGATCCTTGAGACCGTCGACTGCGACATGCCCGTGGCTGCGGCCATGGAACGGGTCGACCAGTGCGTTGCGTTCTTCGGCGTCTCCTCGAGCGTCCTGACGATCACTCGTTCCACATCCGCGTCGGTAATCTTCCGCGGGACACCCGGCCTGGGCTCGTCACACAGGCCGTCCAAGCCGTTCTCCAGGAAGCGCCACCGCCAGGTGCGGACCGTGTCCGGAGCGATCCGCAGACGACGGGACACCTCCATGATCGAGTGACCGTCCGCGCACTCCAGCACGATCCGCGACCGTTGAGCCAACGCTTGCGCGGTTGTGCGCCGACGCACCCAGCCCTCCAGCACGGCCCGCTGGGGCTCAGTCAGTAACAACGGCGGAATCTTCGGACCCGGACGGCTCATACCGAACTAACGCCAAACCTCCGACTCAGGTCACTAGTGGCACGTTGTCGGATCGACACAGTCGGACCATCCGAGAAGTCCTCTTGCTTCCCCCACCACAGGGTTTCTGGCTGCTATCCCGTCTGCCGTCGTCCCACACTCTGTGGAGCGGGCGTGGTTCAGGGCGTCAAGGTGGAGCGCCCCGCTGGACGAACGACCTTGACGCCCTGGGCCGCGGCTGCTCGGCTCTGCCTGGGACGTCGGCAGGCGGGATGGCAGCACCCCACCCCCACCACGAACTGCCGGCAGACGCCAACCGAGTTGCCGCTATCCCAGAGTCTGAGCGCCCCCGCCGGAGGCATCGTCCGCACCTTCATGGTTGGCAATCCGCGTCACCGCTCCTGACCCAGCCCGGACCTGTGTTTCCCCCACCTTGTGGGCGCGGACGGCGACCGGCGCGGCCAGCCGGTGGCGCAGACATGGAGGCGGGCCGCGCCGGGCGACGGCCGGCGCCGCCGCGCTGTGCGCGGCCCTTTCTCTCTCTGAGAGAAGACTGCCTTACAAACCTGAGAGGCCCGAGGCTACGGGCCAGCGGCGAGCGCAGCGAGTCGCCTTGAACCCGTAGAGAAGGTTGTTACTCGGTCAGCGATGCAGTTGCCACAAGGGCGCTGCGTACTGCTCGGGTCGGCTGGTGATGAGAAGGTCGCGCAGACCGGAGCGCTGGTTGCCGTTGAGGCCGAGGGCTTCGGTGAGACGGCGGAAGGTGGTGTGGGTGATTCCGCGGCTGGTGGCGGCTTCCTCGAAGGCGTCTAGCTGGGGGAGGACTTCGGCGGCGTCCAGCGTGCCCGCGGTCTGGGTCGTGAGCCACGCAGCCTTGTTGCGCTCGTAATCGATCTCTGAGTACCCGCAGATTTCCCGACTCTGCTGCTCGGCTTCTTCGAGGCTGCTCGTTGCCAGGATCGCTCGGGCCAGCCTGTTCCGGTTCAGGGCGTCGTCCAGGTCGGCCATGTAGACGTTCGGGCCGTCGTCCGTGAGCGGAACCGCGACCCCCGCATCCCGGACTTCACAGCGCCCGCGGATTCCTCGCGCAGTGGCCGCGAGCATCGCGGTTGCTTCGGAGGGGTGCCAGTCCAGGACGCTGCTGATGGGCTCGACGTCCTTGGCGCTCAACGAGTGGACGCACGGCCCAAGGCGGTCGCGCAGATCGGTGGCGGGGATCTCTCCGTCCAGGCCGGGGCCGGCGACCAGTAGACGGATCGGAGCGTTTACCTGGGCGCTAGCGGCGAGTGTGAGGGCATCTCCGAGCGGGCTGCGGAGGGTGGGTTCGTCGCCCTGGGCGAGGATGTCGCCTCCGACGTCCAGGAGGTCGATCGACTCGGGGGCCAGGTGCTCGATCAGCTCTTCGAGCTGGCGGGTGATGCCTTGGGCGCCGTGGTGGGGGTCGATCAGTGCGAACGTGTGCGGGAGTTCGGCCGCTAGCCGGGGGAGTGTCGACCCGGCCGGCGCGACCGGTTGCGAATCCGCGGCGACGCTCCACACGTGAGGGGTCAGGGGTCGCAGCGCCGTGAAGTTGGCCGGCCCTCGCGGTCCCGGTACCGGGTCGACCAGGAGACGGTCCCACGCGTAAGTGAGGATCACGGCCGGTTCCCCGTGGCCGTACAGGGCCGAGTCCAGCATTGCGGCGGCGACTGCGTCGCCCCCTCCTCCAGCTGCCACGATCAACCGCGTCACGCCGCCAGCGTACGGGGTGGGCACCTGGCCACTGACCCTATAGTGGCTAGAGGTAATAGCCACTTTGACGGGAGGCTGCGATGCCGAAGATCGAGGAGGCCCAGCCCAAGTACTTGCAGATCGCGCACTTCATCCGCGATCAGATCCTGCGAGGAGACTTGCGGCCTGGGGACGAAGTTCCGTCCGAACGGCAACTGGCGGCCAGTTGGAGCGTGTCGCGGCCGACCGCGGCTCGGTCGCTGTTGGCGTTGAGTCATCAGGGCCTGGTCGAGAAGCGCCAAGGTTCGGGAACCTACGTGCGGAGCCTTGAGGTCAACCGCCGCGCTCGGGAGCTCTACGGGCGGGCGCGTCAGACCGGCAACATCTACACCCCCGGTGAATACGCCGTGATCACCTCTGCGGGCTGGCTCGATGCGCCTGAGCACGTTGCCGCAGCGCTCAGTCTGGGCAAGGACCGCAAGGCTGTGCACCGTCGGCGGATCACCAACAACGAGTCTGGTCCGATCACCCTGTCGACCTCGTGGTTCGCCCCGGACGTGGGGAGGTTGGCGCCGAAGCTCATGGATCCTGACCGCATCCGTGAAGGCACTTTGATGTACGTCGAGCAGATGACGGGACGTCAAGGCAGCTACGCGGAGGACCGGATGTGCGCCCGGCAGGCAACGGACGAGGAGACCGCTGACCTGTCTCTGCGCCCGTCGTCGGCTGTCCTGATTGTCCATCACGTGGTCTACGACATGCAGGATCAGCCGCTGGAGTTTGCCGAAGCGACCTACCCGCCGGACCGTTGGGCCTTCGAGCAGGGCTACCCGTTGGCATGACATTTGGGCTGGAGGTCGCCGAATCGCTTGCACCCACAAGTGGCTAATGCCACTATCCATCAAGTGGCTAATGCCACTTGATGGAAGGGGGCACGGCGTGAGCAGTGAGCCGTTAGGCGACGGAGCACGTGTTGGCTGTCGCGGGTGTCGTGGGCGGGGCTGGAAGCGCGTCAGCTCGCGCACTGATCTGGCGCTTTCCACTGCCAACGACCGTGCCCGTCCGACAGTCAAGCGGCGCTGCCTGGACTGCGACGGAACCGGTAAGGAGTAGACGCGTATGAACGACGCCACCGAGGGATGCGGCTCGCCTGATCAGGAACTCCTGGGAGCCATGACCCTCTACCCGCTGGCGGAGTCCGTTCCCCGGGCCCGTCGGTGGTTCCTCAAGTTCATCGAACCGCACGGCATCGCCTGCCCGCTGGACGACTGCCTGTTGATGATCTCGGAACTGGTGACCAACGCGATCCTCTACGGGCGGGCCGAGGAACCCTGGCTTGTCCGGGTCGAGTGGTCGCGGGTGGGGACGAGGCTCCGCGTCGATGTGCACAATGCGGGCTTGCCCGCCTGCGTCCGTATGCGGCGGCCGGCTGCGGATGTCGCTCATGGTCGGGGCCTGTGTTTGGTGAACGCTCTGGCTGACTCGTGGCATGTCGGGCCGAGTCTGTTCGGCGGAACGGTCGTCTCCTTCGTTGTGGC
The DNA here is from genome assembly GCF_023701745.1 of Streptomyces sp. RKAG293. NCBI lineage: Bacteria > Bacillati > Actinomycetota > Actinomycetes > Kitasatosporales > Streptomycetaceae > Streptomyces > Streptomyces sp. RKAG293. The sequence continues at coordinate 4,438,739 of NZ_JAJOZB010000001.1, read as the reverse complement.
TGATGCCTGGCAATCCTGACGCCCGGCTACATCTACACGGAGAACGTGGATTAGTCTGGTTGACCAGTTGACTTGACTGATTCCGACAGGCGGCGTCCATGGCGTATGAAGTGGCGGCACCGAAGTACGTGCGGCTCGCGCAAACGATCCAGGGTCGGATCGAGGACGGATCCTATCCGCCGGGTTCGCTGGTGCCGAGCGAGAATCAGCTCGTCCAAGCCTTCGGGATGTCCCGACCGACCGTCGTGCGGGCCTTGGAACTGCTGAAGCGGGATGGATGGCTGGAGTCCCGTCAGGGGTACGGCACGATCGTCCGCCGCCGCCCTGAGGTTGTCGAGCGGAAGGACCGCCGAGGGCAAGAGGCGCTGGAGCGCGACGAGTCGCAAGTCGGCCGGCTCGTCCAGGTTGACATGGTGCCCGTCCCGGCCCGCGTCGCGTCGTTCCTCGGTGTTCCTGGGCGGACCAAGGTGCTGATGCGCCGCCTCGTGGTCGAGGAGGACGGTGAGCCGATCGAGCTGGTCTCGGCCTATTTCCCTGCCGGCCTGGCCGAAGGGACGGAACTGAGCGCGTCCGAGCCCTTGAGCGGTAGCTCGCGGGAGCACCTGGAAACGCGCAAGCGCGTGCGCTTCGACCACGTCACCGAGCGTGTGTCTGCGCGCTTGCCTGCCGCTGAAGAGTCGGAGCTGCTCGGCCTGGCTGTCGGCGTCCCTGTGCTGAGCGTCCTGGTCGTGGCGTGCGACGTCTCGGGGCAGGCCCTGCAGGTGGTTGACGTCGTGATGCCGGCGGACGGACAAGAGCTTGAGGACACCTACCGGCTCCACTGACAGGGCTACCGATGACCTGTCTCAGCGAAGTTTGTCGACCGAGTCGCACTGAACTGCATGGACTGGTTTGGGTGAGACAGGGTTCCCGGGTTGATCGCCCAGTTCAGACTCGGCGCGAGGCACTGTCGACGGTCGGCGCATGATGGCCGTCATGGAGAACGCAGTCGAGAAGATCAAGGTCTGGTTTCGGTTCGTCCCTCGCGAGGGCTGGTTCCCGCAGGACACCGAGGGCTTGTGGGCACGGAAGATCGGTGTCGATACGGCCAGTGTGCAGAACGCCCCCTTTCTCCAGGATGGGGTGGCCGAGGGCGACGTTGTACGGTTCCAGACCGACTCCAACGGGATCCACTGGGCTGTCGGCCGTGTCAGTGCCTCCGGCAACTGCACGATTCGCATAGTGCCCGTCCCTGCCGGCCCCCTGGGATGCAGCCCTCAGGCAGTGCATCAGCGCATTGCAGTGTTCGGCCTCGGAGGCGAGGTCTTCAGCGAGGAGTTCCCCATGGTGGCCTTCACCGCACCGGCCGACGCGGACTTCGCCGCGATCAAGGCACTCCTGATTCAAGGAGAAGAGCAAGGATGGTGGCACCATGAAGTTGGCTGCGGCACCGACGAGTGGTGGAACGCCTGAGCTCTGGCGAGGTCTCAGCCTCGGAAGACCCACCACGGCCGGTACAGCCGCCCAGCACCCCCAGCGCGATGAACCACACGACTAGGTCAGCTGAGACGAATCGCGAAACGACTGGGTCGCTGAGTAAACGCCTAGATTGGATGAGAGCGGTCAACCGACGAAACTGACCTGTCTCGGCGAAGTTTGGTGAGTCTCATCGAAGTTGACCATCAGGGTGGAGCGGTTTGTCCTGGCCGAGTACAGACGCCATGATCGCGGGATGGCTGAGGAGACGGTTGTCGAGAAGACCTGGCGGCTCATGCTGGAGGGGCATCCCACGGCGCGACGGGGAGAGCCCGTAGTCATAGAGGCTGCCTACGCTGAACCTCGGCTGCGGGCCTTGTTCCCGTTTCCGGGCCACGGGGCGCTCACCTTTCACCGCAACACGCAGTTCCCATGGAGCAACGACCTGCCGTTCATCGTCGGCGACGCGCAATCGTGCATCGTGTACGCGCCACTGGGTGCGTCGCCGCGTGTCTTGGGCGAGTCACTCACACCTAATGAGGCGGCCGCTTTGGTGGTGGCCCACCTGCCGCACGACTGTGGGCCGGCCTTCGAGGGGCCGTGGCCCCCAGCGGAGAGCTCCACCGACTGAACCAGCCGCAGAGCAGCAGCCGCCGTTCCGGTCAAGCTTCGCTGAGACTGGTCAAGCTTCGATGAGATGGGTCAGAAACTCGCTCACCTGCGGTCCGTTCTGGGTTGGTGCGCCGAAACCCGCGCCTTCTGGTGGGTCTTCCCGACGGGCGAGTCTCTGCCCGAGCAGTCGGTCGAGCACCCAGGCGCTTGCCGCAAGCACCCGGTGTCGGCCAGCACCTGTCTCGTCGGCGAATGCGGTCACTCAGCACCTACAGAACTACGCGTATCAATGTCAGTCCTCGTTCATAGGATCACGGCATGTCTGATGCCTTCACGGTCCTGTGGACCCATGAGACCTGCCGCTCCCTGCGTAAGGCTGGCCGCGTGGGCGAGCGGCCGGCGGTTGCCTTCAGCGGCGTCCATTCCTCCCTGCCCGCTTGGTCTGGTGCCCGCGTTGGGGATGAGGTGTATGCGCTGCACGTCAACCAGCGCGAGGTGTTCGTGGTGAGCCGGATGCGGGTGATCGACATGGAACGGCGCGACTGCTGCGGCACCGCGGCCGAGACGTGGCAGGATCCAGCCTTTCCCGGGCACGGCGACTGGTCGATGCTCGGCGCCGGTGGCTGCGGCGCCGCAGCCGTGCACGTGGACTCCACGCCCGTACGTTTCGATGTGCCGATCCCCGGCGACCTTCTGGTGAGACTTACCTGGCGTAACCGCCGGGGGCAGACCCGCGGTCTGAAATACGTGGTGGACGGACGTCTCGGGCGCTCGATCAGTCTCCAGGGGTTTTACCGTCTGACCCCCGAGTCCGCCGGCGATTTGGCGGAGATCGTCGGCAAAGCCTTGCGTACGACGGCCTGAAGCGGCGTCATGTCGGCTCAACTGACAGTCCGGGATACGTAGTTAGCATCTTCGTCACTTGACAAGTCAACCTGGCTTCCTTATTTTTGAACTTGCTAAGTCAACCTGTCAGGTTGATTGATTGGCTCAACTAGAGGAGAAGCACTGTGCGTTCCATCCGAGTGGAGACCGCGTCGGCGACGATCCTGCTGACCGAGGCTCCGGAGAAGAAGGTCAAGGACCGGCAGACCGGGGAGATCGCGGTGGACGCGGTCTCGGGGGAGGTGCTGATGAAGCTGAGCGTCGTCTACATCTGCGAGGGCGAATCGGCGCTGGTCCAGGTGACGGTGCCGCAGAGTGGCGTCACCGAGGGCCTGGCGCTGGGCTCGCCGGTGTCGCTGCCCGGGTTGGTGGCACGGCCGTGGGAGTCCGTGTTCAACGGGCAGTCGCGGCACGGCATCGCCTTCCGGGCCGCCGCCGTCGTCCCGGGTGTGCTGGCAGTCGAAGCGGACGGGGCTGCGGCCTGATGACGGACCTGGTGACGCTGCTGGAGGTGGGCGGTCCGATCGTGGCCGTCGGTGGTGGGGCCGCGTATGCCCGCGCCCAGCACCCGGCTGTGTACTGGTCGGCGGTCGGCCTGCCGGTCTCCACGGCCCGGCTGCTCGCTTCATACGGGTCGGTCATGGAGGCGTGCGGGCTGACTGTGGCCCCGTCCCGGCTCCGCATGCTGGCGGTGCGGGCGGCCACGCGACGGGAGGTTCGGCCGGTGCCTCCCCGCCGGGGGATCATTCGCCCGGCCTCGACCGGGCTGCGGCTTCGGTTGCGGCTGGCCCCGGGGCAGGAGCCGGCGGACGTAGCAGCCTCGGCGGAACGGCTGCGGCATGCCTGGGGCGTGCACGCGGTGTACGTGTCGGAGATCAAGCCCGGGGTGGTGGAACTGCGGCTCGTCGGCTTCGACGTGCTGCGGAAGGTGCGGATGCCCCGTAAGACCGAGGGCGGGTTCCTCAAGGTGCCGGTGGCGCTGCGGGAGGACGCGACCGCGTTTGTGCGGGACTACCGGGCCATCCCGCACCAACTCACCCTCGGCGCAACGTTGTCGGGCAAGTCCATGTTCCTGCGCCATCTGGTCGCGGGGCTGGCTCCTCAGCTGGTGGCGTTGGTGGGGATCGACTGCAAGCGGGGGGTGGAGCTGGCGCCGTTCGCGTCCCGGCTGTCGGCTCTGGCCACCGATCCCGATCAGGCGGCCCGGCTGCTGCCGGTGCTGGTGCAGGAGATGGAGGACCGCTACGACCTGATCAAGGCCCGGCAGGGCATCGCGCCGGGTATCCCGGACGAGGAGATCACGTCCGACATCTGGGGCCTGCCGGAGCACGAACGCCCGGTGCCGGTGGTGCTGTTCGTCGACGAGGTGGCTGAGCTCTTCATGGTCGCCACGCGCAAGGACGAGGAACGGCGGGACGAGATGGTCACCCAGCTCATCCGGCTTGCCCAACTCGGCCGCGCCGCCGGGATCTACCTGGAGGTGTGCGGGCAGCGCTTCGGCGCCGAACTGGGCAAGGGCGCCACCATGCTCCGGGCCCAGTTGACGGGACGTGTCTGCCACCGCGTCAACGACGAAGCCTCGGCCAAGATGGCGCTGGGGGACATCGCCCCCGAAGCGGTCGGCGCCGCCTGCTCCATCGCTCCCGAACGGCCCGGCCTGGCCGTCGCCGGAGACACTTCCGGCGGCTGGTCCCGCATCCGCACCCCGTATCTCTCCCTGAGCGATGCCGCGGCCGTCTGCAACGACACGGCGGACCTGGTGCCGGACCTGCCCGCGCTCACGCCCTTCCGGCCTGAGGTGCCCATACGGCCGGTCAAGGGCCCGGTCCCGGTGGTCAAAGCCCACCCGGTAACCGACTGATCGGCTCTTCGCCACGGTCGGCGTGACCGCATCGCGCCAGGTCCCTACCCCCGCCATGCCCGAAACCGAAGGAGGGAACCCGTGCGCGCCCTGCTGGCCCGTGTCGACGCTGTGCTCGTGCAGGCAGCCATCGCCGCCGCACTGTCCTTCGCCCACCTGCACGACATCGCCTCCGCCGCCGGGCAAGACGGCTGGAAAGCCTGGGCCTACCCCGTATCGGTCGACCTGCTGCTCGTCGCGGCCTGGCGCCGCCTGCGCTCCGGATCCGCCAAAGCCTCGGGGTGGTGCTGGTTCCTCATCGCACTCACCGCATCCCTCGGCGCGAACGTCGCCACCGCCGGGCTGCTGGACGTAACCGACACTCCGGCCTGGCTGCGCATCCTCGTCGCGGGTTGGCCGGCCATCGCCTTTCTCGGCGGAACCCTCCTCGCCCACAACCCCTCAACCGCTGCTGAAAGCGACTCCACCTCATCCGACCCCGTGCAGGAGGCGAAGGTGACCCGCGTCGATCAGACCGGGCCGGCGCCCGAACTTCCCGCGCCGCCTGCGCCATCCGCCACTCCCGCACCGGCGGCGCCGAACGTCCCGGCCGCCCTGGTGGAGCACGCCCGCAAGGTGGCCGCCGAGCACCGCACGCGCACCGGTAGGCCCATCGACACTCCGACCCTGCGGGTCCGCTTGGGCGTCCCGGCTCCGCTGGCCGAAGCCATCGCCGCCCGCCTTTGAGAGGAGAAATTCCATGCCCGCGAACCGACGATTTCGCCAGGTGATCCGGATCGGCCCCGTCCAGGTCGGCACCGCCTACGACGGCCGGGGCCGGGAGAGGCACACCGCCGCGTGCACTGCTCCGCGCTGCGGCTTCTCCACCGACTACGACAGCCGCGCCGCCGCCGAACTGGCTGCCCGCACCCACCGCTGCTCCGCCCGCTGAAGGGGCTCGCCCTATGACCGTCACGCTTGCGCTGGTCTTCGTCCTGGGCGTCATCGCCTGGGCCGCAATCAAGTTCCTCGGGGTCCGTATGTGGGTCGCCGTCGTCATCGCGCTGTTCGGCTTCTGGCTTTCCCACACCGTCCTCGCCCCCGCCGTCGAGTCCGGCACCCGTACGGGCGTCGACGTCGTCAACGGCACCCACGACTGAAAGGAGATCCACCCCATGCTCCGCCCCAAGCTCCCCGACGCCCCGCCCGCTCCGGCCGCATTCGTGGCCCGTAGGGACGAACAAGCGGCGGCCTGCACCTGCCACCAGTCGTCGACCCATGCGCCTGCGAGGGCTGACCACTGGCGGATCTCGCCCCACGTCGCCCAAGGAATCGGGGCCGTCGCGGCCGTGCTCGTGGTCGGCGTCGTTCTCACCGCGCTCCTGGCCACGGTCGCCATTACGGCCCTGGCGGTCGCCATCGCGGCCGTGGTCCTGCGCTCGCTGGTGAACGGCCGGCGAACGCGCTGATCGGCCTACCGGGGCGGCAATACGCCGCCAAGCATCCCGCCGTCCCGGTAGGTCCCGCCCTCCTCAACCGAAGTCGAAAGGACTCCACCATCATCACCCGCGACACCCCACCGCCGGTGGGTGAACTCGGCACGCTCGCTTCCCTGGGCACCCTTCCCGCGCTCCTGCGTCAGCTGTCCGGTCTGGGCGGCTGCACGCACCCCGTCCGCCTTGACGGTCACCGCACCGAACACGAACTCGACACCCGGACCGGCGAGATCGGCAGGGTCCTGCACCATCTCGACTCGGCCGGCTTACCCGCCGGGAACCTCCTCGTTCGCTGCAACAACCGCCGCACCACCCGTTGCCCCGCCTGCGCCGAGACCTACCGGCGCGACACCTTCCACCTGGTTACGGCCGGGCTCCGGGGCGGCAAGGGCACTCCCGCCACGGTCGCCGGTCACCCCTGGGTCTTCGCCACCTTCACTGCCCCTGGCTTCGGCCCGGTCCACAACCGGCCCAAGAGCTCCGGCGGCGGCACACGCCCCTGCCGCTGCGGCGCCTGCCACGACCAGGACGACCCCGCCCTTGGCAGCCCCATCGATCCCGCCACCTACGACTACGAAGCCGCCGTCCTCTGGAACGCACATGCCGGGGCACTCTGGCGGCGGTTCTCCATCTACCTCCGCCGCGAGATCGCCAAGCGCGCCGGACTCACCCAACGCACCTTCCGCGACCACGCCCGCGTGTCCTTCGCCAAGGTCGCCGAGTACCAAAAGCGCGGCGCGGTCCACTTTCACGCCGTGATCCGGCTCGACGGACCGGAGGGCGGCGACACCGCGCCCCCGGCCTGGGCACCGCCGAGCTGCTGACCGACGCGATCCGTGCCGCGTCGACTGCCGCACACGTCTCCGGCCCTGTGGTCGACGGTCGCGCGCACGGCTTCGCCTTCGGCCGCCAGCTCGACGTACGCGTCATCCGGTCTGCGGACCTCGACGGCGGCACCGCTCTGACCGACCGAGCGGTAGCGGCGTACATCGCCAAGTACGCGACCAAGGGCGCGGAGATCACGACCGGCACGCTCGACCGCCCCCTGAAGTTCCTCGCCGAACTCGCACAGGCCCGCCTCGGCGACCACGCCCGCCGCATGATCCGCACCGCGTGGACCCTCGGTGGGCGCAAGGACCTGGAAGACCTCCGCCTGCGGGCCTGGGCGCACATGCTCGGCTTCCGCGGCCACTTCTCGACCAAGACCCGCCGCTACTCCACGACTCTCGGCTCCCTCCGCAATGCCCGCGCCGAATGGCGTCGCGCCCAAGCCCTCGCCACGTCGGACACCGATCGGACCGAGGAGACGACGTACGTCCTCGCTCATTGGACGTTCGCCGGCACGGGGCTGTGCCCCACCGAGCAATGGCTGACGGCATCACTGACCCCTGCACCCGGCACGGAAGGTGAACCCACCCATGGATGAACTGGCAGCGGCGCAGGCGCCGTTCGATGGCCTATTCGCTGGCGATCCGCCGTTGGTCCTGCTGACCGTCGAGGAGGCTGCCCGCCGCCTGCGTATCGGTCGTACGACGTGCTTCAAGCTTGTGCAGGTGGGGGAGATCGAGTCGGTGACCGTTGGCCGTCTCCGCCGCGTTCCGATCGAGGCTCTGCCCGCCTTTGTGTCCGCGCTGCGTCGTCGCGCGGCTGAAGCAGCGTGCGCGAGGGGGCGGGCATGACGGAGCAGAAACGCACGCGCCAGCCCAACGGCGCCTCGTCGATCTACCTCGGCCAGGATGGGAAGTGGCACGGACGCGTCACTGTCGGCGTCAAGGACAACGGCACGCCGGACCGCCGGCATGTGGAGCGGAAGACTCAGGGCGAGGTCATCAAGGCCGTCCGAGAGCTGGAGAAGCAGCGCGACGCCGGCACCGTACGGAAGCCCGGCAAGCCCTGGACGCTCAAGACGTGGCTCTCCCACTGGATCGAGAACATCGCGAAGCCGTCCGTCAGCGAGAACAGCTACGACGGCTATGAGGTGGCCGTCCGGGTCCATCTCATCCCCGGCCTCGGCGCGCATCGGCTCGACCGGCTGGAGCCGGAGCACCTGGAGCGCTTCTACAAGAAGATGCAGGACAAGGGGAGCAAGCCCGCGACGGCTCATCAATCCCACCGCACGCTGCGGACCGCGCTCGGCGAGGCGGTGAAGCGCGGGCACATCTCGATCAATCCGGCGGAGATCGCCAAGGCTCCGCGGCTCGAAGAGGAAGAGATCGAGCTGTACACCGCCGAGGAGGTCCAGCGCCTGCTGTTGGAGGCTGCGAAAGCTCCCAACAGTGCCCGATGGGTCCTGGCCCTCGCGCTCGGGCTCCGACAGGGGGAAGCTCTCGGACTGCGCTGGACTGACGTGGACCTTGAAGCGGGATACATCCGCACGCGCAAGAACCGGTTACGCCCGAAGTACGCGCACGGGTGCGAGAAGGGGGAGTGCGGCAACAAACCTGGCTACTGCAAGCAGCGCACCCAGGTCCGGCGCGAGACCAAGCCCACGAAGTCCCGCGCGGGCCGGCGGACGATCGGGCTCCCGGATGAGCTGGTGAAGCTGCTCCGCAAGCACAAGGAAGCGCAGGCGCGAGAGCGCGAGCTGGCGGGGGAGGGGTGGGCCGACAAGGACTACGTGTTCACCAAGGCGGATGGTGAGCCGCTGATCCCGAACACCGATTACCACCACTGGAAGCGGCTGCTGAAGGACGCCGGGGTGCGGGACGGGCGACTGCATGACGCACGTCACACCGCGGCGACGGTGCTCCTGCTGCTCGGCGTCCCGGATCGGATCGTTGACTCGATCATGGGATGGGAGCCGGGCGGGGCAGCCAGGATGCGCGCCCGGTACATGCATGTCACGGATCCGATGTTGAGGAACGTCGCGAACCAGGTGGGCAGAGCTCTTTGGGGTTCAGCCGAGGATGCGGCGGACGATGATCCGTCCGAGCCGCCGGGGAGCTCTGCCGGCCCCAAGTGAGACGGAAACTGAGACGGAAAACGTAGAGGGCCCGCATCGGCGAACGATGCGGGCCCTCTGACGTGCGGAGGATACGAGATTCGAACTCGTGAGGGGTTGCCCCCAACACGCTTTCCAAGCGTGCGCCCTAGGCCACTAGGCGAATCCTCCGCGACGAACACTACAAGACGCGGAGGGGTGCTCGCGAACTCGTAAGTGGGTGATCCGATCGGGTACGCTGTGCGCAGCCCCTCACGTGGCGCTATCTCGCTGAACTCCCCCAGGGCCGGAAGGCAGCAAGGGTAGGTGGGCTCTGGCGGGTGCGTGGGGGGTCTTTGCGTTGCCGGGGGCGTTCGGGGATGTCCGGGGGACGTCGGATGTCAGTGGGCCCCGATATCGTCGTAGGCGTGTCCCTCGCTCTGTACCGCCGCTATCGTCCCGAGTCCTTCGCCGAGGTCATCGGGCAGGAGCACGTAACCGACCCGTTGCAGCAGGCGCTGCGCAACAACCGGGTCAATCACGCGTACCTGTTCAGTGGGCCCCGAGGCTGCGGGAAGACGACGAGCGCGCGCATCCTGGCGCGGTGTCTGAACTGTGTTCAGGGGCCGACGCCGACGCCGTGCGGGGAGTGCCAGTCGTGCCAGGACCTGGCGCGGAACGGGCCGGGGTCGATCGATGTGATCGAGATCGACGCGGCGTCGCACGGTGGTGTGGACGATGCGCGTGATCTTCGGGAGAAGGCGTTCTTCGGGCCGGCGGGCAGCCGGTACAAGATCTACATCATCGACGAGGCGCACATGGTCACCCCGCAGGGCTTCAACGCCCTGCTGAAGGTGGTCGAGGAGCCCCCGGAGCACCTCAAGTTCATCTTCGCGACCACCGAGCCCGAGAAGGTCATCGGCACGATCCGGTCGCGTACCCACCACTACCCGTTCCGGCTGGTGCCGCCGGGCACGCTGCGGGACTACCTCGCGGAGGTCTGCGCCCGGGAGGACATCCCGGTCGAGGACGGCGTGTATCCGATGGTGGTGCGCTCCGGCGCGGGCTCCGTGCGGGACTCGATGTCGGTGATGGACCAGCTGCTGGCGGGCGCGGGCGCCGAGGGTGTGACGTACGCCATGGCGACGGCGCTGCTCGGCTACACCGACGCGGCGCTGCTCGACGAGGTGGTGGACGCGTTCGCCTCGGGCGACGGGGCGGCGGTCTTCGAGATGGTCGACCGCGTCATCGAGGGCGGCCACGATCCGCGGCGCTTCGTGGCGGACCTGCTGGAGCGGCTGCGTGACCTCGTGATCATCGCGGCGGTTCCTGACGCGGTGGACAAGGGGCTGATCGACGCCCCGAGCGATGTCATCGAGCGGATGCGGGCCCAGACGTCCGTCTTCGGCGCCGCCGAGCTGAGCCGTGCGGCGGACCTGGTCAACACCGGTCTGACCGAGATGCGCGGCGCCACGTCGCCGCGGCTCCAGCTGGAGCTGATCTGCGCCCGGGTGCTGCTGCCCGCGGCGTACGACGACGAGCGCTCCGTACAGGCCCGGCTGGACAAGCTGGAACGGCGGGGCTTCGCCCCCGGTGCTCCCCAGGTCCCGGACTTCTCCTACCAGCCCGCGCACGCCGACCACAGCCCCGGCGCAGGAGGACCCGGCAGCTCCGGCGGCCCCGCCGGCTCCGGGGGTGCGGCCTCGGTCCGTGCGGCCGTGGGCGGCGGACGGCCGGCTCCGGCCGCGCAGCCGGCCCCCGCTCCGGCCCCCGCTCCGACCCGGGCACCCGCCCCTGAGCAGCACGAACCCGCCGCAGGCCCCGCCCCCGCCGCGGTTCCGGCTCCCTCGGACGGTGGCGCCCGGCAGCGTCCCGGCGCCTGGCCGACCACGACCAGCCCGGGTACTACGGGTACTCCCGCTACTCCAGTAGCCGCTTCAGCCGCCCCCGCCGCCGCACCACCCGAACCGGCCGCGCCCGCCCGCCCCGGCGCCTGGCCGACGGCTGCCCAGGCCGCACCCGCCGCTCCGGCGGCCCCCGCCCCGGCCGCCCAGACACCGCCGCCCGCCGGCCCCGCCCCGGCGGCGGCCGGGTTCGCCGGGGACTCGACGCGGGTCCGGCAGATGTGGCCGGACATTCTGGAGGCGGTGAAGAACCGCCGCAGGCTGACGTGGATGCTGCTGCTGAACAACGCGCAGGTGGCGGGCTTCGACGGGCAGACGCTGCAGCTCGGATTCGACAATCCCGGAGCGCGCAACAGCTTCGCCAACAGCGGCAGCGAAGAGGTGCTCAAGCAGGCGATCAGCGACGCCCTCGGGGTGGAGTGGCGGATCGAGGCCATCGTGGACCCGTCGGGCGGCGGGGGAACGGCCGGCGGCGGTCCTGGCGGCTCCGGCGGCCCGGGTGGCGGTTTCGGCGGCGGAGGCAGTGGGGGAAGCGGTGGAAGCGGTGGAAGCGGCGCTGGCGGCTCCCGGCCGTCCGGCCCGTCCGCCCCACCAGCACCGTCCGCCTCGTTCGCCCCACCGGCATCCTCCGCACCGTCCGCACAGTCCGCCGCGTCCCCGCCCTCCGCCGCGCAGGGCGGGCCCGCCCAGGCGGCCCGTGCCGCGCCTCAGGCGGGCGCCGGGCGGCCCGGGGGTGCGCCGCCGCCACTGATGTCGGACGAGACGCCGCCGCCCCTGGAGGACGACATTCCGGAGGACGACGACGTGGATCTGGTCGAGTCCCCGCTGTCCGGATATGAGCTTTTCGTGCGCGAAATGGGTGCGACGGTGATCGAGGAGATCCCGAACGACTGATGTCGCCCGATGTTCCGCGGCACGTCGTCCGATCCTCCGTACGGCGTAGGGCGCAGGGCCGTCCGAGCACGTAGGCTCGCCCTACCGCGCAACGTTGTCGTGAGGCAGGAGTGAACCCGTGATCCCCGGTGGTCAGCCCAATATGCAGCAGCTGCTCCAGCAGGCCCAGAAGATGCAGCAGGATCTTGCTGCGGCCCAGCAGGAGCTGGCCGAGACCGAGGTCGAGGGTTCCGCGGGCGGCGGTCTCGTGACCGCCACGGTGACCGGTGCCGGTGAGCTCCGGGGGCTGGTCATCGACCCCAAGGCGGTCGATCCTGATGACACGGAGACGCTGGCCGATCTGGTCGTCGCCGCCGTGCACAACGCGAACGCGACCGCGCAGGAGCTTCAGCAGCAGAAGCTCGGTCCGCTCGCCCAGGGGCTGGGCGGCATGCCCGGCCTGCCGTTCTAGCGTAAGGAAGGCGCCCCGTGTACGAAGGCGTGGTTCAGGACCTCATCGACGAACTGGGCAGGCTGCCCGGCGTGGGTCCCAAGAGCGCGCAGCGGATCGCCTTCCACATCCTGCAGGCGGACCCGGCCGATGTGCGGCGCCTCGCGCACGTGCTGGCCGAGGTCAAGGCCAAAGTGCGGTTCTGCAACATCTGCGGGAACGTCGCGCAGGACGACCTGTGCAGGGTCTGCCGTGACCCGCGCCGCGATCTCGCGGTGATCTGCGTGGTCGAGGAGCCCAAGGATGTCGTCGCGGTCGAGCGCACCCGTGAGTTCCGCGGCAGGTACCACGTACTGGGCGGCGCGATCAGCCCCATCGAGGGCGTCGGTCCGGACGATCTACGGATCCGGGAGCTGCTGACGCGGCTCGCGGACGGCACCGTCACCGAGCTCATTCTGGCGACGGATCCCAATCTTGAAGGTGAAGCGACCGCTACGTACCTGGCCCGCATGGTGAAACCCATGGGGCTGAAGGTGACGCGACTGGCCAGTGGTCTGCCCGTGGGGGGAGACCTGGAGTATGCCGACGAGGTCACGCTGGGTCGTGCCTTCGAAGGGAGGCGACTGCTCGATGTCTGACACCGCGGTAACCACACAGGACTCGAAGGGCGCACCGGGCTCTCCGGGACGCGACCTCAGCGATCCGGACATTCAGGAACCCGACGACTTCGCCGTCCAGATCTGCGATCAGATCGAGAGTTTCATCCTCTCGGTCCGCGAGGTCGCCAAGGGCGACGACCCGGACAGCGCGGTCCCGTACCTGCTGCTGGAGGTCTCCCAGCTGCTGCTGGCCGGCGGCCGGCTCGGCGCGCACGAGGACATCGTCCCGGACGAGCGCTACGAGCCGGACATCGGCCCCGAGCCGGACGCGGACGAGCTGCGCCAGCACCTCGCGGCGCTGCTGGAGCCGATCGACGTCTACTCCGAGGTCTTCGACCCGTACGTACCGCGCAGTACGCCCGTCGCCTGCCGGATTTCGGACGATATGGCCGACGTGGTGACCGATCTCACGCACGGCCTCGCGCACTTCCGCGCCGGCCGGGTGAGCGAGGCGCTGTGGTGGTGGCAGTTCTCGTACCTGTCGAACTGGGGGCCGACGGCCAGCGCCTCGCTGCGCGCGCTGCAGTCCCTGGTCGCCCACGTCCGCCTGGACAGCCCGCTGGACGAGCTGGACGGCCTGGACACGGACGATTCGGCGGACGACGAGGAGCGGCTGGCCGAGGAGGCCGGCAAGGTCATGGCGGCCGAGCTCGGCACCCCGCCGGGCGCCCGCGCCCAGCCCGCCACCGGCTGATCCCGGGCCCGCCAACCGTCGAACCCTGGCCCACCACCGGCTGATCCCGGGCCCGCCAACCGTCGAACCCTGGCCCACCACCGGCTGATCCCGGGCCCGCCAACCGTCGAACCCTGGCCCACCACCGGCCGAGGCCGGATATCCGGACGATCTGCCTCCGATCGCTCATCCAGCGCCTGATCTGGGGTTATTCCGTTCCGTCCTGGGCAGGTGGCCCACCGAGTGGGCCACCTGTCTCAATATCCGGTACCGCGGAGGCCGCCCCGGCCCGCTCGTTAGACTGAGCCGACCGCAGTACCAGACCTTCCCGAGGAGCGCACGTGGGCCTTGTCGTGCAGAAGTACGGAGGCTCCTCCGTCGCCGATGCTGAAGGCATCAAGCGCGTCGCCCGGCGAATCGTCGACACCAAGAAGAACGGCCATCAGGTCGTTGTCGTGGTGTCGGCGATGGGCGATACGACGGACGAGCTGATCGATCTCGCCGAGCAGGTGTCGCCGATTCCCGCCGGCCGGGAGTTCGACATGCTGCTGACCGCCGGGGAGCGGATCTCCATGGCGCTGCTGGCGATGGCGATCAAGAACCTCGGTCATGAGGCGCAGTCGTTCACCGGCAGCCAGGCCGGGGTCATCACCGACTCCGTCCACAACAAGGCGCGGATCATCGACGTGACGCCGGGCCGTATCCGGACCGCGCTCGACGAGGGCAACATCGCGATCGTGGCCGGTTTCCAGGGCGTGTCCCAGGACAAGAAGGACATCACCACGCTGGGCCGCGGCGGTTCCGACACGACCGCGGTGGCGCTGGCCGCCGCGCTCGCCGCCGAGGTGTGCGAGATCTACACGGACGTCGACGGGGTGTTCACCGCCGACCCGCGGGTCGTCAAGCGCGCCCAGAAGATGGACTGGATCTCCTTCGAGGACATGCTGGAACTGGCCAGCTCCGGTTCGAAGGTGCTGCTGCACCGCTGCGTCGAGTACGCCCGTCGTTACAACATCCCGATCCACGTCCGCTCGTCCTTCTCCGGCCTGCCGGGGACCTGGGTGAGCAACGAAGCACCGCTAGGAGGCAAGCCGATGGAGCAGGCGATCATCTCCGGGGTTTCGCACGACACGTCCGAGGCCAAGATCACGGTCGTCGGGGTGCCGGACAAGCCGGGCGAGGCGGCGACGATCTTCCGTGCCATCGCGGACGCCGAGGTCAACATCGACATGGTCGTCCAGAACGTGTCGGCGGCGGCCACGGGCCTCACGGACATCTCCTTCACCCTCCCCAAGACCGAGGGCCGCAAGGCGATGGACGCGCTCACCAGGTCGCAGGACCGCATCGGGTACGACTCGCTGCGCTACGACGACCAGATCGGCAAGATCTCGCTGGTCGGCGCGGGGATGAAGACCAACCCGGGCGTCACGGCGACGTTCTTCGAGGCGCTGTCGAACGCCGGGGTCAACATCGAGCTGATCTCGACGTCGGAGATCCGCATCTCGGTGGTCACCCGGGCCGACGACGTGAAGCCGGCCGTCCAGGCCGTGCACTCCGCGTTCGGGCTCGACAGCGAAAGTGATGAAGCGGTCGTCTACGGGGGTACGGGCCGATGAACCGCAAGCCGACCCTGGCCGTCGTCGGTGCGACGGGCGCGGTCGGCACGGTGATGCTGGAACTGCTCTCCACCCGGCAGGACGTGTGGGGCGAGATCCGGCTGGTCGCGTCCGCGCGGTCGGCCGGCCGCCGCCTCGTGGTGCGCGGCGTGGAGACCGAGGTCGTCGTGCTGAGCGAGGCGGCCTTCGAGGGCGTCGACGTCGCGATGTTCGACGTCCCGGACGAGGTGTCCGCGCAGTGGGCCCCGATCGCCGCCGCCAAGGGCGCGGTCGTCGTCGACAACTCCGGAGCCTTCCGGATGGACCCCGACGTCCCGCTGGTGGTGCCGGAGGTCAACGCGCACGCGGTGCGGATGCGCCCGCGCGGCATCATCGCCAATCCCAACTGCACGACGCTGTCGATGATCGTGGCGATCGGCGCGCTGCACGCCGAGTTCGGGCTGAGCGAGCTGATCGTCTCCTCGTACCAGGCGGCTTCCGGCGCCGGCCAGTCCGGCGTGGACACCCTGCGCGACCAGCTGTCCAAGGTCGCCGGCACCCACCTCGGAACCCAGCCGGGCGATGTACGGCGCACGGTCGGCGACTTCGGTCCCTTCCCGGCGCCGCTCGCGCTCAACGTGGTGCCGTGGGCGGGCTCGCTGCGGGAGGACGGCTGGTCCTCGGAGGAGCTCAAGGTCCGGGACGAGTCCCGGAAGATCCTCGCCCTGCCGGAGCTGCGCGTCACCGCGACCTGCGTACGGGTGCCGGTCATCACGACGCACTCGCTGTCGGTGCACGCGCGGTTCGAGAACGAGGTGACCGTGGAGAAGGCGCACGAGATCCTGCGGAGCGCTCCCGGGGTCGTCGTGACCGACAATCCCGCCGAGGGCGAGTTCCCGACCCCCGCCGATGTGGTGGGCACCGATCCGACCTGGGTCGGCCGGGTGCGCCGCTCCATGGACGACCCGAACGCGCTCGAACTGTTCGTGTGCGGGGACAACCTGCGCAAGGGCGCCGCCCTGAACACCGCACAAATTGCCGAAGTCGTGGCGGCCGAGTTCGTCGCTTCGCACACATGATGTGATCCACTCCTTGGTCTGGACCACTTGAAGTGCGTCGCTCACCAATGGACAATTCGCTCCCTGACCGCTGCAACCGGCAGTAGACGGGGAGCGTCTTTGTGTCAGCGCACTGCCCTAATGTGCTGCATGCCGGGGGGTATTGGGCAGGCGCAGTTCGTGCCTGGGCAAATGGGCGCATTGGGGAAGAGTTGGTACGCATGGGGATATTCGACGCCACAGCAAAGGCGACGCCTTGCGCGTACAACCCTGACGGGGGGACGCGTGTCCAACAGTCGTGGCAGAAGCACTGGGTATCGAGACGGCACTTGGGCGGGGCGGCGCTCCGACACGCGTGCCGCGCCCGCGTACGCCCGGCCGCACGTCCGGCCGGGCACGCACTCCCGGCGGGATGCCCGTGATAGCGCCCTGGCCGATCGTGCGCGTGCCGTCCGAGCTGGGTGCTGACGCCACGATGGCCGTCGGCACCACGGTCGACCACCTGACCGAGACCTACAGTGCCCACTACCGGTCGCTGCTCGGCCTCGCCGCGCTGCTGCTGGACGACACGGCCTCCTGTGAGGACGTCGTCCAGGAGGCCTTCATCCGCGTCCACTCCGCGCGCAGCCGTGTGCGCGACCCCGAGAAGACCCTCGCCTACCTGCGGCAGACGGTGGTCAATCTCTCCCGGTCGGCGCTCCGGCGGCGCATCCTGGGCCTCAAGCTCCTCTCCAAGCCCATGCCCGACATGGCGAGTGCGGAAGAGGGCGCCTACGAGATCCTGGAGCGCGACCAGCTCAAGACCGCCATGCGGTCCCTCCAGCGCCGTCAGCGCGAAGTCCTCGTGCTGCGCTACTTTGCCGACATGACCGAGGCACAGGTCGCCGAAACGCTCGGAATTTCCCTGGGCTCGGTGAAGGCATACGGTTCCCGTGGCCTCGCGGCGCTTCGCATCGCGATGGAGGCGACCGTATGACCACCCCCTACGACTCACGTGGCATGGATCCAGAGAACCGCGAACTTCCCGAAGAACTGAACGACGAGCGCAACGTCGCGCCCACCGGCACCGGCCCTCAGGGGGCGGGATCAAGCCCCTCGGGGGCGAGAACCGGCCCTCTTGACGGCGGGATGACGTTGCCCAGGGGCGGTCCGCCCGGGGCCGGGACGACTCCGGCTGGGGCAGGGACGACTCCGCCCGGGACGGGGGCGACTCCGCCCGGGGCCGGGACGACTCCGGCTGGGGCAGGGATGACTCCGCCTGGAGCCGGGGCGAGCTTCGACGAGCTGGCGCTGCGCCGGCTGATGCAGGACGCGGTCCAGGGCCTCAAGCCCGCACCCGACGCGCTCGACCACCTGCGGCACGCCGTACCGGCCCGCCGGACGCGCCGCCGCCAGGCCATGGCCGGCGCCGCCGCCGCGTTCCTGCTGGCGTGTACCGCCGTGCCGGCCCTGCTGCACGCCGCGAACACCGCGGACCAGCAGGACACCACCGCGGCCGGCGCCTCCAGCCCCAACGAGCCGCGGCAGGACACCGGCGGCGCGGGGGAGAGCAGCCAGGACGACTCGGGCGGTCCGGCCGACACCGGGACCAGCGAGGGCAGCGTGCCGGCTCCGTCGGCGACACCGTCGCCGACCCCCACGCCCACCAACGAGCACGGCGCCACGGTCGCCCCGACGCCCACCGGCTCGGCCGGCCGCACCGCCCCGGCCTGTGACCGCTCCCAGCTCGGCAGCGGCGCGAGCAGGACGGGCGCCCCGGACGCCAAGGGCAACGTGTACGGCTGGTTCCGGGTCGCGAACGTCTCCGCGAAGGGCTGCATGGTCAAGGGCGGCGGCGCCCTCACCGTGATCGCGCAGGGCAGCGCCGACGCGTCGAAGATCCAGGTGCTGAACCACACGACGGGCGATCCGGCCACCGGACTGCCCGATGTGGCGGCCGCCCCGCTGGTCCTCCAGCCGGGCGACACGTACGAGGTCCGGTTCGCCTGGGTGCCGGACGCCGCGGGCCCCAACGGCTGCCCGGCGCCGCCCACTCCGACGCCCACCCCGACCACCGGTGGCAGCACCGGCAGCGGCAACAACGGCACCAGCGCCTCGGACAACTCCCCGGCGGCGTCCGATGTACCGCCGACGACCAGCCCGGCGAGCGTCGAGGTCAGCCACACCCCGGAGGCGGGCGCGCCGGCCGTGGCCGACACGACGATTCCGGACGCGTGCGCCGGGACGATCTACAAGACGACGGCTCTCACGCCGCAGTAGGTCCCCAGTAGGTCAGCAGTAGGTTCGCAGTAGGTCCGCAGTAGGTGAGGCGGGGGGCGGGGCCCGCGTCCGGGCGCGGGATGGTTGTGGAGTACCGGGCCACGGGCCCGGTGGCGTAGGCCGGCTCCTCTCCCCGTACCGTTGGGGCGTGTACCGGTTTCTGCTGACCCCGCGCTGGCTGGGAGTCCACCTCTTCGTCGTGCTCGCCGTGCCGTTCTGCGTCTTCATGGGCAGCTGGCAGCTGAGCCGCTTCGAGGACCGGATGAACAGCCACCACGTCGCCGAGCAGGCCCCGAAGGCCGCCGCGTCCGCCGCCCCGGTCCCGCTCGCCACCGTCCTCCCGGACACCAAGGCGCAGGTCACCCAGGACACCACCGGCCGCACGGTCACCGCGACCGGCCGCTACGACACCGGCCACCAGCTCCTGGTCCCCGGCCGTGACCTCGGCGACCGCACCGGCTACTACGTGCTCACCCCGCTGCGTACGGCCGGCGGGGCGGCCCTGCCCGTCGTCCGCGGCTGGCTGCCCGGCGACGCCTCGTCCGCGCCGCCCGCCGGCATCCCGGCGGCGCCCACCGGCGACGTCACCGTCTCCGGCGCCCTGCAGCCCCCCGAGAACACCGGCACCCAGGGCGTCCAGTCCGCCGGCGGACTGCCACAGGGTCAGCTCGGGATGATCAGTGCCGCGTCGCTCGTCAACGTGCTGCCGTACGAGGTCTACAGCGGCTGGATCACGGTCACCGACGCCACCGCCCCCCTCAAGCCGGTGCCCCCGGCGGCCCCCAGCAACACCGGGCTCGACCTCAAGGCCTTCCAGAACCTGGGTTACACGGGCGAGTGGTTCGTCTTCGCCGGCTTCGTGGTCTTCATGTGGTTCCGGCTGGTCCGCCGCGAGGCGGAACTCCGCGAGGACACCGCGCTGGGCCTCATCCCGGACCAGGACCAGGACCCGGACCAGGACCAGGACCAGGACCCGGCCACGGAGAACGCTGAGAACGCTGGGAACGCGGCGGCGCCGGGCAAGCTGGAAGAAGCCCTGCCCGGCGACTGAAGACCTCTTCAGATCACCGTGCGTGCTTCATCGCGAAGGCCAGCTCCAGGCGGACCTGCTTGATCCGCTCCTCGACGACGAGCGAGCCGTGCCCCGCGTCGTACCGGTACACCTCGTGCACCTTCCCCAGCGACACCAGCCGCTCGACGTAGTTGTCGATCTGCCGGATCGGGCACCGCGGGTCGTTCATGCCCGCCGAGACGTACACCGGCGCGGTCACCCGCTCGACGTACGTGATCGGCGACGAGGCCTCGTACCGCTCAGGAACCTCGGCGGGCGAGCCGCCGAAGAGCGTGCGGTCCAGCGACTTCAGTGCCTCCATCTCGTCGGTGTACGAGGCGACGTAGTCGGCCACCGGGACCGCCGCGAGCCCCGCCGTCCAGGCGGTGGGCTGCGTACCGAGCCCCAGCAGCGTCAGATAGCCGCCCCACGAGCCGCCGGAGAGCACCAGCTTCGCCGGGTCGGCCAGCCCCGAGCCGACGGCCCACTCGCGGACCGCCGCGACGTCCTCCAGCTCGATCAGCCCGACGCGGTGCTTGAGCGCGTCCGTCCACTCGCGCCCGTAGCCGGTGGAGCCGCGGTAGTTGAGCCGTACGACGGCGAAGCCGTGGTCGACCCAGGCCGCAGGACCGGCCGCGAAGGCGTCGGAGTCGTGCCAGGCGGGGCCGCCGTGCACCTCGAAGACCGTCGGGAAGGGCCCGTCGCCCTCGGGCTTCTGCACGAGGGCGTGCACCGGCCCGCCGGGGCCGTCCACCCACACGTCCTCGACCGGAACGGAGTCCGGAGCCTTGAGACCCGGCGCCTCCAGCACGATCCCGCCCGTTGTGGACCGCACGACCGGCGGCAGCTGCGCCGACGACCACAGGTACTCCACGGACCCGTCGGGGCGCGCGGTGGCGTTGCTCACCGTCCCCTGCGGGGTCTCCAGCCGGAGCAGCACGCCGGCGGCCAGGTCGTAGCGGAACATCTCGCTGCGCGCCTGGTAGGAGTGCACGACGAGCAGCGCGGAACCGTCCGGATACCACTCGGCGGAGACATCGCCCGGCAGGTCGATCGCCAGCGCGGTCTCCTCGCCGGTCGTCACGTCCCACACCATCGGCAGCCAGCGCCCGGCGCGCTGGTGCCCGACGAGCAGCCGGGTGTCCCCGGCCACCGGCGCGAAGCCCAGGCAGTCGAGACCGAGTTCCTCGGTGCCGCCGCGGGAGTCGTCCAGCTCGGCGACGGTCGAGCCGTCGAGCCGCACCACGCGCAGCGCGCCGTGCATCGCGTCGCCGTGCTCGGTGTGCTCGATGACGAGCAGCGTGCCGTCCTCCGACAGGTCGCCGACCCCGGCCGACTCCGCGTGCCGGTAGATCTCGACCGGTGCGGCGCCCGGGCGCACGACGTGGACGGACGTGCCCTCGTCGTCCGTCGACCGGCCGATCACGATCGTGCCGTCCGCGCCGAGTGCCAGCCCGGCCGGGTACGAGGCGTCGAGTCCCGGCGTGGCCGGCTCGTCCTCGCCGCCGCCGAACGGCTGGCGCATCCAGACCCCGAACTCGTCCCCGTCGGTGTCCGAGAACCACCACACCCACTCGCCGTCGCGGGACAGCGTGCCCTCCGTCGTCCCGTTCGGCCGGTCCGTCGCCTGGCGGCGTTCGCCGGTGGTCCGGTCCCAGGCGTACAGCTCGTACGTGCCGGTGGCGTTCGACACGAAGAGGCAGCGCTGCGGCGCGTCCTCCGCCCACTCGGGCAGCCCCACCCGAGGCGCCCGGAACCGCTTTTCCCATTCCGGCATGGCAGCCGTGACATCACTCATGGCTCCATCAAACCCGATGGCCGGCCGCCTTCACCCCGACTATCGTCACTCCCCATGTACACGAGGACCCCGGCGGACTGGCGGGAGACGAATCGCGCCAGGTGGGATGTTGGGGCCTCCCCAGCCGGAGGTAGGGGAAGCGTGCCGATCCACACGGCGGGCGAGTACTACGACCTGGAGAGCTTCCGGGCAGGCCAGGACGTGATCCGCCCCTTCGAGGCGGCGGAGGTGGGATCCGTCACCGGGAAGTCGCTGCTGCACCTGCAGTGCCACCTCGGCCTCGACACCCTCTCCTGGGCGCTCCGCGGCGCCTCCCGGGTCGTCGGTCTGGACTTCTCCGAGCCCGCCGTCGACGCCGCACGCGAGCTGGCCGCCGACCTGGGCCTCCCGCCCGACCGGGCGTCCTTCGTCGCCGCCGACGTGTACGACGCGGCCGAGGCCGTCCCCGACTCCGCCTACGACATCGTCTACACCGGCACCGGCGCCCTCTGCCGGCTCCCCGACATCGTCCGCTGGGCCGAGACCGCCGCGTCCCTCGTCGCACCGGGCGGCTTCCTGTACCTCGCCGAGTTCCACCCGCTGACGGACGCCCTCGACGACGAATCGGGCTCCCGCATCGCCCACGACTACTTCACCCGCGACGCCTGGGTCGACGAAGTCCCCGGCACCTACGCGGACTTCGACGCCCTGACGGTGAACAACCGGAGTGTGTGGGGGCACCTCCCGGCCGAAGGTTGGGGGAGGGCACACACCCTCGGCGACGTCGTCACCGCCATCGCCGCCACCGGGCTCCGGCTGGAGTTCCTGCATGAGCACGACGCGACGCTCTTCCAGCGCTTCGGGACGCTGGAACGCAACGGTCAGGGATCCTCCGGAAGGGGCGACGGGTTCTACCGGCATCCGGCGGGCACTCCGCGGGTGCCACTGATGTACTCGCTGCGGGCCTCGCGCGCGCCGGACCTGCCCTAGCGCTAGCTCGGCGGGATCCGGAGAACGGCCGTCCCGCCGTCCAGATCGATCCGGGACCGGGGCGGTGCCCCGTCCCCCTCCTCGTCCCGCAGCGCCAGCGACGTCCTGCGCTGCTTGAGCTCCTCCTGCTTGCCCGCCGACAGCGTCGCGTGCAACAGCTCGAACCCCGTCGACGCCACCTGGCCCTGCCGCCCGGCCCCCCGCCACGGCAGCATCCCGGCCCGCCCGGCCCGCAGCATCGCCTGATCGACGAACGCGGCGACCGTCAGCAGGACCACCAGCCCCGGCAGCGTCATGAAGAAGATGAAGGCCATGCCCCCGAGCATCCCTCACGGGACCCCGGGGGGCGAGACCCCGTCAGGCGCGATCCGCGGTGAGGGCGTAGGACGGCAGGGGTTCGTTGCCCTTGCTCTTCGCGAGGGAGCCGAGCACGTCGAGCTGGCTGATGAGGAACTCCCGCGCCAGCGGCGACAGTTCCGCGAACCGCTCGTCGGAGCCGGCCATCCGCCGCGCGGCGTCCACCTCCCAGTCGGCGTCCTGCAGACCCGTCGTGTCCACGTCCAGCTCGGAGGCCACCCGCCACCCGGCCTCCGCGAGAATCCGCAGCAGCGCCTCGTGCGAGAACGGCGTCCGGACGTTCCCCTCGCCCCGCGCCCCGACCGCCTCGACATGGCCCTGCACGAGCACGGCGAGCAGATGCGGCAGCTGCTCCACACCGCGCGGACGCAGATCCCACTCCGAGAAACACAGCCGCCGCGCCCACGGCCGGACGCGCGTCAGCGTCCTGAGCAGCTGGTCGAGGGAGGCGAAGTACCAGGAGCAGTGCGACAGCACGACGTAGTCGAAAGCGTCGTCCGGGAACGTGGTCGCCTCGTCCAGGACATCCACGCCGAACCGGATGTCGATCCGCGACCCGAGCGGCCCGGCCGCCAGGAACGCCGCCGACTCTCCCAGCGTGACCGGGCTGCCGTACGAAGGCTCCGCGATGTCCACCGCGACCACCCGCCCGCCGGGCCCGACCGCGTCCGCGAGCACCGCGGTCATGTCCCCCTGCCCGCACCCGACTTCCAGCACCGAGGCCCCGGCCGGAATCCCCCACCCGTCCACCAGCCCCAACCGGAACCGCGTCTGATCCCGCTGCACCCCAAGATGCCCCACCGCGGCCGCCATGGCTCCCGCGATCGTCTCGACCCTGCCCACAAGAATCTCCCTGCGATAACCCCGCTGCCCCCGCCGCAGCGACTGTAGGCGAGAGATCCCCGAAGAGCCCGCCCTTTTCCGCCCCCCGGAAACGAGTCAGGGCCCTGATCATCAATGATGATCAGGGCCCTGAACTGCAGTGTCACCAGTCGGGGTGGCGGGATTTGAACCCACGGCCTCTTCGTCCCGAACGAAGCGCGCTACCAAGCTGCGCCACACCCCGGTGCAACGAGATTTACTTTAGCGGACGGGGAGCCGGAGACGAAATCCGGTTTTCCTGGGTGGGGAGGCGGGGGCGGGTGCGGTCGAGGGTGATGAGGAGGAGGGCGAGGGCGGAGAAGGCGAGGGCGAGGAGGGCGGCGTTGCGGAGGACGGTGGGGTAGCCGTGCAGGTCGACGTCGAGGAAGGGGTAGGGGTAGCGGTTCGGGGGGTCGATCAGGGCGCCGCGAAGGAGGGCGAAGGCGGCGTAGGCGAGGGGGAGGGCGAGCCACTGGTAGGCGTAGCGCCACTGGAAGCGGGCCGGGGTGGTGAGGAGGAGCCAGTCGAGGGTGACTGTGACGGGCGTCACGGTGTGCAGCAGCTGATTGGAGAGGACCAGGTCGCCGGTTCGCTTGGCGAGGTTCTCCGCCTCGGAGAAGCCGCTGGACTCGTTGGCCAGCACGAGGTGGTAGACGAGGCCGGTGATCACGATGCAGAGCAGGACCGCGCCGGTGATGCGCGGGGACAGCGGCGGGCGGCCGGTCCAGGCGCGGTGCGCGGACCAGGCGAAGGTGATCGCGATGGCGGCGTTCGTCAGGATGGTGAAGAAGGTGAAGACGCGCAGCGGGTCGGCGTGCACGCACTCGATGGTGATGCCGGTGACGGCGGCCGCGGCGATGAGGGCGCGGCAGAGGGCGATGTAGGGACGACGGAGCGCCGGCTCGGACATCGCCTCACCGTACGGGGCGGCCCGCCTTCCGGGCGGTCAGCGTGAGGAGTGTCGCCTCCGGAGGGCAGGCGAAGCGGATCGGGGTGTACCGGTTGGCGCCGCAGCCCGCGGAGACGTGGAGGTAGGAGCGCTCGCCGCCCGAGGTGTGGGCGGACAGGCCCTTCACGCGCTTGGTGTCCAGGTCGCAGTTGGTGACGAGGGCGCCGTAGAAGGGGATGCAGAGCTGGCCGCCGTGGGTGTGGCCGGCGAGGATCAGCGGGTAGCGGTCGGCCGCGAAGGCGTCCAGGACCCGCAGGTACGGGGCGTGCACGATGGCGAGGCTGAGGTCCGCGGCCGGGTCGGGGCCGCCGGCGACGGCCGCGTAGCGGTCGCGCTTGATGTGCGGGTCGTCGAGGCCGGTGAGGGCGATCTCGATGCCGTCGTCGAGCTTGAGGTGGCCGCGGGTGTTGCTCAGGCCGACCCAGCCGGCGGCGTCGAACGCGTCGCGCAGATCGCCCCACGGGTTGCGGACCACATTGGTGACCGGGTCCGTCTTGCCGTTGAGCCCGTGCTGGCTGCGGGACTTCTCGATGAGGTACCGGGCCGGGTTGCGGAACCTGGGCCCGTAGTAGTCGTTCGAGCCGAAGACGTAAGCGCCGGGGAACTGCATCAGCGGGCCGAGCGCGTCCAGGACCTCGGGGACGCCCTCCGGGTCGGAGAGGTTGTCCCCGGTGTTGACGACGAGGTCCGGGCGCAGCCCCGCCAGGGACTGCAGCCAGCGCCGCTTCCTGTTCTGGCCGGTGACCATGTGGATGTCGGAGACCTGCAGGATCCGGATCGGCCGCATCCCGGCGGGCAGCACCGGGACCTCGACGCGTCGCAGCCGGAAGGCCTGCGGTTCGATCGCGGTGGCATAGGCCACGCACGCCGCGCCGACTGCCGTTACGCCGAGGGGAACTCCGTATCGCGCTCGCATGTGTCCATCGTCGCAGATGAGATGAGCGCCGCCAGAGCATGCGGCGCTCCACCGCCGCCCCGGAAGCCGGGAAAGGCGTTGATGTCGACGATGAGCGGGGTCCCGGACCGGTCGGCGATCACGTCCACGCCGTAGACGTCGAGGGCGAAGACCCTGCCCGCCTGCAGCGCCAGATCGTGGGCGCCGGGGGGCGGCGGAGGTGGTGGGGGTGACGGGGGCTGGTCCCCCGGCTCAGCTTCCGGGCCGTCC
Source organism: Streptomyces sp. RKAG293 (assembly GCF_023701745.1). Classification (NCBI taxonomy): domain Bacteria; kingdom Bacillati; phylum Actinomycetota; class Actinomycetes; order Kitasatosporales; family Streptomycetaceae; genus Streptomyces; species Streptomyces sp. RKAG293. The sequence continues at coordinate 4,412,909 of NZ_JAJOZB010000001.1, read as the reverse complement.
GGGCTGCGGCCGTCCGGGCTGTTCGGGGCTCCCAGGGGGACGGGCGCAGGCCGGCGAAGACCTGGCCGGCGATCACCCAGAGCTTGTGGTCCCAGCCGTCGCCCGGCGTGAAGTCCTGGACGACGACCAGCTCGTCCGGCCACCTGCGGGCGAGTTCCCGCAGCCCGGCGGCGTCGTCGACCCTGGCGACGACATCGCCGCGCCGGTTGGCCCGGCTCTTGACGATGAACGGATAGCCCGACGGCGGCGGAGCGGTGATCCGCGACAGCGGTGCGACGGTCCGGGTCACGGGGAACGGGAGGCCCGCGGCCAGCGCGGTCTCCGCCATCCGGACCCGGTCCTGGCACAGCTCCGTCGACGCGGCCGAATTGACGACGCGCGCGCCGCGCCGCTCCAGGGCCCGGGCGAGCCGGATCGCGCGCGGCGTGTGCGATTTGAGGAGATAGACGTCGGCGAGCGCGTCCGGGGCGGATTCCGGGACGGATTCCGGGACGGCGGCCGGGTCCGTGAACTCGACGTGGGCGTGGTGACGGTCCGCCAGCAGGGCGGCGGTGGCCGCCAGCAGCGGGTGGTCCGGCTTGTCCGTCAGGAAACAGACCCGCTGCCCGGCGGTGCCGGCGGAGTCAGCAGTGTCAGCGAAGTCAGCCGTGCCAGCGCTGCCGGCGGAGTCAGCCGTGTCAGCCGTGTCAGCGGTGTTCATGTGCCGGCCTGTGCGGGGACGAAAGCCGCGGCCTGGGGGGTGAGGCCGCTGTGCCCGCCCGCTCCGCCCGCCCTGGCCAGGTCGAGAACGGCCCGCGCCACCCGGGCGACGGCGTCGGGCACCTTGCGGAAGCTCGGGAAGTCGTTGACGTCGACGACGACCGGGCCGTCCGGCCCGAGCAGCACGTCGATCCCGTACAGGTCCAGGCCGAAGACGGCGCCGATCTCGGCCGCCAGCCCCGCCACCTCCCGGGGGAGCGGCACGAGCCGTTCGTCCACGGCGAGTTCCGGGCGCAGCGGCGAGGCCCGTACGGTCGCGAACGCCTCGCCGCCGACGCAGTACACCTTCAGGTCCGTCCCGGAGTTGGGCACGTACGGCTGGGCTATGAGCAACCCACCGTCCTCAGGACCAGGACCAGGGCCAGGACCAGGACCGGAACCGGAACCGGAACCGGAACCAGGACCGGAGGCCGCCTCACCGCCGTCGCCGGCTCCCGTCAGCTGGCCCGGCGTGCGGACCAGCCGCACCCCGCGCCCCGAGCTGCCCGCCGCGGGCTTCACGACGAGCGGGAACTGCTCCTCGGGGACCTCCGCGAAGAGTTCGGGCCTGGCCGCCGCGTACGTCACCGGCATCGGCAGGCCGTGCTGCTGCGCGACGAGCGCGGTGAGCGCCTTGTCGCGGACCGTCCGGATCGCGCGGGCGTCGTTGACCGTGGTCAGGCCGAGTGCCGCCGCGCCTTCGAGGAGGGTCAGGCCGGGGCCGCCGGAGACGGTCTTGAGTACCCAGGCGTCGTGTGCGCCGGACTGCACCGCGGCGGAGAGCCCGGACAGTTCGGAGAGCCCGGACAGTTCGGAGAACTCGGACAGCCGGATGAGCGAACCGCCGGGGCGGATGACGTCCACCTGGTGTCCCCAGGCGGCCAGTTGCCTGACCACGTCGAGAGGCATGCCGTCGTGACGGTATTGCTCCTCGACGAGGAAACAGAGCCTCATCTGGTCCCCTTGCCCCCCGGACGTCCGCCGATCCGTCCGGCAGAGCTGTGACCGAACAGGATGCCATGGGGCGCCTGGTGTTCCGGCGCGCGGGACCGGTCCGGGACACCTCCGGGACCTGGACGGAACGCTTCGGCCGCCGTTCCGGTCGGTACGGGACGGTTCGGGCCCGGCGGGCGCCGGGGGATCGTCCTGCGTCGCGCGGGCGTTAATGGGCGGCAGCACCGCCCCGCGGGTGCGAGACTCGACGGCATGACCACCACGCTCAAGCAGCGACTGCACGACGACCTCATCGCGGCCATGAAGGGCCGCGACGAGCTTCGCTCCGCCACGCTCCGCCTCACGCTGACCGCCATCACCAAGAAGGAGGTCGCGGGCACGACCGCCCGTGAACTCTCCGACGACGAGGTGCTCAAGGTGATCGCCGGTGAGGCGAAGAAGCGCCGCGAGGCGGCCGAAGCCTTCGCCCTGGGCAACCGGCCCGCCTCGGCCGAGCGCGAGCTGGCCGAGGGGGAGGTGCTCGACGCGTACCTGCCGAAGCAGCTGTCGGACGAGGAGCTGGTCGGGATCGTCACCGCCGCCGTGGCCGAGGCGAAGGCGGCCGGCGCCGAGGGCCCGCGCGCCATGGGCGCGATCATGAAGATCGTGAACCCGAAGGTCGCCGGTCTCGCCGAGGGCGGCCGCGTCGCGGCCGAGGTGAAGAAGCAGCTCGCGGGCTGATCCAACCCGTACCGCACGTGATCGGATCGCTCGTGATCGCTCGTGTGAGGGGCGCCACCCGAAGAAATCCGGGTGGCGCCCCTCACGCGTTCAGGACTTCCGCGATCAGCGGTTGCCGCCCGTCACACCGCCCGAGTGCCCGTTCCCGCCACCGTTGACCCCGCCGATGATGCCCGGCGGGAGGGTGAACGGGGGAAAGGTCGGGTTCGTCGGCGGCTTGCCGGTGCCGGCGGTCGTGGCCCCGGTGGTGTGGCCGGGCTTGCCCGGGTTGCCGGGGTTGGGCGGAGGGGTGCCGACGGGCTTGTCCGGGATGTTCAGCGGTACCTCGTTGAACGACTCTTCCGGCTTGCCCTCCAGGGCGCCGCTGACGGCGTCCTTCCAGATCGGTGCCGGGCCGGTGGCGCCGAACACCTTGTCGTAGTACTGGCCGCCGAAGGTGATCCCCGTCATCTTGATCGGCTTGACGCCCGGGTCACCGATCCACACCGCGGCGGACATGTTCGGGGTGTAGCCCACGAACCAGGCGGCCTTGCGGTCGTCGGTCGTACCGGTCTTGCCCGCGCTGTCGCGGTCGGTCAGGCCGGCCGCCTGGCCGGTACCGTCGTCGACCACGCCCTTGAGCATCGTGTTGACGGTGTCCGCCGTCGTCTGCGACATGGCCGTGGAGCACAGCGGCTGCGGGACCTGGATCGCCTTGTTGTCCGCGTCCTTGGCGGACTCGATCGCGATCGGCGCGCAGAAGGTGCCGCGGGCGGCGAAGGCGGCGTACGCGGCGGCCATGTCCAGCGGGGACATCTCGTTGACGCCGAGGGTGAAGGACGCGCCGAGCCCGAAGGCCGTGCCGCCGGCCCGCTTGGTGATGCCCAGCTTGTTGACCATCTGGGTCACCGGGCAGAGGCCGACATCGGCCTCCAGCGTCACGAAGTAGGTGTTGACCGACTTCTTGAGCGCCTCGGGCATGGCGTACGGGCCGACCTCCGACTCGCTCTCGTTCGGTACGGTGCCGCTGCCGGGGTACTGAGCACCGGAGCAGCCGCTCACCGACGGGTACGGCATCTCGTTCGGCGAGGGGTAGGTCTGGCTCGGCTGATAGCCCGCTTCCAGCGCGGCCGCGGCGGTGAACGCCTTGAACGTCGAGCCGGACTGGTACCCGGCCCCGCCGCCCATGCCCCGGTCGACCGAGAGGTTGATCTGCGTCTCGTTCTTGCCGAAGCCGTAGGGCCGGGACTGCGCCATCGCCCGGATCTTGCCCGTCCCCGGTTCCACCAGCGTGACCGCCGACGCGACCGGGTCGTCCTTGTAGACGTGCTTGGCGATGCCGTTCTGCGTCGACGCCTGCGCCTGCGGGTCCAGCGTCGTCTTGATCGTCAGGCCGCCCTGGCGCCAGCGCTTCGCGCGGGCTTCCTTCGTCTTTCCGAAGGCCGCGTTCTGCAGGAAGGTGTTGCGGACGTAGTCGCAGAAGAAGCCGGCGCCGTTCACGGCGGTGATGCAGCCGTTCTTCGGCTTGCTGATCTTGAGACCGAGCGGCAGCTTCTTCGTGGCGTCGGCCTGGGCCTGGGTGATGTCCTTCAGGTCGGCCATCCGCTGCAGTACGAGATTGCGGCGCTTGATCGATTCCTGCTCGTCGTTGACCGGGTCGAAGCGGCTGGGCGACTGGACGATGCCGGCCAGCATCGCGGCCTCGCCGACGGTCAGGTCCTTGGCGTGCTTGCTGAAGTACCGCTTGGCCGCGGCCTCGACGCCGTAGGCCTGCTCGCCGAAGAACGTGATGTTGAGGTAGTTCTCCAGGATCTGCTGCTTGCCGAGTTCCTTCTCGACCTGGATCGCGTACTTCATTTCCTTGATCTTGCGGCCGACGGTCTGCTGGACCGCCTGCGCGACCTTGTCCGGATCGTCGCCGGCCTGCTCGATGAAGACGTTCTTCACGTACTGCTGGGTGAGGGTGGAGGCGCCCTCGGAGACGCCGCCGTCCTGCGCGTTCTTGTTGAGCGCGCGCAGGATGCCCTTGAGGTCGATCGCCCCGTGCTCGAAGTAGCGGGCGTCCTCGATCGCGACGATGGCCTTCAGTATGTTCGGGCTCATCTGCTGGATCGGGATGACGGTGCGGTCGCGCGAGTAGACGGTCGCGATCAGTCCGCCGTTGGCGTCGAGGATCTTCGAGGCCTGGCTGAGCGGCGGGCGCTTCAGCTCACCGGGGAGGTCCTGGAACCCTGAGGCGGTGCCCTTCGCCGACAGGCCGAGGGCACCGGCGGCCGGCAGGGCGATTCCTGCCAGTACCACTCCGGACAGGACACTGACACCGAGGAACTTGGCGGCCTGCTGGGCCGTCGAGAGACCCCCGCCCGATCGCTTGTGAGGCATGGAGGCAGCCTACGTTGCGATTCCCCGGACGTGCGCCCAACTGTTCGCCTACTCTGTAACGGACAGGCGCGGTCGCTGAGCGTGCGCCTGCCCTCCATCGTCACTCTTGTGGGTGATGAGAACTGCCCGAATTCCTGTCATATGCCGGGTGACTTGGGCGATATGCCAGGCGCAGTGACCGCTCTGCCCCATAAGTCCGAAATGGGTGCCGCTCACTCCGTTGGGTGATCTGCCGCGCACCCATAGTCCATTCGGGCCATCGAAGATTGGGCCTGAAAGGGCTGTTGCGTCACGCCTACCTTCCGTAACGTCCTCAACTGGCAACGGTGAATATGCCGGTTGCCGCCGTGGGGGAGCCTCGATTCGGGAGAGGACGGCGCCAGCATGAGTAGCTGGGTAACCGACTGGAGCACGCAGGCAGCGTGCAAGACGACTGATCCGGACGAGCTTTTCGTCCAGGGAGCGGCCCAGAACAGGGCCAAGGCGGTGTGCACCGGATGCCCGGTGCGGACCGAGTGCCTGGCGGACGCGCTCGACAACCGGGTCGAGTTCGGTGTGTGGGGCGGGATGACGGAACGCGAGCGCAGGGCACTGCTGCGGCGGCGCCCGACGGTGACCTCGTGGCGCAGGCTGCTCGAGACCGCCCGTACCGAGTACGAGCGGAGCACCGGCATCCTGCCGCTGGACGAAGAGGACGACTACGCCGCCGCGGGGTGATCCCCGGCAAGCCGTTCGCCGATCGAGCGCAAGCCGTCCAGATCGTGCACGTCGCCCGGTAGGGCCGCTACGTCGACCATCGGCACCTCAGGGTGCACGGAGACGAAACGGTCCCGGGTGCGGCGTTCGCGCGCGACCACGCGCATGCGCTCGGCGTGCAGCCGCAGCAGCCCGGCGGCAAGCCTCTGCTCGGGCGGAATCGTCATGTCGTCGGCCGCTTCGGCCGGATTCTTCGGGTCCGTCCCGTCGTCGGTCCCGTCGGCAACGATGTCAGCCTTCCCGGCCTCACGATCCACAATGCCGCCGTCCACAAGATTTTCCCGCGGCTCCTCGAGCGCCTGGGCGGCGGCCAGCGCCCGCTCCGCCGTGAGCTGCGGGGCTCCGCTGCCGTGCACCCGGTTCAGCACCAGGCCGGCCAGCGGCATGCGCTCGGCGGCCAGCCGCTCGACGAAGTACGCGGCCTCGCGCAGCGCGTCCCGCTCAGGCGCGGCCACCACGAGGAACGCCGTCCCGGGGGCCTGCAACAGCTTGTACGTGGCGTCCGCGCGCTTGCGGAAGCCGCCGAACATGGTGTCCATGGCGGCGATGAAGGTCTGCACGTCACCCAGCAGATGCGCGCCCATCACCTTGCTCAGGACGCCCGTCATCATCGACATGCCGACATTGAGGAACTTCATCCCGGCCCGGCCGCCGACCTTCGCGGGCGCCATCAGCAGCTTGATGAACTTCCCGTCCAGGAACGATCCGAGGCGCTGCGGGGCGTCCAGGAAGTCCAGTGCGGACCGGCTCGGCGGGGTGTCGACGATGATCAGGTCCCAGGCGTCCAGCGCGCGCAGCTGCCCCAGCTTCTCCATCGCCATGTACTCCTGGGTGCCCGCGAAGCCGGCCGACAGGGACTGGTAGAAGGGGTTGTCGAGGATCGCGCGGGCCCGCTCGGGGTCCGAGTGCTGGAGCACGACCTCGTCGAAGGTCCGCTTCATGTCGAGCATCATCGCGTGCAGCGTGCCGCCCGCGGACTCGTCGATGTCGGTGACCGGGCGCGGTGTGTTGTCCAGCTCGGAGAGGCCCATCGACTGGGCGAGCCGGCGGGCCGGGTCGATGGTCAGCACGACGGCCTTGCGGCCGCGTTCCGCGGCGCGCACGCCCAGCGCGGCGGCGGTCGTGGTCTTGCCGACTCCGCCGGAGCCGCAGCAGACGATGATGCGGGTCTTGGGATCGTCGAGGAGCGGGTCGATCGCCAGCACCGGACTCTCCAGATCCCCCGGATTCTCCAGGCTCATGTCAGCTCTCCCCGCCGGCGCATCCGCATGTCGGTTCTCCCCGCGGGCCGTACCCATGTCAGTTCTCCCCGCCGGCGCATACCCATGTCAGCTCTCCCCGCCCGTCATTCCCTGCTTGCGCAGGCTGTCGGCCAGCCGGTAGAGGCCGCCGAGGTCGACGCCCTCGCCGCGCAGTTCCAGTTCGTACGTCGGCAGGCCGAGGGTGGCGATCTCGGCGCGCTCACGGCGTTCCAGCAGGACGCGCTGGGCGTGTTCGTGGGCCTGCGCGAGCAGCGGGTCGACGAGCCGCTCCGCCTGCCCGCCCTTGCGGGCACCGCCCAGGCCCGCCTGGGACAGCGCCTTGGCGACGGCGGTGCGCCGGCCGTTGGCGGCCGATTCGAGGTCCGCGTCGTCCAGCAGCACCGGGCGCAGCATGTTGACCACGACGGCCCCCACCGGGAGCCCGGCCGCCCGCAGTTCCGCGACGCCGTCCACGGTCTCCTGGACCGGCATCTCCTCCAGCAGCGTCACCAGGTGCACCGCGGTCTCGGTGGACTTCAGCACCCGCATGACGGCCTGCGCCTGGTTGTATATCGGCCCGATCTTGGCCAGTCCGGCGACCTCGTCGTTGACGTTGAGGAAGCGGGTGATGCGGCCGGTCGGCGGGGCGTCCATGACGACCGCGTCGTACGCCCGCCAGCCCGCGTTGTCCTTGCGGCGCACGGCCTCGCACGCCTTGCCGGTCAGCAGGACGTCCCGCAGGCCGGGGGCGACGGTCGTCGCGAAGTCGATCGCGCCGAGCTTCTTGAGGGCGCGGCCCGCGCGGCCGAGTTTGTAGAACATGTCCAGGTAGTCCAGCAGCGCGAGCTCGGGGTCGATGGCGAGCGCGCGCACCTCGCCGCCGCCGGGCGCGACGGCGATCTTCCGCTCCTCGTAGGGCAGCGCTCCGGTCTCGAAGACCTGGGCGATGCCCTGCCGCCCCTCGACCTCGACCAGCAGCGTGCGGCGGCCTTCGGCGGCGAGAGCGAGCGCCAGGGCGGCGGCGACCGTGGTCTTACCGGTGCCGCCCTTGCCCGTGACGATATGGAGCCTGGTGGGGGTGGACTGTTGAGGGCTCACACTTCGAGCGTAACCACTCGGCCTTCGGCCCAAGCAGTCCACTGCCCAGGTGTGGCCTCTATCTCCCGGCCGGACCTCGCCGGGCGGCGCTGGCGGGTGCTGGCCGGGGCGGGTGGGAGCAGGCGTTACAGTCGGCTCCATGGCTAAGTGGGAATACGCGACCGTGCCGCTTCTTGTGCACGCGACGAAGCAGATTCTGGACACGTGGGGCGAGGACGGCTGGGAGCTGGTCCAGGTCGTACCCAATGGGAACAACGCGGAACAGTTGGTGGCCTACTTCAAGCGGGAGAAGCAGGCGTGAGCGCGGTCGAGGACAGGATCGCCTCGCTCGGGATGACGCTGCCCGCCGTGGTGCCGCCGCTGGCCTCGTACCAGCCGGCCGTGCAGTCGGGCGTGTACGTGTACACCTCCGGCCAGCTGCCGATGGTGGACGGCAAGCTGACGGTGACCGGCAAGGTCGGCGCCGAGGTGACGCCGGAGGAGGCCAAGGGCCTGGCCCGTACGTGCGCGCTGAACGCGCTCGCGGCGGTCAAGTCGGTCGTCGGTGACCTGGACCGCATCAAGCGGGTCGTGAAGGTCGTCGGTTTCGTCGCCTCGGCGACGGACTTCACCGGGCAGCCGGCCGTGATCAACGGTGCGAGCGAGCTCCTCGGCGAGGTGCTCGGCGAGAAGGGCGTGCACGCGCGCAGCGCCGTCGGCGTGGCCGTGCTGCCGCTGGACGCCCCGGTCGAGGTCGAGATCCAGGTCGAGCTGGTCTGAGCTCTCCGCAGGCCGGGCCGGGTGCCCGGCCGCGGAGACGGACCCGCACGGCGAGGACTCACCCTCGAACATCAGGGCGGCAGGCCGTACGATCCCGCCCATGACCACGAGCAGCGGCGGCACGAGTGACGGACAGTGGTTCCCGGCCTCCTGGCCGGACCGGATCCGGGCGCTGGCGAACGGGGATCTGACCCCCGTGACCCCGCGCAGGGCCGCGACGGTACTGCTCCTGCGGGACAGCCCGGACGGTGCGAGAGGCGGCCCGGCCGTCCACCTGCTGCGCAGACGCGCCTCCATGGCTTTCGCCGGGGGCGCGTACGCGTATCCGGGCGGTGGGGTCGACCCGCGGGACGAGAAGCCGGTCCGGTGGGCCGGCCCGTCGCTCGCGCAGTGGTCGGCCGCCCTCGGCGTGGACCCGGTGTCGGCGCAGGCGGTGGTGTGCGCGGCGGTGCGGGAGACGTTCGAGGAGTCGGGCGTCCTGCTGGCCGGGCCCGACGGCGACAGCGTCGTGGCGGACACCACCGGTGAGAGCTGGGAGGCCGACCGGGAGGCGCTGGTCAGCCGGGAGCTGTCGTTCGCGGACTTCCTGGCCCGGCGCGAGCTGGTGCTGCGCTCCGATCTGCTCGGCCCGTGGGCGCGCTGGATCACCCCGGAGTTCGAGGAGCGCCGGTACGACACCTGGTTCTTCGTCGCGATGATGCCGGCCGGGCAGCGCACCCTGGACGTCTCGGGCGAGGCCGACCACACGGTGTGGCTGCGCCCGGCCGAGGCCGTGGAGGGCTACCGGCGCGGCGAGATGGTGATGATGCCGCCGACCATCGCGACGCTGCGCGCGCTGCTCCCGTACGACTCGGTGAAGGCGGCCCTGGCGGGCGCGGCCGGCCGGGACCTGACGCCGGTGCTGGCGCGGGCGGTGCTCGAGGAGGGCCGGATCGTGCTGAGCTGGCCGGGGCACGAGGAGTTCACCAAGCACATTCCGCAAGGACCCCAGCAAGGATCCGGGCAAGAACCCGGGCAAGAACCCGGGCAAGGATCCGACCAGGGACCCGAGCAAGGACCCATCTCGTCGCAAGGAGCTGCTGAATGACGTCGGCGATCCTGCCCGGCAGGCCGCAGCCGACGGTCGGCGGCCCCGCGACGGCACGTGCCGTCTGCGTCCTGGCCCCGAATCCGTCGCCGATGACCCTGGACGGCACGAACACCTGGCTGCTGTCCGAGCCGGGTTCAGAACTCGCGGTCGTCATCGACCCGGGCCCGCTCGACGACGCGCATCTGCGCAACGTCGTCGCGACCGCGGAGGCGGCCGGCAAGCGCGTCGCGCTGACGCTCCTCACCCACGGCCACCCGGACCACGCGGAGGGCGCCGCCCGCTTCGCGGAACTGACGGGGACGAAGGTCCGGGCGCTCGACCCGGCGCTGCGGCTGGGCGAGGAGGGGTTGGCGGCGGGCGACGTCATCACCACCGGCGGGCTGGAACTGCGCGTCGTTTCCACGCCCGGCCACACCGCGGATTCGCTCTCCTTCCATCTGCCGGCCGACGGCGCCGTCCTGACCGGTGACACGGTGCTGGGGCGCGGCACGACGATCGTGGTGCACCCGGACGGCCGGCTCGGCGACTACCTCGACTCCCTGCGCCGGCTGCAGGCCATGACGATGGACGGCGTCGACACGGTGCTGCCAGGACACGGCCCGGTGCTGACGGACGCGCGCGGCGCCGTCGAGTACTACCTCGCGCACCGCGCGAGCCGGCTGGCGCAGGTGGAGACCGCCGTGGAGGCGGGCTGCCTGACGCCCGCCCAGGTGGTCGCGCACGTCTACTACGACGTCGACCGGTCGCTGTGGCCGGCGGCGGAGCTGTCGGTGCGGGCGCAGCTGGACTATCTGCGCGAGCACGGGCTGATCGAGGACCGGTGGACCTACTGATGACGGATCGACGGATGACGGATCGACCGATGAGCGGCCACGCGGCGTCCGGCCCGGCGGCGAAGGAGTTCGACCCGTGGTCCGCCGCGTTCGTCGCGGACCCCTATCCGGCGTACGAGGCGCTGCGCGCCGCGGGCCGCGCGCACTGGTACGAGCCCACCCGGCAGTGGCTGATCCCGCACTACGACGATGTGAGCGCGCTGCTGCGCGACCGCCGGCTGGGGCGCACGTATCTGCACCGCTTCACCCACGAGGAGTTCGGCCGCGAGGCGCCGCCGGCCGGGCACGAGCCGTTCCACGTACTCAACGACAACGGCCTGCTGGACCTGGAGGCCCCCGACCACACGCGGATCCGCCGGCTGGTCGCGAAGGCGTTCACCCCGCGCACCGTCGAGCGGCTCGCGCCGACCGTGCAACGGCTGGCCGACGAGCTGGTCGACGGTCTGCGGGCGGACGGCGGCGGTGACCTGCTGGCCCGGGTCGCCGAGCCGCTGCCCGTCGCGGTCATCGCGGAGATGCTCGGCATCCCGCCCGGCGACCGGCAGCCGCTGCGGCCCTGGTCGGCGGACATCTGCGGGATGTACGAGCTGAACCCGGACGAGGAGACCGCGCGCCGGGCCGTGCGGGCGAGCGAGGAGTTCTCGGAGTATCTGCGGGGGCTGATCGCCGAGCGCCGGCGCGCACCGGGCGAGGACCTGATCAGCGCCCTGATCGCCGCGTACGAGGACGGGGACACGCTCAGCGAGCAGGAGATGGTCTCCACCTGCGTGCTGCTGCTCAACGCCGGGCACGAGGCGACGGTGAACACCACCGCGAACGGCTGGTTCACCCTCTTCCGTCATCCTGATCAGCTCGAACTGCTCCGCGCCGAACCCGGGCTGCTCCGCGACGCCATCGAGGAACTGCTGCGGTACGACACCCCGCTGCAGATGTTCGAACGCTGGGTGCTGGACGACATCCAGGTCGGCGACACGGTGATCCCGCGGGGTTCCGAGGTCGCGCTGCTCTTCGGGTCCGCCAACCGCGACCCGTCGCGCTTCCCCGACCCCAGCCGGCTGGACCTGCGCCGCCCGGCGGCCGACAACCGGCATGTCACCTTCGGCGCCGGTATCCACTACTGCCTGGGCGCGCCGCTGGCCCGAATCGAACTCGCCGCGTCCTTCGGCACGCTGCTGAGCCGTGCGCCGGGCCTGCGGCCGGCCGCCGAACCGCGCTGGAAGCCCGGCTACGTCATCCGGGGCCTGGAGGAACTGCTCGTCAGCTGGTGACGCGCCCGGCTGCCGACGTGATCTCCGTCTCGTTTCAGGCGCGGGGCACGGTGAGCCGCCAGGCGCCCGGCTGGACCGTCCAGGTGCGGGTCCTGACCGGTCCGGCCAGGGCGGAATCCGCGCGGTAGCGGAAGTCCCGGCCCGAGACGGTGACGGTCACGGCCTCCACACAGAGCGGTTCCGCGCTGTCGGGATGGCTCACCCGGACCTCGATGAGTCCGGGGTGCACCGTCCGGAACGACACCTCGTGGACGGGTTGGTCCAGGTCCACCAGCACCACCCCGTCCGCCTCGATCCGCAGCCGCTGGCGCGGCGCGTGCCCGTGGGTGTGTCCCGGCCCGTGCCCGTTCGACGGCGCCGGCATCGTCAGCGTCCTGACCAGGGAGCGCGCAGTCCTCTCCACCGGCGACCACCAGTGGGACGACGATCCCGCGCCGTCGGAGGGGATCCGCAGGGTGCCCAGCACGATGCCGCCGCTGTCGTCGACCAGCAGGTCCAGCTCGCGGTCCATGCCGTCCAGCACCGCCCGCGCCGCGGGCAGCACCTGGCCCGGCACGCCCAGCGCCCGGGCGAGCGAGGAGCGCGGCCCGATCGGCACCAGGGCCAGCGGGGCCTCGCCGAGTGCCCGCTCATGGTGCAGTGCCCGCACCGCCCGCAGCAGGGTCCGGTCGTCGCCCAGCACCACCGGACGGCGCCGGCCGCGATGGGAGAGCACCCGGGCCACCTCTTCGGCCGAATCCGGGAGAGCGATTTTTACGGAGGACGCGCCCGCACACAGGACATCCTTCGCGATGCGGACGGATTCGCCGTCGACGGCACGTGCGGCGGGGTCGATGACCACGAGCAATTGACGCCCGTCAGGTGGCTGAGCCGACACCTTGGTCCTTCCTCAGGTAAAATCTCGGTGCAAGAGCCCCTTGCGCCGTTGCGTCAGGGGCTTGGTCTATTCCGGGGCACCGGTTCGACGGCTCTCTGCACGTTGGACATGCCCCGCCCGGAAGGGGTGTACGCCTGTGCCCGCACTTGTGCTGCTCGGTGCTCAGTGGGGTGACGAAGGCAAGGGGAAGGCCACTGACCTGCTCGGTGGCTCCGTGGACTATGTCGTGCGTTACCAGGGCGGCAACAATGCCGGCCACACGGTCGTCGTCGGCGACCAGAAGTACGCACTGCATCTCCTCCCCTCCGGAATCCTGTCGCCGGGGTGTACCCCGGTCATTGGTAACGGTGTCGTCGTGGACCCGGCGGTCCTGCTCTCCGAGCTGAGCGGACTGAACGACCGCGGCGTCGATACGTCCAAGCTGCTGATCAGCGGTAACGCCCATCTGATCACTCCGTATCACCAGACCATCGACAAGGTGACGGAGCGGTTCCTCGGCAGCCGCAAGATCGGTACGACCGGGCGCGGTATCGGCCCGGCCTACGCCGACAAGATCAACCGCGTCGGGATCCGTGTTCAGGACCTCTTCGACGAGTCGATCCTGCACCAGAAGGTGGAGGCCGCACTCCACGAGAAGAACCAGCTCCTGGTCAAGCTCTTCAACCGGCGTGCGATCAGCGTCGACCAGGTCGTCGAGGAGTACCTCGGCTACGCGGAGCAGATCAAGGACTTCGTCGCCGACACCGGTCTGATTCTGAACAAGGCGCTGGACGAGGGCAAGGTCGTGTTGATGGAGGGCGGCCAGGGCACTCTGCTCGACGTCGACCACGGCACCTATCCCTTCGTCACCTCGTCGAACCCGACCGCCGGCGGTGCCTGCACGGGCTCCGGCATCGGCCCGACGAAGATCAGCCGCGTGATCGGCATCCTCAAGGCCTATACGACGCGAGTCGGCGCCGGTCCGTTCCCGACCGAGCTGTTCGACGAGGACGGCGAGAAGCTGCGGGTCATCGGCCACGAGCGCGGGGTCACCACCGGCCGCGACCGTCGCTGCGGCTGGTTCGACGCGGTCATCGCGCGGTACGCGACCCGTGTCAACGGCCTGACGGACTTCTTCCTCACCAAGCTCGACATCCTCACCGGCTGGGAGCAGATCCCGGTCTGTGTGGCCTACGAGATCGACGGCAAGCGCGTCGAGGAGCTGCCCTACAACCAGAGCGACTTCCACCACGCGAAGCCGATCTACGAGATGCTCCCCGGCTGGTCCGAGGACATCACGAAGGCGCAGACCTTCGACGACCTGCCGAAGAACGCGCGGGCGTACGTCAAGGCGCTCGAGGAGATGTCGGGCGCGCCGATCTCCGCGATCGGCGTGGGTCCCGGCCGTACCGAGACGATCGAGATCAACTCGTTCCTCTGACGGACGGCGGCCGGTCAGGCAGACGGCGACGACGCGGCGCGCCCCGGTGGCAGGACCACCGGGGCGCGCCGCGTTCTGTCGTTCTGTGCTCCCGTGCGGTCAGTCGATCTTCGTGTAGGTGAGCGGCGCCTTGCCCGGCTCGCGGGAGTCGCGCAGCAGATGGGAGTCGTCGATCGCGGTGAGCGTCGAGGACAGCCCCGGGTTGCAGGAGGTGGCGGGTACCGCACTGGTCAGGAGCGAGGGGCTCAGCGCCAGCGGCGGACCGGCCGACGTCATGTGCATCGTCCACTCGCACTGATAGGTGCTTCCGGTGCCGGCCAGGGTGACGGTGCCGTCCCGTCGGATCGTCAGCGTGCGGGTGTTGGTGCCGTTGCTGTCGAACCCCGCCTGCCAGGTGCCGACGAGCCGTTCGGGTACCTCGCCGGGCGCGGTGGAGGCGGTCTCCTCGGTGGAGGGCGAGTTCCGCGGCGTACCGGAGCCGGACGGGGTGCCCGTCCTGGGATCGCCGCCGAGGCCCTGGTTGTCCGTGCTGTTGCTCTTCCCCGTGCCGAAGTCGAGCGCGACGACGGCCGCCCCGGCGCCCGCGAGCACCGCGACCGCCACCGCGACGGCGATCAGCACACCCTGCCGTCGCCGGCGCGGCGGCGGGGCCGGGTATCCCGGCGGGGTCCCGTAGCCGGCCTGCGGGTAGCCGTAGCCGCCGGACGCGTACGGGTTCGGCGCCGGAGGGGCCGGGTCGACCGCGGTCGGCCGGGCGGGCAGCGGCTGCGACGCGGCAGAGGCCGGGGCCGGGGCCGGGGTCGGGAGGGGAGCGGAGCCGGGGTCCGGCTCGGGGCCGGGCCGCGCGGCCGGAGCCGCCGGGGCGGAACCCCCGTCGTGCGGGTTCTCGGCCTCCAGCAGCCGCACGGCGTGCCGGCCGAGTTGCGCGACGATGGCGCTGGGCAGCCAGGTCCTGCCGTCCTCCGCCGGGTGGGCGGCGATCCGCTCCAGCACCGCGTCCAGGTCCGGCCGCTGATCGGCCTCCTTGACCAGGCACTCCGCGACCAGCTCGCGCAGCGCGCCGGGCAGCTCGTCCAGGTCCGGCGGCTCCTGCGCGATCCGGAACATCTGGGCGTGCACCCCGCTGCTCGCGGCGCCGAACGGCTGCTTCCCGGTCGCCGCGTACGCCAGCACCGAGCCCAGACAGAAGACGTCGCAGGCCGGGGTGACCCGGTCGCCGCGCACCTGCTCGGGCGACATGAAGCCCGGCGAGCCGACCAGCGCGCCGGTGCTCGTCACTCCGCCGGTGACGGTCTCCAGGGCGCGGGCGATGCCGAAGTCGATGACCCGTGGGCCATCGATGGTGATCATGACATTCGAGGGCTTCAGATCGCGGTGCACGAGCCCGGCGGCGTGGATGTCCTTGAGCGCGTGGGCCAGCCCGGCCGCCAGCACCCAGACCGAACGCTCCGGCAGCGGGCCGTACTCCTTGGCGATGACGTGCTGCAGCGTCGGCCCGGCGATGTAGCCGGTGGCGACCCAGGGGATCTCGGTCTCGGTGTCGGCGTCGAGGACCGGCGCCGTCCACGCGCCGCCGACCCGGCGGGCGGCCTGGACCTCCTGCCGGAAGCGGGTCCTGAACTCGTCCTGGGCGGCCAGCTCGGCCCGCACCAGCTTCACCGCGACGGTCCGGCCGCGTTCCGAACGGGCCAGGAAGACCCGTCCCATGCCGCCGGTGCCGAGCCGGCCCAGCAGCCGGTACGCGCCGATCCACTGCGGATCGCCGGCCCTGAGTTCTTCCATGCCCCCCGTGCCTCCTCCCGGCCTTCCGGCCGACCCGTAGCCGAAGAATAGTCTGACCGTTCGAGGGGGCCCCGTGGGGCGGGCGGCCGGGGCCCGGCAGGCGCCCGCACCGGGTGCCCGGGACCCTCTTCCAGGACCTCTTCCGGGACCCCTTCGGGAGCGCCGTGGGACCGGATCCCGTGACAGCCTGTCGGGGAACGTGGCGTGTGCCATACAAGGTGACCGTGTCCCTGACCGGCGGGGATCCTTAGCCTGGAGCGCATGACCCCTCCTTTCGCCGTCGCCGATCCCGAGACCGGAGCCGCCGTCAAGGCCGCCGACCGGGCGCACGTCTTCCACTCGTGGTCCGCGCAGGCGGTCATCGATCCGCTGGCCGTGGCCGGGGCCGAGGGCTCGTACTTCTGGGACTACGACGGCAACCGCTATCTGGACTTCTCCTCCCAGCTGGTGAACACCAACATCGGCCATCAGCACCCGAAGGTCGTCGCCGCGATCCAGGAGCAGGCCGGCAGGCTCTGCACCATCGCGCCGGGCTTCGCCGTCGACGTCCGGTCCGAGGCGGCCCGGCTGATCGCCGAGGTCACCCCCGGCGACCTGAACCAGGTCTTCTTCACCAACGGCGGCGCCGAGGCGGTCGAGAACGCCGTCCGCATGGCCCGGCTGCACACCGGCCGGCACAAGGTGTTCAGCGCCTACCGCTCGTACCACGGCGCCACCTCCACCGCGATCAACCTCACCGGGGACCCGCGCCGCTGGCCGTCGGACACCGCCTCGGCGGGCGTCGTGCACTTCTGGGGCCCGTACCTGTACCGCTCGCAGTTCCACGCGACGAGCGAGGAGCAGGAGTGCGAGCGCGCGCTGGAGCACCTGGAGCAGCTCGTCGCGTTCGAGGGCCCGCAGTCGGTCGCCGCGATCATCCTGGAGTCGGTGGTCGGCACCGCGGGCATCCTGGTGCCGCCGGCCGGCTACCTCGCCGGCGTCCGGGAGATCTGCGACCGGTACGGGATCGTCTTCATCCTCGACGAGGTCATGTCCGGCTTCGGCCGCACCGGCGCGTGGTTCGCCGCCGACCACTGGGGCGTCGTCCCGGACCTGCTGACCTTCGCCAAGGGCGTCAACTCCGGCTATGTGCCGCTCGGCGGCGTCGCCATCTCCCCGGAGATCGCCGCGACCTTCGCCACCCGCGCCTACCCGGGCGGCCTGACGTACTCCGGGCACCCGCTGGCCTGTGCCTCGGCCGTCGCGACCATCAACGCGATGCGCGAGGAGCGGATCGTGGAGAACGCCGCCGACATCGGCGAGCGGGTCATCGGCCCGGCGCTGCGCGACATCGCCGCCCGGCACCCCTCGGTCGGCGAGGTGCGCGGCCTGGGTGTCTTCTGGGCCCTGGACCTCGTCAAGGACAAGGCGACGCACGAGCCGCTGGTGCCGTACAACGCGGCCGGCGCGGACAACGCGCCGATGGCCGAGTTCGCGGCGGCGTGCAAGAAGGGCGGTCTGTGGCCCTTCGTCAACATGAACCGCACACATGTCGTTCCGCCGTGCACGGTGACCGAGGCCGAGGCCAAGGAGGGTCTGGCGGCGCTGGACGAGGCGCTGTCGGTGACCGACCGGTACGCCGTCAACGGATAGCGCTTGCCCCCGGTGACGGCCCGGCGACCGCCCGCCGCCCGCCCGCCGGACCTCCACGTCGGCCCCCGCCGGCCGTCAACACCGGGTCGCCCATCGCGAAATGCACATAACCCCCACACGCTTCCCTCCCCGGACGTGCGGTTGATTTCCGAACCTTCGCCTATCGTGTGCGGAGTAATCGGAGTGAAACGTACGTTCGGGCGAGGAGGCGGCAGTGCTTGCGGACACCACACCGGTGAAGCGCAACAGCCTGCGGCAGCAGATCGCCGACGCACTCCGCGACGAGGTGCTCACCGGCCGGCTCCCGGCCGGGCGGGACTTCACCGTCAAGGAGATAGCGGAGCTGTACGGCGTCTCCGCCACGCCCGTCCGTGAGGCGCTGGTCGACCTGGCCGCGCAGGGCCTGCTCGACGTCGAGCAGCACCGCGGCTTCCAGGTGCGGCGGTTCGGCCCCGACGACTTCGTCTCCATGGTCGAGGCCCGCAACCTGGTGACCGAGGGGATCTTCCGGCGCATCGAGGGCGACCAGCTGCGCGAAGTGCCGGCCGATGTCCTCGCGTCGGTGCGCCGCCGGGGCGAGGCCGCGGCGCGGGCCGCGCGTTCCGGGATGCTCGACGTCCTCATCGGCTGTGACATCCGCTTCTGGCGCGAAGTCGCAGCATTGTCGGGCAATCCGCACATTTGCGAATTCCTCGACCGGATCCGCACCCAGACCTGGATGTACTCGATCCCGTATCTGCGCGCCCACCCGATGCTCGCGGGCGTCTGCTGGTCGGACCACGTCGAACTCGTCGACGCCGTCCGGGACCGCGATCTGCCCGCGGCACGCCGTATCGTCGCCGACTACAACGAGCACGCCCTCGCCCTGATGGCGAAGCTGGCCCCGCGATAGCGACAGCGGGCGACCGCGCGAACGACCCTTCGGGAGAGCCGGAAGGGTTCCACCTCCTGACGCCGACCGCGCCTCGCACTACGCTGGCCCGACGATCGCATAGACGACTTGGAGCGCCTGTGGCCTGCGACTTGTGGCTGGTTCCCCTCGTGGACGTGCTCTGCCACAGCCCGGAAAACCCTTTCTCCGAGGAACTGGCCCGCTACGACAAGGCCTTGAACGACGCGGGCCTGCCGCCGGTGCCCGTCCACACCTACATGCCGGGGCTGTCCGGTGACGTCGGCCCGGTCGCCGGCTTCGACTACGACGCCCTGCATTTCCTGCGCCGGGCCTTCCTGTTGAACCTGCAGGGCCTGGAGGTCACCCCGGTCGACGCGCTCGGCGGCGACTACGAGCAGTTGCTGGAGATGTTCGAGGCGACCGCACAGCAGTCGCACCTCGTCTGGCACTACGACCACGCGGGCGCGTACGTGCCGCTGGACTTCCCGCACCCGGTCGTCAACGACGAACTCCTCGAAGGCGGCGGCCCGCTGGGTTCGAGTCATGGCCTGCTGCGCGATCTCGCGTCCGTCGCGGCGGCGATCGGCATCGACGCGGCGAACCCGCCGCAGGCCCCGGCCCCGCCGGACCGGCCCACCGGACTGGAGGAGCCGGCCGCCCCGCCGTCGTACGATCCCAGCCCGTTCGCCCGCGAACGGCACGTCTGGCTCGGCCTGCACGCGGCGGCGACCCGCTCGCTGGCGCAGGGCTCGATGGTGGTCTTCAGCTGAGGTGGGCTCCGGCCGAGGCGTCCCTCAGCTGACGGAAGGGCCGCTGGCCGCTCAGCGGGCCGGGCCCTCCGGGGGCCGCTGGCGCGGCATGTTCGGACGGCCGCCGGGTGCCATCGGGAAGCGGCCGGCGGGCACGCCCTCGGTGCGCGCGGCCCACGGCACCGTGGCCTGCGCGCGCAGCGGGGCGGTGCGCGTCCCGAACTCCGTCATCCAGTCCGCCGTCTCCATCCTGACCAGGTCGGAGACGTCCTCGCAGAACCGGCGCAGCACCGCCAGACAGCGTTCGGCCGCCTCGGCCGCCGTGCCCTCGGTGGGGCCCAGCACCTCCCGGACGCTCTCCGACGCCCAGTCGAAGCGCAGCGCCTCCAGCCGCCGCTGCACCGCCTGCGCGGTGGCGACGTCCCGCATCCAGCCGGACGTCAGCCCGAAGCAGCGGTCGATCCCGAAACAGGCCGCGGCGAGGAGCAGCGCCACGTAACCCCAGCGCGCGGCGCCTGCCGCGGTCCCGGTCAGCTCGATCAGCGGCAGCCCCGCGCCCACGGTCCCGAAGAACGCGGTGGCCAGCCGCAGCCCGCGCGCCCCGTGCCGCTTCCAGACGCGGTCGGCGAGGTACCAGTCGGTGGTGTTCAGCGCCCCGGACTCGGCCCAGCGGTAGAGCTCCTCCAGGCGTTCGGCGGGCTCGCCCCAGTCGCCGAGCGGAAAAGGCAGTGCCCGCAGGTCCTCCTGGCTATGCAGAGCCCGTTGAACGGGCTCCTCCCGGGGAGCCTCCTCGGGATACATGTCCGGCTGGCTCACTGCGCGCTCCCTCGCATTCCGGCGCTCGTCTTCCGACACGACGAAGCTCCCTTCTTACCGCCGAACGGCTGACCATGGGGGAAGGATTTTTGGATTTCATCCCTTAAAGGCCGCGTGGTCAGGTATGGGCCGAACATCCGTCCCACTCGAAAGAGTGAGCCGCCACGCGCGGCACGGGGCTCCGCACGGGGCCACTACCCTTGGGCACGTGAAGGTCCTTGTCATCGGCGGCGGCGCCCGCGAACACGCCCTGTGCCGCTCACTGTCCCTCGACCCCGATGTCACCTCGCTGCACTGCGCCCCCGGCAACGCCGGGATCGCGGAGGTCGCCGAGCTGCACCCGGTCGACGCCCTCGACGGCGCCGCCGTCGCCGACCTCGCCGTATCGATCGGCGCGGACTTCGTGATCGTCGGTCCGGAGGCCCCGCTGGTGGCGGGCGTCGCCGACGCGGTCCGGGCCCGCGGTATCGACTGCTTCGGCCCGTCCGCGGAAGCCGCTCAGCTGGAAGGCTCCAAGGCGTTCGCCAAGGAGGTCATGGCCGGCGCGGGGGTGCCCACCGCCCGCTCGTACGTCTGCACCACCGCCGAGCAGATCGACGTGGCGCTGGACGCCTTCGGCGCCCCGTACGTCGTCAAGGACGACGGTCTGGCCGCGGGCAAGGGCGTCGTCGTCACCGATGACCTCGCCACCGCCCGCGCGCACGCGCTGGCCTGCGACCGCGTCGTCATCGAGGAGTTCCTCGACGGCCCCGAGGTCTCGCTGTTCGCCGTCACCGACGGTGTGACGGTCGTCCCGCTGCAGCCCGCCCAGGACTTCAAGCGCGCGCTGGACGCCGACGAGGGCCCCAACACCGGCGGCATGGGCGCGTACTCCCCGCTCCCGTGGGCCGACCCCAAGCTGGTCGACGAGGTCGAGCGGACCGTCCTGCAGCCCACCGTGGACGAGCTGCGCCGCCGCGGCACCCCGTTCGCCGGGCTGCTCTACGCGGGGCTGGCGATGACCTCGCGCGGGGTGCGCGTGATCGAGTTCAACGCGCGCTTCGGCGACCCCGAGACCCAGGTCGTCCTCGCGCGCCTCAAGACCCCGCTGGCCGGTCTGCTGCGGGCCGCCGCGACGGGCCGCCTCTCCGAGGTGGAGCCGCTGCGCTGGAGCGAGGGCGCGGCCGTGACCGTCGTCATCGCCTCGTACAACTATCCGGACACCCCGCGCACCGGTGACCCGATCACCGGTCTGGCGGACGTCGTGGAGCAGGACGAGCACGCGTATGTGCTGCACGCCGGCACCAGGATCGACGACGAGGGCCGGGTGGTGAGCGCGGGCGGCCGGGTGCTGTCCGTCACCGCCACCGGCTCCGACCTGGCCAAAGCCCGGGAACGGGCGTACCGCGCGGTCGCCCGGGTGGGGCTCGACGGCTCGCACCACCGGACCGACATCGCGGCCAAGGCGGCGGGAACCGGCCAGTCCTGAATCAGCCCTTGGGGTGGCTTTGCCCAAAGCCACCCCAAGGAGTGATGGCTTCTCCATCCGGCTGACGTGGCAGCGGTCCCCAACTACTGTGCCCCGGAAGCGCACTGCCGGACGGCGTGGTGCTGTGCGGCAACTAGCCGTACAGACATTGCGATGTCCGTGGGCGGTGCGACAGTGGGGGTAAGCCGCCGACGGCGGTCCTGACAGTGAGACGGGGGTGAGCCGCCCGATGGCCGGAGAAACAGGTGAGGGAGTCGCACGCTCCCGTGCGCTCGCGGTGCTGCGGATCCGCAGTACCGCGCTCGCGGTGGCGCTGCTGCCCGCCGCTGCCGCCGTCGTCCTGCTCGTGGGCGGCGCCACCGGACGGATCGGCGACAGCTGGGACGCGCTGCGCTGGTCGGTGGTCGGCGGAGCGCTGGTGGTGCTGGTGCTCGCGGGCGCCGTCGCCGCCGTCGTCGTCCGGGCCCGCCCCGCGGTCAGCCCGACGGTCCCGGTCGCCGAATCGTCGGCCCCCGACCTGTACCGGATGGTCCATGACCTCGCGGTCCGCCTCCAGGTCCCCACACCTTCCTCGATAGAGCTCACTCCGGACTGCGACAGCTGGCTGGAGGACCGCCGCCCGGACGGAGCGGGCGCGGGCCGCTGGGGCCGCCGCCGGGAGCCGGCCGCGCCGGTGCTGGTGATCGGCTCGCCCTTCATGTGGTGGATGCGGGTCGCCGAGCTGCGCGCCCTGCTCGCCCCCGTCGTGGCCGGCACCGGACCGTCCGCCGACCCGGACATAGCCGCGGCCCGCCGCTTCATCCGGGGTCTGGACGCCGCCGCCGGCGTCGCCTCGGCGCGTTCCCGCGGTCTCCTGCGGCCCGCGTACGCCTTCCTCGGCTGGGTCGCGCGGCTGCTGCTGCGCGGCTGCCGGGCGCATGCCGCCGAGATGGAGCGCGGGGTGGCCGCGTCCGCCTCGGAGCGCGCCCAGGCGGTGGACTACGGGCTGCGGATCGTCGCCCAGGAGCAGGTCGGCCTCGCCTACGCGGGCTGGGACCGGCTGCTGACGCGGGTCGCGCTGCCCGCCTGGCGGATGGGCCGCTGGCCGTCCCGGCTCGACGCCGGAGTGGTGGCCGCGCTCACCGATCTGTCCCGCCGCGACCGGCTGGCCGAGGGCTTCGAGTCCCGGCTGGGCGAGCGCCCCGCCTGTGACCTGCTCGAAGAGCCCGGCACGGTCGACGAGGCGGCCTCCCTGCTGGCCGCCCGGCTCTTCCACGGCGGCCCCGAGGGCCACGGCCCCGACTGGTCGCCGGTCGACTGGGACTCGTACCCCGAGGAGGTCGTGGACCGCATATGGCGTTCCGAGGCCGCCCTGCTGATCAGGGTGCTGGACGAGCCGGGCAGCGCCGTACCGCGCCCCGAGCGCGACCGCCCCGCGGTCATCACCGTGCAGACCGCCGAGCACACCGCGGAGAGCCGCGCCGGCGCCGGGCTGCTGATGGGCGGCCAGGCCGCCCGCCAGGCGGCCGTGGCCGGCTCGGTGGACCTTCCCGACGAGCCCGGCCGGGCCACCATCGCCCGGGTGATCGACCGGCTCTCCCGGGGCGGCAGCGAGGAGCTGGCGGCCCGGATCACCGGCCATGTCGCCCGTGAGGAAGCGGCCCGCGACGCCAACCGCGGCCCCGCCACGGGTACCTCCCTCGCCCCGGTCTACCAACTGCTCCCGCCCCGCACCGGCCGCGAGCTGCTCACCGAACACGTCACCGCGATGGTCTGCTGCGCCGCCGTCGACACCGCGGGCGCGGCGGCCGGTCTCGACTGGCTGGACGGACCGGCCCTGCTCGTCAACGGCTCCCGCCGGGCCGACCTCGCGTGGCCGGTGCTGCGCCTCGTGGAGAACGGTGACGCGGCGCCGCTGCGCTCCTGGCTCACCGCGGTCGGCGTCCGGCTGGAGAAGCCCGTCCGCCTCGTCTGACACAGGGGCCACGCCGCACTCGCCGGATGACAGTTTCTGCCCCACTCGGAGCGAAACTGTTCCGATTATTCGCCACGAACAGTAACCAGGAGAGTGCGTTATGTGATGTGCTGGGTGCGGACGCGTGGGACATCGGACTCGGCCCGGGGGCGTGACGAAGAAGGGGGGCACCCGTGGGGACGGAGCAGATCCGGCGCTGGCAGTCGGGAGCGCTCGCGCATGGGGTGACCGACCCGTTCGGACAGGGCCCGTTGCCGTGGCTGCGCGGTGCCGAGCAGTATCTGGACGACGAGGGGAACGTGGTCCCCTGGTACGTCGACCTTTCGGTGAGCCGCGGCGAGGCACCGGCCCGCCCGCACGTACCGGGCCCGCGCACCGCCGATGACGTGCGCTGCCAGGTCAAGGGCTTCGCGTCGGCCGGCGCGGTCGCCCCGGGCGCCGCCATCGACTTCCGGGTGACCGTGGACCCGCCCCAGCAGTTCACCGTCGACATCTACCGCATCGGCCACTACGGCGGTGACGGCGCGTGCCACATGACGGCCAGCCCGCGGCTCTCCGGCATCGTCCAGTCGGCCCCGCTCGCCGCCGGCCGCACCGTCTCCTGTCATCACTGGTGGCAGTCCTGGCGGCTGCAGGTGCCGGGGTACTGGAAGACCGGCGCGTATGTGGCGGTGCTCACCACCGCCGACGGGTACCGCAGCCATATCCCGTTCACCGTCCGTGACGAGCGCCCGCCGACCCCGCGCCGGTACCCGACCAAGGAGCCGCCGCACGCCCCGGCGCTCGACGCGGATCTGCTGCTGCTGATGCCCGACGTCACCTGGCAGGCGTACAACCTGTACCCGGAGGACGGCAGGACCGGCGCCAGCCTCTATCACGCGTGGGACCCCGAAGGCCGGCTGCTCGGTGAGGAGGAGGCGCCCGCCACGGTCTCCTTCGACCGCCCCTACGCGGGCGCGGGCCTGCCGCTGCACGTCGGCCACGCCTACGACTTCATCCGCTGGGCCGAGCGGTACGGCTACGACCTGGCCTACGCGGACGCCCGCGATCTGCACGCCGGCCGCGTCGACCCGTCCCGGTACCGCGGCCTGGTCTTCCCCGGGCACGACGAGTACTGGTCGGTCCCGATGCGCCGCGCCGCCGAGGCCGCCAGGGACGGCGGCACCTCGCTGGTGTTCCTCTCCGCCAACTCCATGTACTGGCAGGTCGAACTGGGCCCCTCCCCGGCCGGCGAGCCCGACCGGCTGCTGACCTGCCGCAAGCGCCGCGGCGACGCCCGCGGCCGCAGCGCCCTGTGGCGGGACCTGGGCGAGCCGGAACAGCTGCTGCTGGGCGTGCAGTACGCCGGCCGCGTCCCCGAACCCGCCCCGCTCGTCGTCCGCAACGCCGACCACTGGCTGTGGGAGGCGACCGGCGCGGCCGAGGGGGACGAGATCGAGGGCCTGGTCGCGGGTGAGGCGGACCGCTACTTCCCGCGCACCGCGCTGCCCGAGTCCACCGACCGGATCCTGCTCGCGCACTCGCCGTACGAGGACGCCGACGGCCGCCGCCGCCATCAGGAGACCTCGCTGTACCGGGCGCCGAGCGGCGCCTATGTCTTCGCCTCCGGCACCTTCGCCTGGTCCCCGGCGCTGGACCGTCCGCACTATGTGGACCCCCGGATCCAGCGCGCCACGGCCAATCTCCTGGACCGGATCTGCAAGCACGATTAGGTTCCGATGGGTTCCGGCCGGCCCGGTCGGCAGGACCCCGTCGGGTCGCACCCTCCCTCGTGCGGGAGAATCGGGAGCTGAGCCGCCGAGTGGGGAGGACCCATGTCCGGATTCGTTGAGAAACCCGTACCCGTCCAGGTGCCGGGACTGGTGCACCTGCACACCGGTAAGGTCCGCGACCTGTACCAGAACGCGGCCGGTGAACTGGTGATGGTGGCCAGCGACCGTACGTCCGTGTACGACTGGGTGGTGCCCACCGAGGTTCCCGACAAGGGCCGGATCCTCACCCAGCTGTCGCTGTGGTGGTTCGACCAGCTCGCCGACCTGGTGCCCAACCACGTCATCTCCACCGACGTCCCGGCCGGCGCCCCCGCCGACTGGGCCGGCCGCACCATGGTCTGCAAGTCGCTGCGGATGATCCCGGTCGAGTGCGTGGCCCGCGGCTACCTCGCAGGATCCGGCCTCGTCGAGTACGACGAACACCGCACGGTCTGCGGCCTCGCGCTGCCCGAGGGCCTCGTCGACGGCTCGGAGCTGCCCGCGCCGATCTTCACGCCCGCCACCAAGGCCGAGGTCGGTGAGCACGACGAGAACGTCTCCTACGAGGAGGCGGCCCGTCAGGTCGGCGCCGAGACCGCGGCGCTGCTGCGCCAGACGACCCTCGCGGTCTACGGCCGGGCCCGCGATGTCGCCCGGGACCGCGGCATCATCCTGGCGGACACCAAGTTCGAGTTCGGCTTCGACGGTGACGAGCTCGTCATCGGCGACGAGGTGCTCACCCCGGACTCCTCGCGCTTCTGGCCGGCCGACCAGTGGAAGCCCGGCCGGACCCAGCCGTCCTTCGACAAGCAGTTCATCCGCGACTGGCTGACGTCCCCCGCCTCCGGCTGGGACAAGAACAGCGAACTGCCCCCGCCGCCGCTGCCCGCCGACATCATCGAGCAGTCCCGCGCCAAGTACATCGAGGCCTACGAGCGCCTCACCGGCACGACCTGGTCCTAGCTCGCCACGAAGGGCACCCGGCCGCGCACCCCGCGGCCGGGCACCCGGGCAACCCCGTACGACGAAGGCCGCGTACGACGAAATCCACGTACGACGAAGGCCCCGGTGGAGAAATCCACCGGGGCCTTCGTTCTGCTGAGCGGACGACCAGGTTCGAACTGGCGACCTCAACCTTGGCAAGGTTGCGCTCTACCAACTGAGCTACGTCCGCGTCACGCGTGCTGTGTGCATTGCGCGAGAGCCACTATACCCAACCACGCTCCCGTGCGATGCGCGCGGCCTCATGACGGTTCTCCGCGGACAGTTTCGTGGCGGCCGAGGAGAGGTAGTTGCGCACCGTTCCCTGGGACAGCGCGGCCCTCCGGGCGATCTCCGCGATGGGCGCGCCGGCAGCCGCCAGATCGAGGACTTCCGCCTCGCGGACGGTCAGCGGGGAGTCCCCGGCGCTGATCGCGTCGGCCGCCAACTCCGGGTCCACGTAACGGCCTCCGGCGTGCACGGTGCGGATGATCTCGGCCAGCCGCTGCGCCGAGACGGTCTTGGGAACGAAGCCCCTGACGCCCGCCGTGAGGGCCCGCTTCAGGTGCCCCGGACGGCCGTGACCGGTCACGATCATGGTCCGGCAACCGGGCAGCTCGGCCCGCAGGGATGTGGCGACCGCCACACCGTCGGCGCCCGGCATCTCCAGATCCAGGACCGCGACATCCGGCCGGTGGGCCCGCGCCATCGCGAGCGCCTCGGGGCCGGAGGCGGCCTCGGCGACGACGAGGATGTCGTCCTCGTAGGACAGCAGCGCGGCGAGCGCGCCGCGGATGAGGTGCTCGTCGTCGGCGAGCAGAACACGCACGCGCGCCTCGCCGGCCTCACCGGTACCGATCGGATGCGTCATGCGGCGCCTTCCCTGTTCTGTGAACCGACGGCGGCGCCGGAGGGCGCTTCCCGGCGTTGCAGCGGCACGCACGCCGTCAGCCGGAAGACCCCGCCCGCGCCCGGCTCCGCGGTCAGCGTGCCGCCCAGTGCGCCGACGCGCTCGCGCAGCCCGGTCAGCCCGGTCCCGGGCGCCGCCGGAGCGGCCGCGGCGGGGACGGCCGCCGCCCCGTCGTTCTCCATGGTCAGTACGGCCGAGCCGGCCGGCTCGACCAGCAGCCGGATGACGCAGCTGCGGGCGTCCCCGTGCCGCAGCACGTTGGTGGTGCCCTCGCGGACCACCCAGGCGATCACGGACTGGACGGCGGGCGACAGCGTCGCCCCGTCGTCGCCCTCGGCCCGGCAGTCGACGCCCGCGGCCCGCAGTACCGACAGCGCGCCCGCCAGCTCCACCTGGAGGTCCGCCGACCGGTAGCCGCGGACGACCTCGCGCACCTCGCGCTGCGACTCCCGCGCGATGCGCTGCACCTCCACCATCTGGTCGACGGCCTCGGGCCGCCCCCGCTGGGCGAGTTGGACGGCGAGTTCGCTCTTGAGCGCGATCACCGAGAGATTGCGTCCCATCACATCGTGCAGATCCCGTCCGAACCGCAGCCGCTCCTCCGCGACCGCCAGCCGCGACTGGGCCTCCCGCGCCCGGTCCAGCTCCCACACGACGACCAGGATCCAGGCGGAGCCGCGGTAGGTGAACGCCATGGCGGCGCCCCCGGCCGCCACCGCGACGGCGTAGCCGGCCGTCTCGCCCCCCGGCAGTCCCGCCGCCGCGGAGCACGCCGCCACCAGCGCGGCCGTACCCACCACGAGCAGCAGGATCCAGCGCGGTCGGCGGATGTTCAGCACGGCGGGGCCGATCGCGAAGGCGGTGAAGCCGGAGACGATCTGGACCGCTTCGCCCCCGGGGAGCAGGGTGCCGCGGGCCCGCAGGACCACGACGACCAGCACCGCGAGAGCCGTCGTGGCGCCGACGGCGGCGAGCAGCCGGGTCGGCCGCTCGCGCCGGCCCAGCGCCCAGTCCAGCACCCGGGACACCAGCACCGCGCACAGCACGGCCTGCCCCAGCAGCGCCCACAGGACGACGCGCGCACCGGTCGGGCTGTCGGAGCGCTGGACCGCGCCGAGGACCAGGAACACCTCGATCAGCGCGAAGGAGTAGAGCGACCAGCGCGTGTACAGCTCGAAGCGGGCCGGGTCGCTGCGCCGCTCCCACCATCCCGTCAGCTTCGGCACGCTCATCCCCTTCGGCACGGTCGTCCTCCTGGGTCCGGTCAGCGACGGGGTTCCCAGCGGAACCACCGGCGTACAGCAAACACCGCGAGCGCGGTCCAGGCCACCGCGAGCCCCAGCGTGCGCAGGATCTCGCCCGCCCCGGCGCCGCCCAGCCAGCCGAACCGCACGAGGTCGGTGACGGGGGTGACGGGCAGGAACCGGCACAGGTCGGCGACCCGGTCGGGCAGCAGCTCCACCGGCACGAACAGCCCGGACCCCATGAGCGACACCATCAGCAGCGGCATGGTGGTCAGCTGCGCCACCTCCACGCTCCGGGTGAAGACGGTCGAGACCGCGGCCAGCGCGGCCAGCAGCAGCACCCCCAACAGCACGCCCGCGACCAGCAGTTCCGGCCGCCGGGGAGCCGGCAGGTCCAGCAGCGCCGCCCCCGCCACGACCAGCGCCGTGCACTGCGCGAGCGCCACGGCCGCCGCCGGGAGCGCCGTCCCGGCCAGGATCTCCAGGTCGGACGGTTCCCCGGTCCGCAGCCGCTTGAGCACCAGCTCCTCGCGCCGCGCCACATACGCGGTCACCAGGTTGTAGTAGACGACGAGGAGCAGGATGACGCCGATGCCGCCGCTCATCGTCTGGGCGTTGCGGGTCAGCCCTGCCTCCTTGAGGTCGTCGGTGGCGACCACGAAACGCAGCGCCCAGACCATGCCGATCGGCAGCAGCACCGCGGTGTACATCGCCGTGCGGTTGCGCCACAGCAGGGTGAGCTCGGCCCGGCCGAGCGCCAGCAGCCGCGTACGGCTCCCGGTCCGCGCGCCCGCCGCGGGCACCGTGGCCGTTCCCTCCGGCGTCCCCGTACTCGTCCCCGTGCTCGTTCCCGTACTTGTCCCGGTGCTCGTCCCCGTGTTCATCGGGCGTCCCCCTTCGCGATGTCCATGAACGCCTCTTCCAGCGATGCGTGCCGCGCGTCGAGTCCGAGGAGCCGTACGTCCCTGTCGCGCGCCCACGTCAGCAGTTCCAGCAGGTCCTCCTGCAGCCGGTCGGTCCGCACCTCGATCCGGCGTCCGTCGGCGGCTGACGGGACGGACAGCGGCAGCCGGTCCGGCGTCACGCCCTCCGGCAGGGTGAAGTGGATCCGGGCGGGCCGGGCCGCCGTCACCTCGGCGGGGGTGCCGGTCGTGACGATCTGTCCGTCGCGCATGATCGCCAGCCGGTCGGCGAGGCCCTCGGCCTCCTCCAGGTAGTGCGTGGTGAGCAGGACGGTCGTGCCCTGGTCCCGCAGCTCGCGCACCAGTTGCTGGGTCTCGTGGCGGCCCTCCGCGTCGAGCCCGGTGGTCGGCTCGTCCAGGAAGAGCACTTCGGGGCGGCCGAGCAGCGCCATCGACAGGTCCAGACGCCGCCGTTCACCGCCCGACAGCTGTTTGACGCGCACCTTGTGGCGGGTGCCGAGGCCGACCATCTCCAGCGCCTCGCCGACCGGCCGGGCCCCGCTGGTGCAGCCGGCCCACATGCGGGCGGTTTCGGCCACCGTCAGATCGGAGGGAAACCCGCCCTCCTGGAGCATTACGCCCATCCGCGGCCGCACCAGCGCCCGCTCCCGGTAGGGATCGTGCCCCAGCACCCTGACCTGCCCGCCGCTCGGTCTGGCCAGCCCCTCCAGCACCTCGACGGTGGAGGTCTTGCCCGCCCCGTTGGTCCCCAGCAGCGCGAAGAGCTCACCGCGCGCCACCGTGAACGTCACTCCGCGTACCGCCTCGAATTGACCGTCATATCGGCGGCGCAATCCGGCGACATCGATCACCTTCTCGTGGGTGTCCCCGCTGTACGTGTCCATATATCCAGCGTTCCGCCGGCCGGGACGTACGGTCAGTGCGCGCTGTCATCGGCATTGATGACGAATGTCATGAAGGGGGCGTGAAGCGCCCGTGTCGCCGGTGCGAAGAAGGCGGAAACAACGAAGTCCCCGGTCGGAGATCCGACCGGGGACTTCATTGAACTGAGCGGACGACCAGGTTCGAACTGGCGACCTCAACCTTGGCAAGGTTGCGCTCTACCAACTGAGCTACGTCCGCACCGCGCTGTTGCGCAGGACTACTCTACCCGATCCATTGGACCGGTCAGAACAGTCAGAGCGGGTGACAGGGATCGCACACTGCGCCTCCCCCCTGGAAGGGGGGCGCTCTACTACTGAGCTACACCCGCGTGACTATCGACGACCTGGTCTTTCGACCCTGCCCTCGGCGTGCTCCAAACACTAGCGGAACACAGGGGGTGCCTGTCCAGTCGGTAGGGCGCAAGATCACGGACGGACGGCCGCCGGCTCAACTCGCTTCGTTGAACGCCTCGTAGACCTTCTTCGGGATGCGGCCGCGCGGCGGCACGTCGAAGCCGTTGGACCGGGCCCACGCGCGCACCGCGGCCGGGTCGGGCGCGACGGCCGTGCGCTTGTAGACCTTTCCCGAGCGGGCGTGCTTCCGGCCGGCGCCGACATACGGCGACAGCGCGCTCCGCAGCTTGTCGGCATTGACCGCCGACAGGTCGATCTCGAAGGACTTTCCGTCGATCCCGAAAACGATCGTCTCCGCTGCCTCGCCGCCGTCGAGATCGTCGGAGAGGCTGACCACTACGCGCTGCGCCATGGGTGTCGGTCCTTTCGTGCGGAATCGGCTTCTGCCGGCCTCCGTGCTACCGCTGATCTACGGCAGATCTGCGGCTGAGCTGGGTCGATGCGATGAAGCCGACAAGTCGGGGACAATAAGTTTTCATTTGTACGATGCCATGCATTACGTCGGGAAGCCGGAGGATTATTCCTCCGCGTGTCCCGTCGCAATCGGGACCCTACGTTTCTTGAAACGCATCCCCTAGAGAATCGCACGGCCGATACTTAAACGTGATGAGCGTCAACCGTCGGAGAACAGGATATCTACCCGCGTAGATTTTTGCGACGGGTACGCTGAAGTCACTTCACGCACCACCACAACACCGGGAGTGCCAGTGGCACGCGTCGTAGTCGACGTCATGCTCAAGCCGGAGATCCTCGACCCCCAGGGCCAGGCGGTGCACCGCGCACTGCCGCGTCTCGGGTTCGAAGGGATCGCGGACGTCCGCCAGGGAAAGCGCTTTGAACTCGAGGTCGAGGGGCCGGTCGACGACGCCGCCCTCGCCCGTATCCGGGAGATGGCCGAAACCTTCCTTGCCAACACCGTCATCGAGGACTTCTCCGTGAAGGTGGAGTCGTGACCGCACGCGTCGGCGTCGTCACCTTCCCCGGAACGCTCGACGACCGCGACACCCAGCGCGCGATCCGCGTCGCCGGTGCCGAGCCGGTGCCGCTGTGGCACCGCGACAAGGACCTCCACCAGGTCGACGCGGTCGTCCTGCCGGGCGGCTTCTCCTACGGCGACTACCTGCGGGCCGGCGCGATCTCGCGCTTCTCCCCCGTCATGGAGTCGGTCATCGCGGGCGCCAGGGACGGCCTTCCGGTCCTCGGCATCTGCAACGGCTTCCAGGTGCTGACCGAGTCGCACCTGCTGCCCGGCGCGATGCTCCGCAACAACCACCTGCACTTCATCTGCCGCGACCAGAAGCTGCGGGTGGAGAACGCGGACACCGCCTGGACCGCCGACTACTCGGCCGGCCAGGAGATCTCCATCCCGCTGAAGAACATCGACGGCCGCTATGTGGCCGACGAGCGGACCCTGGACGAACTGGAAGCCGAGGGCCGCGTGGTCTTCCGCTACCTCGACGTCAATCCCAACGGCTCGCTGCGCGACATCGCCGGCATCTCCAACGCCGCGGGAAACGTCGTCGGCCTGATGCCGCACCCCGAGCACGCCGTCGAGCCGCTGATCGGCACCGGTCGCACCGACGGTCTGGGATTCTTCACCTCGATCCTGAAGAAGCTGGTCACCGCATGACCCTCGACACCGTCACGAACGCCGAAAAGACCCCCGAGGCCGACCAGCCCTGGGCCGAACTCGGCCTCAAGCCCGACGAGTACGCGCGCATCCGCGAGATCCTCGGCCGCCGTCCGACCGGCGCCGAGCTCGCGATGTACTCCGTCATGTGGTCCGAGCACTGCTCGTACAAGAGCAGCAAGGTCCACCTGAAGCAGTTCGGCGAGAAGGTCCCCGAGAACGACGCCATGCTCGTCGGCATCGGCGAGAACGCCGGCGTCGTCGACGTCGGCCAGGGCTACGCGGTCACCTTCAAGGTCGAGTCGCACAACCACCCCTCGTACATCGAGCCCCACCAGGGCGCGGCCACCGGCATCGGCGGCATCGTCCGCGACATCCTCGCGATGGGTGCCCGGCCGGTCGCGGTCATGGACCCGCTGCGCTTCGGTGCCGCGGACCACCCCGACACCAAGCGCGTGCTGCCCGGCGTCGTGTCCGGCATCGGCAGCTACGGCAACTGTCTGGGCCTGCCGAACATCGGCGGCGAGGTCGTCTTCGACGCCTGCTACCAGGGCAACCCGCTCGTCAACGCGCTCTGCGTCGGCGTCATGCGGCACGAGGACATCCACCTCGCCAAGGCGTCGGGCGCCGGCAACAAGGTCATCCTCTACGGTGCCCGCACCGGCGGCGACGGCATCGGCGGCGTCTCGGTCCTCGCCTCGGAGACCTTCGACGACGCGAAGCCCAGCAAGCGCCCCGCGGTCCAGGTCGGCGACCCGTTCCAGGAGAAGCTCCTCATCGAGTGCACCCTGGAGATCTTCAAGGCCGACCTCGTCGACGGCATCCAGGACCTCGGCGGCGCGGGCCTGTCCTGCGCCACCTCCGAGCTGGCCTCGGCCGGCTCCGGCGGCATGCGCGTCGAGCTCGACACCGTGCACCTGCGCGACTCCTCCCTCTCGCCCGAGGAAATCCTCATGAGCGAGTCCCAGGAGCGCATGTGCGCGATCGTCGAGCCCGGCAAGGTCGCGCGCTTCCTGGAGATCTGCGAGAAGTGGGACGTCATCGCCACCGTCATCGGTGAGGTCACCGACGGCGAGCGGCTGGAGATCTACTGGCACGGCGAGCAGATCGTCGACGTCCCGCCGCGCACCGTCGCCCACGAAGGCCCGGTCTACGACCGCCCGTACGCCCGCCCGTCCTGGCAGGACGCCCTCCAGGCCGACGACGCGAACAAGCTGCCCCGCCCGGCGAGCGGTGATGAACTGCGCCGCCAGGTGCTGGCCCTCGTCTCGTCGCCGAACCAGGCGTCGAAGTCCTGGATCACGGACCAGTACGACCGGTTCGTGCAGGGCAACACGGTGCTGTCGCACCCCGAGGACTCGGGCATGGTCCGCATCGACGAGGACACCAACCTCGGCGTCGCCATCGCCACCGACGGCAACGGCCGCTTCGCCAAGCTCGACCCGTACACCGGCGCGCAGCTCGCCCTGGCGGAGGCGTACCGCAACGTCGCCGCCACCGGCGCCAAGCCGCTCGCCATCTCGGACTGCCTCAACTTCGGCTCCCCCGAGGACCCGGACGTCATGTGGCAGTTCGCCGAGGCCACCCGCGGTCTGGCCGACGGCTGTCTGATCCTGGGCACCCCGGTCACCGGCGGCAACGTCTCGCTCTACAACCAGACCGGCGACGTCGCCATCCACCCGACCCCGGTGGTCGCGGTGCTCGGCGTCATCGACGACGTCAACCGCCGTACGCCGATGGCGTTCGCGGAAGAGGGCCAGCTCCTCTACCTCCTCGGTGACACCAAGGAAGAACTGGGCGGCTCCGCCTGGTCCGAGGTCGTCCACAGCCACCTCGGCGGCCTGCCGCCCGCGGTGGACCTGGAGCGCGAGCGGCTGCTCGGCGAGATCCTCATCGCCGGCTCCCGCGACGGCATGATCGACGCCGCGCACGACCTCTCGGACGGCGGCCTCATCCAGGCCGTCACCGAGTCCTGCCTGCGCGGCGGCAAGGGCGCCCGGATCGTCGTCCCGGACGACCTCGACCCGTTCGTCTTCCTCTTCAGCGAGTCGGCCGGCCGCGCGGTCGTCGCCGTCCCGCGCAGCGAGGAGCTCCGCTTCAACGACATGTGCGGCGCGCGGGGCCTCCCGGCCGCGCGCATCGGTGTCGTGGACGGCGAAACGATCGAGATCCAGGACCAGTTCACGATCCCGCTGAGCGAGCTGAAGCAGGCGCACGAGGCGACGATCCCGGCTCTGCTGGCCTGAGTTCACGTCCCGGCCCGGTCGCGGCTCCTCCTCCGAGGAGCCGCGACCGGGCCGTTCGCATGCCTGTCAGGGCCTGCCAGCGCCTGCCGGCGCTCTGCCAGGATGACCGGGATGACGACGATTCTGGCGTTCCACGCCCATCCGGACGACGAGGTGCTGCTCACCGGCGGCACGCTGGCGCGGCTGGCCGCGGAGGGTCACCGGGTGGTCGTGGCCGTCGCCTGCGACGGCATCATGGGCGACGCGACCGGCCCGGACGGCACCCTGCGCCTGGACGAACTACGGGCGAGCGCCGCGATCCTGGGCGTCGCCCGCGTGGTGCACCTCGGCTACGCCGACAGCGGCCACGGCCCGCTCTTCTTCCCCGACCCGCCGGACCGCGTGCGGTTCGCCCGCGCGGACCTCGACGAGGCCGCGTCACTCCTCGCTGACCTGCTGCGTGAGGAGCGCGTCGACGTCCTGCTCAGCTACGACGCCCAGGGCGGCTACGGACACCGGGACCACGTGCGAGTCCACGAAGTGGGCGCGCGGGCCGCCCGATTGACGGGCACCCGCGTGCTGGAGGCGACGCGGCCACGCGAGCCCACCCACCGGCTGTTCCGTACGCTGCGCTTCCTCCGCACCCCGGTCCGCTACGACCCGGAGGCCATACGCACCTCGTACACCCCCCGATCAGCCATCACCCACCGCATCAACGTCCGCCCCTACGCGGCCCAGAAGCGCGCCGCGTTGGCCGCCCACCGCTCCCAGGTGGCAGAGGGCAAGGGCCGCTCGTCGGCGCTGTTCCGCCTGCTGATCCGCCTACCGGTCCCGATTTTCGGACTGCTGCTGGGGAGGGAGTGGTTCGCCGAGGCGGGGCTGGCCCCGGGAGCAGGCAGGAGCGGGGACCTGCTGGGGGTCCGGTAGAGGCTGAGGGCAGGGCGATACGGAGTGCTCTTCTGCGGCGCTGCGCACCTGCCAGCGAGGCGGTCCGCTGCGCTCCCCTTGACGGGGTGGGTTGCTGTTGCGGCCGGAGGTGCCCTGCGGGTGGGGTGCGGGGCGATCCGACGGCCACCGCCGTATCGCCGAGCCCGCTGGGTCTCCAGTCGCACTACCAGCAGGTGATCTGCATGATGTAGACGCGTTCGTGCCGGGGAATGATCTGGCACAGAAACATGCCTCCAGGCACCAGGACGTTCTCGCCCTTGGGGGAGGCGTCTTGGTGGGTTGTGCCGTCAAGGTAGAGAGCCTCTGCCGCAAGGGCCAGTTCGTCGGCACGCTTTTCCACGGCGGCAACCAGGGCGGCCGGTGCCCCACCGATGACGTGTTCTTCGTTCGGGTCGTACTCCCAGGACCAATTCATCCGGCCACTGCCGCGCGTGCCTCTTCGGTCAGGGCGACGATGTCGTCCATGGCCGCACGCCAGGCGGGATCTTCTCTGGGGAGCGTCTGAGCCGCTCGCTCGGCGTTGCGCCGCCGTTCGGAGAGGTCCGGGCGACGCTCGATCTCGACCTCGCCCGACCAGATCAGCAGCCACATCCGAATAGGGCCGAGCGCGTCGTGCTGGGCAGCCATGGAGAACGCTTCGTTCTTCTGGCGCTCCATCTCCTCCAGCCGGTGCGGTGCGATCCGGGCGAGGGCGACGCGTAGAGCGTCAGGGGTCCGCTCGGGCCTGGGGATCAGCTCTCCGCCAGGGTGCTCGGGCTGCGTACTCATGGTCGTCTCCTCGGGTCGCACCAGCCACGGTACGCCAGCCGGAATCGTCGGAGCGGGGAAAATCGTCGCCTCCCGTGAAGGGCTGCGGACTCCACGGTTGTACCGGTCACCCTCAGCTCGCCGCACGATCTTCGGCGACCTTCGCCCGAACGAAAAGCACTCCGGAGCCTGAAGCGGGGCCACGAACCACCGGTTGGGATCCGGACGGCGCGGCTTGGTTTGTGTGGTGGGGAAAACGAAGGGGCGGTATCGGCGGGCCTGCCGGCGATGGCAATCGTATTTCTCCGGCGGTTCTTCGTGGCGCGGCGGTGACTGGGGTTCGAGCGGTGCAGTTCGGGTTCGGTGAGGGCTGGGGTCAGAGCGGTAGCCACCGCCCGCCCGTTCCGGTTACGCGGCAGCGGACTCCGCCGCGATGTCCGCCCACACGAGCTTCCCCGCGAGCCCGAAGGGCTCCTCCCCGAGCAGGTGGCACCCCCACGCCGCCGCGAGCCCGGTGACCAGCCACATGCCGCGCCCGTGTTCCGCCTCGTCCGTGACGGTCAGGAACTCCGGCTTCTCGGGACTCGTGTCCCAGACCCCGAGCCGCAAGTTGCTCTCCCGCCAGTGCAGTCGCAGACTGACCGGCCCGCTGGAGTGCTCCAGCGCGTTCGCGACGAGTTCGGCCGCGACGAGCTGTGCCACCTCGATCATCGGCGCGAGCCCGTACGCGTTGAGCACCGCTCTGAGCGTGCAGCGCGCGATGCCGGCGCCGCGCAGGTCGTGCGGGATCTGGAGCGAGTAGTCCCACTCGTCGTCGGTGCCCGTGCCCGCGCCCTCACCGGGCGGGGTTCGAGGGGGTTCGTCCTTCGCGTTCATGCGGCTCTCCGAACGGCTCTGGGAAACGCCCCCACGCGGTGGCCTGTCGCCCCTCCCATGCCCAAGGCATGGGAGTAGCGATGCGCTGCCGTCTTGCTGCGAGCGTGCGCCCTGTGATGGCGACATCACAGACGGTAGGGGAACTGGGTTCAGCATTGCAACCCAATCGTCGAAGGTGATGGACCGGGTCACCGGCCGGGTGCAGACTGTGAGCGAACTTCTTCGAAGGAGCCCCATTGGGACTGCGCACCAGCATCACTGAGCGGCAGCGTCGGCTGGGTGCTGAACTACGCAAGCTCCGTGAGCGGTCCGGCATGGTCACGAAAGAGGCTGGCGAGGTGATCGGGATGGGGTCGGCCCACCTCAGCCACATCGAGGCCGGCCGGACCTCCATCGTCACTTCGCGGCTCCGCGCGCTGTGCGAGGCGTACGGATGCACGGATGAGCCCTACGTCGCGGCGCTCGTCGACATGGCGGAGGATTCCGGCAAGGGCTGGTGGACCGAGCACCGCAAGTTGGTATCGCCAATCGCCCTGGACCTGGCGGAGCTTGAGGCGGGAGCCAAGCGAGCCTGTAGCTACGAGACGCTGTTCATCCCTGGTCTCTTGCAGACCGAGGGGTACATGCGGGCCATTCTCGGCAGCGCACAACGACCGGACATCGAACCGGCGGTGCGGTTTCGGCTGGAGCGGCAGCACCTACTGATCGGCGATGACGCGCTTCCACTGCATGCTGTGATCCATGAGGCGGCGCTGAGGATTGCCGTCGGTGGCCCAGATGTCATGCGCGAGCAGCTGATGCGGTTGATCGAGGCCGCACGTCTGCCGAATGTGACGCTGCAGATCCTCCCGTTCGACGTCGGGGCGGTCAGAAGCTTCAGCACCTCCTTCTCCCTCTTGCACGGACAAGCGCCCGGACTGGAAACGGTTGTGGCCGATACCCCGGCTGAACGCACCGTCTTCCTCGGGGGCGACACAGTCGTCGAGAGCTACGCCGACACGTTCGTACGGTTGGCTGCTGCGGCCCTGGCTCCAATCGACCCCGGCGCGGTGCCGGAAAGCCACTTGGTGAAAGACTCGCTGGGTCTGATCCAGCACGTCGCCTACGCACTCTAGGAGCGGCGAACATGTCTCAGCTTCAGTGGCAGAAGTCCTCGTTCAGCGATTCCGGCGGCGAGAACTGCGTCGAGCTGGCCGCCGCCCCCGGCGGCGCGATCCTCCTCCGGGAGAGCGACGCCCCCGCCGTCGTCCTCCGCACCACCCCCGCGCGCTTCGCGGCCTTCCTCGACGCCATCAAGGCCGACGGATCCGCCCCCGCCGCCCCGTAACCCCGCAGGGGCGTGGTTGGGTGGCGGCGGACGGATTCCGTACGTACGCACGAGGGGCTGGGCCATGTTCGAGTACAAGGTTGTTTCGTTCCGTGAATCGCTGATCGGTGACGCGCTGGACGGCGACAAGTTGGAGAAGACGCTCAACAAGCACGCCGGTGACGGCTGGGCGCTGAAGTCGATCACCGCGGCCGACGTCAAGGGCCGCATCGGCCCCGGCGCCGTCGAGGGTCTGCTGCTGACCTTCGAGCGCCCCCGTCAGGGCTGAGAACTGAGCTGGCGGGCGCGGGGGGTGTGCCCCGCGCCCGAGTCGGCTCAGGTCAGGGCGAATATCCCCCAGGGTGGCTACGCTCGATTTCGGATCCCTATAGGCTCAGAAACCGAGCGTGACGATCCAGGCACAGGGAGCCTGTTGATCGATCGCGACAGCCGTGAGGTCACGGTGTACAGCGAGCCGGTCGAGGGTGTCTACCAGGAGCGCCACACCGTCGTGTTCGGGAAGAACGTCAGCCTGCCGGAGCCCATCGGCATCGATCTCGACACCGAGCCGCTGCTCGACTGGACCAGCCCCGTCAAAAACTGAGTTCTCGGTCGCCGAGCGCGCGCATACCCTCCGTGTATGACGTCAGCCGGTCGCCGTGCCCGTAGTTATGACCCTGCCAGGACGCGTGCCGCGCTCGTCGCGCAGGTGGGGGCGGTGCGGGTGGCGGTGCGATCGCTCACGGACGAGCAGTTGACCAGGCCCTCCGGGTTGCCCGGGTGGGATGTGCGGCTGCTGGTGGCGCATATCGTGCGGCAGATCGACGCCGTCGGGGTGCTGCTCGGCGAGCCCGCGCCGGATCCGGTGCCTCCGGTCACCGGGCTGTCGGTGTGGGCGGTGTCCACCGCCGCCATCGCGGACAAGCTGGACGCGTCGACCCGGGAGACCGCCGCCGGCATCACCGATGTCAGGGAAGCGCTCGACGCGGCGGCCGAGCGGATCGAGCCGTTCCTGGACGAGGCGGTACGGGCGGACCGGATCGTTCCGCATGTGTTCGGGGCGATGCGGGCGCTGGACATGACCGTGACCCGGCTCGTGGAGCTGGTGGTGCACGGGGACGATCTGGCGCGCGCCACCGGTGTGGAGGTGGCGCACGACCGGCAGGCCGTCGCGGCCGTCACCCGGCTGCTGGCCGACGCGCTGGCGGTCAAGGCGCCGGGGAACTCGGTCGAGGTCCGCATTCCGCCGTATGCGGCCGTCCAGTGCGTGGCGGGGCCCCGGCACACCCGGGGCACGCCGCCGAACGTCGTCGAGACCGATCCCCTGACCTGGATCCGGCTGGCCACCGGCCGGACCGACTGGAAGACCGCGCTCGACGCCGCCGCCGTCTCGGCGAGCGGAGAGCGGGCCGATCTCGGTCCCTATCTCCCGGTCCTCGGCTGAGCCACCCCACCGGTCTCCCGGCCCTCGGCTGAGCCACCCCCCGGCGCCCGGCTGAGCGGGTCCGCAGGACCCCCGTCCCCACCACCCCGTAGTGGGGTGCTCACAGGGTGTCCGCCCGGGGCCCGTAAAGCACGTGATCCTCGCCTCACCTGCGGTGAGACACCCGTGGTCACACCCGTGATCGCGGGGTTCACGGTCCTTCGCCCGTTCGGACGCGGGTCGGATCTGCCTTAGACTCGCTGTGTGCCTCGTGGTGATGGACGACTCAACCACGACCTGCTCCCCGGCGAGAAG
The DNA here is from genome assembly GCF_023701745.1 of Streptomyces sp. RKAG293. Classification (NCBI taxonomy): domain Bacteria; kingdom Bacillati; phylum Actinomycetota; class Actinomycetes; order Kitasatosporales; family Streptomycetaceae; genus Streptomyces; species Streptomyces sp. RKAG293. The sequence continues at coordinate 4,372,885 of NZ_JAJOZB010000001.1, read as the reverse complement.
GGCCCCCAGGACGCTTGCGGCGTCTTTGGTGTCTGGGCCCCCGGCGAAGAGGTCTCCAAGCTCACCTATTTCGGTCTGTACGCCCTGCAGCACCGCGGACAGGAGTCCGCGGGCATCGCTGTGAGCAATGGCTCCCAGATCCTCGTCTTCAAGGACATGGGGCTTGTTTCCCAGGTCTTCGACGAGACCTCTCTCGGCTCTCTGACCGGCCATATCGCCGTCGGTCACGCCCGCTACTCGACCACCGGTGCCTCGGTGTGGGAGAACGCCCAGCCCACTTTCCGCGCCACCGCCAACGGGTCGATCGCGCTCGGTCACAACGGCAACCTGGTCAACACGGCGGAGCTCGCCGAGATGGTCGCCGACCTGCCCCAGGGCAATGGCCGGGCCACGCGGGTGGCCGCCACCAACGACACCGATCTGGTGACAGCGCTGCTGGCCGGACAGGTCGACGAGGACGGCAAGCCGCTCTCCGTCGAGTTCGCCGCCTCCAAGGTGCTGCCTCTGGTCAAGGGTGCTTTCAGCCTGGTCTTCATGGACGAGCACACGCTGTACGCGGCGCGTGACCCGCAGGGCATCCGCCCGCTGGTGCTCGGCCGGCTGGAGCGCGGCTGGGTCGTCGCCTCGGAGTCCGCCGCCCTCGACATCTGCGGCGCCAGCTTCGTCCGGGAGATCGAGCCCGGCGAGCTGATCGCGATCGACGAGAACGGTCTGCGGACCACCCGTTTCGCGGAGGCCAAGCCCAAGGGCTGCATCTTCGAGTACGTGTACCTGGCGCGCCCGGACACCGACATCGCGGGCCGGAACGTCTATCTGTCCCGGGTGGAGATGGGCCGCAAGCTCGCCGCCGAGGCCCCCGTCGAAGCCGATCTGGTGATACCGACTCCGGAGTCCGGCACGCCGGCCGCGGTCGGCTACGCCGAGGCGAGCGGGATCCCGTACGGCACCGGCCTGGTCAAGAACTCGTACGTCGGCCGGACGTTCATCCAGCCGTCGCAGACCATCCGGCAGCTGGGTATCCGGCTCAAGCTGAACCCGCTCAAGGACGTCATCCGCGGCAAGCGGCTGATCGTCGTGGACGACTCGATCGTCCGCGGCAACACCCAGCGCGCGCTGGTGCGGATGCTCCGTGAGGCGGGGGCCGCCGAGGTCCACATCCGGATCTCGTCGCCGCCGGTCAAGTGGCCGTGCTTCTTCGGCATCGACTTCGCGACCCGCGCCGAACTGATCGCCAACGGCATGTCCGTCGAGGAGATCGGCAAGTCGCTGGGCGCGGACTCGCTCGCGTACATCTCGCTGGACGCGATGGTCGAGGCGACGACGATCGCCAAGCCGAACCTGTGCCGGGCCTGCTTCGACGGGGTCTACCCGATGGATCTGCCCGACCCGGAGCTGCTCGGCAAGCAGCTCCTGGAGACCGAGCTGGCCGGTGGCGCGGACGCCGCCGACGCGCTGCGCCGTCCGTAATCGGGCAAGCTCGGACTACTGCCGTGACGCTCCATCCCGGGAGCCGGTGACCGTGAATCCGGCTCCTCTGATCGCCGCCCCGGTGATCGCACCGCATCTACTCGACGACGTGAAAGTTCCCAGCCATGCCTGAGAATACCGGCGCCAGCTACGCCTCCGCCGGCGTGGACATCGAAGCGGGCGACCGCGCCGTGGACCTGATGAAGAAGTGGGTCAGGAAGGCCACCCGGCCCGAGGTCGTGGGCGGCCTCGGCGGGTTCGCCGGCCTCTTCGACGCCTCCGCACTCAAGCGCTACGAGCGGCCGCTGCTGGCCTCCGCCACGGACGGCGTCGGCACGAAGGTCGACATCGCCCGCAGGATGGGCGTCTACGACACGATCGGCCACGACCTGGTCGGCATGGTCGTGGACGACCTGGTCGTGTGCGGCGCCGAGCCGCTCTTCATGACCGACTACATCTGTGTCGGCAAGGTCTTCCCTGAGCGGGTCGCGGCGATCGTCAAGGGCATCGCCGAGGGCTGTGTCCTGGCCGGCTGCGCGCTGGTCGGCGGCGAGACCGCCGAGCACCCGGGCCTGCTGGGCCCGGACGACTTCGACGTCGCGGGCGCCGGCACCGGTGTGGTCGAGGCCGCCGAGGTGCTGGGCGCGGATCGTATCCGTTCGGGTGACGCGGTGATCGCGATCGAGTCGTCGGGACTTCACTCCAACGGGTATTCGCTGGTGCGCCACGTCTTCTTCGACCGGGCCGGCTGGGAGCTGGACCGGGACGTTCCGGAGTTCGGCCGGACCCTCGGCGAGGAGCTGCTGGAACCGACCAAGATCTACTCGCTGGACTGCCTGGCGCTCACCCGGCTCGCCCCGGTGCACGCGTTCTCGCACATCACCGGCGGCGGTCTGGCCAACAACCTGGGCCGCGTGATCCCGGACCACCTGCACGCCACCGTCGACCGTTCGACCTGGCGGCCGGACCCGGTCTTCACCACCGTCGGTGAGCTCGGCGGGGTGGAGCGGCTGGAGCTCGAGAAGACGCTGAACATGGGCGTCGGCATGATCGCCGTCGTGCCGCAGGACTCGGTGGATGTGGCGCTCGCCACCCTCGCAGACCGCGGTGTGGAGGCATGGGTGAGTGGCGAGGTCGTCGAACGCGGTGACCACGCCGAAGCCGTGACCCTGACCGGCGACTACGCGAAGTAGCCAGGTCCGGGTGCCGGGGGTCTGTCCACCGGACAGGCCCTAGGCGCCCTGGGCCATGACGAAACCCGGTCCGGGGCGGGCCCCGGACCGGGTCTGTAGAAGTGCAGCGTCAAGAGTGACGACGTTGCGGCGAGGGCTCGGAGTCCTCGTCGTCGTCATCATCGTTGTAACGACTCGCGTACTGTGCGTACGGATCGTCGTCGTCGTTCTCGTCGTCATCGTCCACAACAGGCTCCGGCGGAAGTACCGGAAGTGGTGACGATGCGCCCAGCTCGTCGGCCAGACGTGTCAGATCTGTACCGCCGCTGTTGTACTTCAGCTGGCGGGCGACCTTCGTCTGCTTGGCCTTGGCCCGGCCGCGCCCCATGGCTCGACCCCCTCAACGGCGGGGCTCGATGGCCCCGAGTCTTGACACGCGTTCATGAATCGGAGCGGTCTCTCCGGGGAGAGACCGGTCCGTAGGCCCTCAACGGTACCTGCTTCCGGAGCCGCACGGTACGTCGCCCGCACGACGCGCGTCGGAGCGGGAGCCGAAGTGGGCCCTGTCCTGGCTGGTCAGCCGTGATTTTACCCGGTTCTAGCGCGAACTTGCTATCGCGTCGTGCGTTCGGTCACCCACCGCGTCAGGGGGTGGCCCACCGGGCCGTGCCGGGGGGAGATCGGCGGGCGGTCGCCTGCCCTCGGACAGGCGACCGCCCGCCGCACAGCAGGTGAGCGGCGGGTGACCGGCGGGTAAGTGGCTGAAATCAGCCTGCCTCGGGACGCAGCCAGTCGGCGGCCGCGGTCCGGTCGGCGATGCGCTGCTCGGCCAGCCGGTCCGCGGCGGCGGCCGGCGGAATGCCGTCGGTCCGTGCGCGGTCGAAAATGGCGGCGGTGGTGTCGAAAATCTTCGTCGCCTTGGTTTTGGCCCGGTCGAAGTCGAAGCCGTGCAGCTCATCCGCGACCTGGATCACGCCACCGGCGTTCACCACGTAGTCGGGCGCGTAGAGGATCCCGCGGTCGGCGAGGTCCTTCTCGACGCCCGGGTGGGCGAGCTGGTTGTTGGCCGCGCCGCACACGATGGTGGCGGTGAGGGCCGGCACGGTCTCGTCGTTCAGCGCGCCGCCGAGCGCGCAGGGCGCGTAGACGTCGAGCGGGGTCCGGATCAGGACATCGGCGTCGGAGACGGCGCTGATCTGCGGGTGGCGGGCGCGGATCCGGTCGACGGCGTCGGCGCGGACGTCGGTGATCACGACCTCGGCACCGTCCTCGATCAGGTGCTCCACCAGGTGGTGGCCGACCTTGCCGACGCCGGCGATGCCGACCCGGCGGCCGCGCAGCGTGGGCTCGCCCCACTGGCTGCGGGCGGCGGCGCGCATGCCCTGGAAGACGCCGAAGGCGGTCAGCACGGACGAGTCGCCCGCGCCGCCGTTCTCGGGGGAGCGGCCGGTCGTCCAGCGGTTCTCGCGGGCGACGACGTCCATGTCGGCCACGTAGGTGCCGACATCGCAGGCGGTGACGTAGCGGCCGCCGAGCGAGGCCACGAAACGGCCATAGGCGAGCAGGAGTTCTTCGCTCTTGATCGCTTCCGGATCACCGATGATCACGGCCTTGCCGCCACCGTGGTCGAGGCCGGCCAGAGCGTTCTTGTACGACATGCCGCGGGAGAGGTTGAGGGCGTCGAGCGCGGCCTCTTCGTCGGTCGCGTAGTCGTAGAAGCGGGTACCGCCGAGGGCCGGGCCCAGGGCGGTGGAGTGGAGCGCGATGACGGCCTTGAGGCCGCTGGCACGGTCCTGGCAGAAGACGACTTGCTCGTGTCCGCCCTGTTCCGACCGGAACAGTTTGGAGACGACGCTGGAAGTCTGAAGAACGTCGGTCACGGTGGTGACTCCTGCAGTCCAGAGGTTGCCCTCCGTGCGGGTGGGGAGGGCCGGTTGGCGCAAGCGTATTGCCCGCAGGCGGCCCGTACGGCCGTAGGGCCCGACCGGGTGAGCGCCGACGGCCTCCGCTGCGCACGGTACGTCCTCCCGAGCACCGCCCCGGGCCGCGCCGTAGCGGGCCGCGGCCGCCGGAAGGCAGTCTGAACGAACGCGGAAGGAGCGCGGAAGGAGCGCGGAAAAAAGTGGACGAGGGCGTTCCGGAGCCGTGCGGAACGACACTCCGGAGGACCCCGCGCCCGGCGTCGGCCGCCCGGACGGGCACAGTGCTGTGGATCACCCCCACCGCGGGCCGGAGCGTGGGACGATTCGGGTGAGAGCCGGTCACGAGGGAGCAGGTGTGGGCTTGTCATCGGTGCTGGTCCCGTACGCGGCCTATCTGCGGGTCTACGAGCCGCTGGCGGCGTTCCCCGAGCCCGAACGCACCCACTGGTACCGGTATGCGGCCGCGGGCGAGGTGCGGACCGCACAGGACGAACTGCGGCAGTCGCTGGCCGACCTGCTGCCCGTCCCGCCGGTGGCGGTCCCGGTGCACGAGAGCCGCGACGCCTTCGTGGCCGTCGTCAACGGCGTGACGCACATCTGCCCCTGGCGTACCCGGCTGCGCGGCTGGCTGGCGCTGGACGCCCTCGCCGACCAGCTTCCGGAGATCGTGCTGGACGCGGTGCTGCCCGCCGTGGTGCGCGCCCAGGCGGAGGCGGACCACGAGGCGTGGCGGGAGCGCAACCCGGACGCCCGGCCGTGGATCCGCTCCGCGACCTGGCACGTACCGGTCCGCTGGTTCGCCCTGTTCGGCGATGACGAGCGCGAGTACGAGCCGGCCGGGCTCGGCGAGTCCAAGGAGCCGCTGATGCGGTACCGGACGCCGATGGTGCAGGCCCGCCGCCGGGTGGCGCGCGGGCTGCGGGTGCTCAAGGACGCGCTGGAGGAGGGCCCGCTGATCGACGGCCTGATCGACGTGGGCCGCTGGCTGGAGGAGTTCCACCCGCGCTCCATGGTCGAACTGGACTACGGCGGCCTGGTGCACGCGATCCCCGAGGCGGATCTCGCGGAGGACCGGTCGGCCGCCGATGTGGCCGAGGGTCTCGCCGCGCTCAAGGACGGGTCGGGAGCGGCCGCCTCCGAGGCGTACGAGCGGCTCACCGAGCGCTGGCGGACCATCCGCGAGCTGCAGTTCGCGAGCTGACGCCGACAGCGCGCCGGCGGCTGCCGACACGCCGCCGGAGGGCCGGGGACGTTGGTCCCGATCCGGGCCATTGGCTCAAGCGTGACGGAGAGCACGTAACTGGACTCTTGCGGACATCCCTACCGGTCGTGCCAATATGGGACAACGAGTCATGGAAGAGCTTGTTCCGTCCAGCAATGGGCGGATTGTCCGGTATTGCATATCTTGAGGGTGGGGATGGGGCTGGTGATCCAGCTGTGACTGATCGTCACTCCGGAGTGACTGTCCGTTATGGCATGGTCCATCGGCTTCCGTAGAGCTTGAACCCCTGAGAGGGCAATTCCATCGGTTTGGCCGACGAGGCTGGACGGATGGTGTAGTTGTAGTGCCGAGGACAAGCCGTTCGTCCTATTACCGACTCGGCCCGCGTCCGCCATTTCGGGCAACACGGGTCAAGGTGCAGAATTTAGAGGAAGAACCGCGCTGGTTCGGTTCTCTCGAGGAGGCCGCTCATGACCGCTCGCACCCCTGATGCCGAGCCGCTGCTGACCCCCGCTGAGGTCGCCACGATGTTCCGCGTGGACCCGAAGACGGTCACACGGTGGGCCAAGGCTGGGAAGCTCACGTCCATCCGCACGCTCGGCGGGCACCGCCGCTACCGCGAGGCGGAGGTCCGCGCACTTCTGGCGGGCATTCCGCAGCAGCGCAGCGAGGCCTGACTAGCCCTTACATGCCCTTTAGGGCCGTCTTATGGGGCCCCCACCCCATAAGTCACCTGCTCCACCGCTCCACGGGCTCCCTGCCCCCATCGGGGACGCCACACGGACACAGAAGGTCGCATCGGACTCCGCCGGGTCCGATGCGATCTTTTTTGTGCTCCCAGGGGCCCTTGAGGGGCGCCACGGGGGGTGCCGAGGGGGCGTTGCGGGACGTTGCGGGGCTTTCGGGGGCAGTTGCGCCGCCCGGTGCGGCCGGCCGTACGAGCGCCTCTGTGGGGTCCGCTGTGCAGTCTTGTGGGCATCTTGCGCGGACCTGTCGCCGCCGACCGCTGCGCATCGCGGGCAGATCGGGCACAGGTGCAATTGCACATATTAAATTGACACCCCCCAGAAGGGGGTCGAGTTCCCCACGTCTTGGAAATCTTTGAGTGACGCCCGTCACACGCACGGGTCTTGTGGCTGCTCAGATCCTTGCGGTAATGGGGAATCGGGCTTCAGGAGCGCAAGTCGCAACAGGCGGTGGCAGGTGACGCAGTGTCGGGTGAGGTGCCTGCTCCCTGAAGCGGCCGCCAGGTGGGCGCGCAGCAGCGCCCTCGTCTCGTGCCTGGGAGTCGGCGTCATACCGAAGACGTACCGGCGGCCGCCGGGACCCGTCAAGACGGCGCACAGCACCGGCCGCAGGGGGGAACGGGGAGCGACGCGGACCGGTGGCAACGCGAAAGGCCCGGATCCACAAGGGATCCGGGCCTTTCGATGATGCGGTCCTGACGGGATTTGAACCCGCGGCCTCCACCTTGACAGGGTGGCGAGCACTCCAAGCTGCTCCACAGGACCAGGCTTTGCGGCGCTGAACCTTCCTGCGCTGCGAGAGAGACTGTACAGCAGGTCAGGGGGTGGGGTCGAACCCGTTCGGCGGCAGGGCCGCGGACCGGGCCACGGCCCCCGGCGACCGCCCCCGGGACCGGCCCGCGCCGGCCCCCGCGCCCGGGGCCGTCAGCCCCAGGCCTCGTCCAGCACCTTGAAGATCCGCTTGTCGGAGACCGGCTGCGAGGTGCCCAGCGCGTGCGCGAAGTAACTCACCCGCAGTTCCTCGATCAGCCAGCGAATGTCCCGAACCTTGTCCGGAACCGGGCGCCCGGCCGGCCGGGACGCCAGCAGCTCCGCGTACTCGCGCTGGATCTCCAGGACCTTCTCCATGCGCATGGTGTCCCGCTGGACGTTGGTGGGCATCTGCTGCAGCCGGCGGTCGACCGCCACCAGGTACCGCATGAGGTCCGGCAGCCGCCGCAGCCCGGTGGCCGTGACGAAGCCGGCCGGCACGAGGGCCGCCAGCTGCTCCCTGACGTCCGTGAGGTTGGCGACCAGCACCAGGCTCGTGGTGGCCTTCAGACGGCGCTCACAGGCCTGCCAGGCGGCCAGCACCTGCTGGACCCGGGCCACCGTCTTCACGGTCACGTCGACCAGGTCGGTGCGCACCTTGTCGAAGAGCTTGCGGAACGATTCCTCGTCCCAGGCCGGCCCGCCGTGGTCGGCGATCAGCTTGTCGGCGGCGGCGGTCACACAGTCGTCGAAGAGCGCCTGGATGCTGCCGTGCGGATTGCGCGAGAGCGCCAGCTTGGCCTCGTTGTTCAGCTGGCCCTGGGCGAACTTCGACGGGTTCGAGGGGATGTTGAGCAGGATCAGCCGGCGGGTGCCGCGCCACATCGCCGCGCTCTGCTCGGCCTCGGTGTCGAAGAGCCGCACGGCGACGCTCGCGCCCTCGTCGACGAGCGCGGGGAACGCCTTCACGGGGTGGCCGCCCCGCCGGGTCTCGAAGGTGCGCGGCAGGCTCCCGATGGTCCACTGCGTCAGACCGGTGCGCTGCTCGATGCCGATGGCGTCGGCGGCCTTGGAGATCACCTCACGCGTCTTCGGCTTCAGCCGCAGCGTGAGCGCCTCCAGGTCCTTGTCCTCGGCGAGCTTGCGGCCGCGCTCGTCGGTCACCCGGAAGGTGATCTTGAGGTGGTCGGGGACCTTGCCGAGGTCGAAGTCCTCGACGTCCATCCGGACGCCGACCATCCGCTGCAGCTCGCGGGCGAGCGTGTCGGGCAGCGGCTCCTGGACGGGCACCACCCGGTCCAGGAACGCCTTCGCGTAGTTCGGCGCGGGGACGTAGTGCCGGCGGATCGGCTTGGGGAGGGAGCGGATCAGTTCGGTGACGACCTCTTCGCGCAGGCCCGGGATCTGCCAGTCGAAGCCGTCGGGGACGACCTGGTTGAGGACCTGGAGCGGGATGTGGACGGTCACGCCGTCGGCGTCCGCGCCCGGCTCGAACTGGTACGTCACCTTGAACTTGAGCCGGCCCTGGCGCCAGGAGTCCGGGTAGTCGTCCTTGGTGACGGTCTGGGCCGCCTCGTTGATCAGCATCGACTGCTCGAAGTTGAGCAGTTCGGGTTCGTCCCGCCGCTTCTGCTTCCACCACGAGTCGAAGTGGGCGCCGGATACGACGTCTTGTGGCAGCTTCTGATCGTAGAAGTCGAAGAGCGTCTCGTCGTCGACCATGATGTCCCGGCGGCGGGCCCGGTGTTCGAGCTCCTCGACCTCACCGAGCAGCTTGCGGTTGTCCTGGAAGAACTGGTGATGCGTACGCCAGTCGCCCTCGACCAGCGCGTTGCGGATGAACAGGTCCCGGGAGACCTCCGCGTCGATCCGTCCGTAATTCACCTTGCGCTGCGCGACGATCGGCACGCCGTACAGCGTCACCCGCTCGAACGCCATCACCGCGGCTTGATCTTTTTCCCAGTGGGGCTCGCTGTAGGTGCGCTTCACCAGATGCTGCGCGAGCGGCTCGACCCACTCCGGTTCGATCTTCGCGTTGACCCGCGCCCACAGCCGCGAGGTCTCCACCAGCTCGGCCGACATGATCCAGCGCGGCGGCTTCTTGAACAGCGCCGAGCCGGGGAAGATCGCGAACTTGGCGCTGCGGGCGCCCAGGTACTCGTTCTTGTCGGTGTCCTTCAGCCCCAGGTGCGACAGCAGCCCCGCCAGCAGCGAGGTGTGCAGCCGCTGCGAGTCGGGAGCGGCGTCGCTCTCCTTCTCCTCCAGCTGGATGCCCATGGTCTTGGCGACCGAGCGCAGCTGGCTGTAGATGTCCTGCCACTCGCGGATCCGCAGATAGTTCAGGAACTCCGACCGGCACATCCGGCGGAAGGCCGAGGACGACAGCTCCTTCTGCTGCTCGCGCACATAGCGCCACAGATTCAGATACGCCAGGAAGTCGCTGGTCTCGTCGGCGAACCGGCGGTGCTTCTCGTCCGACTGCTGCTTCTTCTCCGCGGGCCGCTCGCGCGGGTCCTGGATCGACAGCGCGGCCGCGATCACCATGACCTCACGGACACAGCCGTTGCGGTCGGCCTCCAGCACCATCCTGGCGAGCCGCGGGTCGACGGGCAGCTGGGCCAGCTTGCGGCCCAGCGGCGTCAGCCGCTTCTGGTGGTCCTTCTCCTTCGGATCGAGCGCGCCGAGCTCCTCCAGGAGCTGGACGCCGTCCTTGATGTGCCGGCTGTCCGGCGGGTCGATGAAGGGGAACTTGGCGATGTCGCCCAGCCCGGCCGCCGTCATCTGCAGGATGACGGACGCCAGGTTGGTGCGCAGGATCTCCGCGTCGGTGAACTCCGGGCGGGACTCGAAGTCCTCCTCGGAGTACAGCCGTACGCAGATGCCGTCCGAGGTACGCCCGCAACGGCCCTTGCGCTGGTTGGCGCTGGCCTGCGAGATCGCCTCGATCGGCAGCCGCTGGACCTTGGTGCGGTGGCTGTAGCGGGAGATACGGGCATTGCCCGGGTCGATCACGTACCGGATGCCGGGCACGGTCAGGGACGTCTCGGCGACGTTCGTGGCCAGCACGATGCGGCGGCCGGCGTGCTTCTGGAAGACCCGGTGCTGCTCGGCCGAGGAGAGCCGGGCGTACAGCGGCAGCACCTCGGTGGAGCGCAGGTTCAGCTTGTTGAGGGCGTCCGCGGTGTCGCGGATCTCCCGTTCGCCGGACAGGAAGACCAGGATGTCGCCTGGGCCCTCGCGCTGGAGCTCCTCGGCCGCGTCGCAGATCGCGGTGACCTGGTCGCGGTCGTCGTCATCGCCCTCTTCGGCGAGCAGCGGCCGGTAGCGGACCTCCACCGGGAACGTCCGCCCGCTCACCTCGACGACCGGGGCGTCCCCGAAGTGCCGGGAGAAGCGCGCCGGGTCGATGGTGGCCGAGGTGATGATCACCTTGAGGTCGGGGCGGCGCGGGAGCAGCTGGGCGAGGTAGCCCAGGATGAAGTCGATGTTGAGGCTGCGCTCGTGCGCCTCGTCGATGATGATCGTGTCGTACTGCAGCAGTTCGCGGTCGGTCTGGATCTCCGCGAGCATGATGCCGTCGGTCATCAGCTTGACCAGGGTGCGGTCGCCGACCTGGTCGGTGAAGCGGACCTTCCAGCCGACGGCCTCGCCGAGCGGGGTGTCCAGCTCCTCCGCGATCCGGTCCGCGACGGTGCGGGCGGCGATCCGGCGGGGCTGGGTATGGCCGATCAGGCCCCGCACCCCGCGCCCCAGTTCCAGACAGATCTTGGGGATCTGGGTGGTCTTGCCCGAGCCCGTCTCACCCGCGACGATCACGACCTGGTGATCGCGGACGGCCGCCAGGATCTCGTCCTTCTTCTGGCTGACCGGCAGCTGTTCGGGGTAGCTGATCTTCGGCACGGCGGCGCGCCGGCGTGCCACACGCGCCTCACCCTGCTCGATCTGGCCGGCGATCTCCGCCAGCACCGTCGCGCGGGCTTCGGTCTTGCGGATCCGGCGGGCGCCTTCAAGACGGCGGCCGAGCCGCACTTCGTCGCGGAGCGACAGTGCGGAGAGACGGGATCCCAGGTCGGCGAGGGTGGCGGGGCCGGGCTGGCCGGCGGCACTGGAGGCGGAAGCAGGCTGCGTAGACATACGGCCCCAGGATCTCACCCGGCCGGAAGAGTCCGCGAATCATTTCGCCGCGGTGCGAGCGGGGCTCGACCCGTACCGGACCGGGGGCGGCGCGCGGCCGGGGCCGGAGATCCGCCAAAAGTCGTTGAATCCGGGCCTGAACGACGGGGGATCGACGGGGGCGCGGGGCGGGGGTCCGGGTCGGGGGAGTGTGACGCATCGGACAGCGAGGAACGGCCGGGCGGACCCTGTTGGGGGAACGACGAAGGCCCCGTCCGGAGACGGGGCCTTCGTCGTGCGGTGGCTGGGGCCGGGGTCGAACCGGCGACCTACCGCTTTTCAGGCGGTCGCTCGTACCAACTGAGCTACCCAGCCGCAGCGGTCCTGACGGGATTTGAACCCGCGGCCTCCACCTTGACAGGGTGGCGAGCACTCCAAACTGCTCCACAGGACCTAGCTATGTGTAAGACGAGTCTCACACACGGTAAAGCGTACCCCCAACGGGATTCGAACCCGTGCTACCGCCTTGAAAGGGCGGCGTCCTGGGCCACTAGACGATGAGGGCTAATTGGCCCGCCTTGGGCGCTTGTCGGCGCCGTCGGGGACGAGAGAAGCATATGGGATGCCGCCGGGTATCGCCAAAACGGTTTACCGGCCGGTCGCGGGGGCGGTCGGGCCCGGGTGCGGGACGGGGTGAAGGGCGGGGTGAGGGGGTGCCCGGAAGTGATGCCGTACGCCGGGGGAAAGCGCCGCCCATGACCGACAATGGGCGGGTGCTGGAGATGACGCGCGAGGAGTTCGAGGAACTGGTCGGCGAAGCGCTCGACCGGATTCCGGCCGAGCTGACACGGCTGATGGACAACGTCGCCGTATTCGTCGAGGACGAGCCCGACCCCAAGGACCCCGACCTGCTCGGCCTCTACGAGGGGACACCCCTGACCGAGCGCGGTGAGTGGTACGCCGGAGTCCTGCCGGACCGGATCACGATCTACCGGGGGCCGACGCTGCGGATGTGCGACAACCGCGCGGACGTGGTCGCGGAGACCGAGGTGACGGTCGTTCACGAGATCGCCCACCACTTCGGCATCGACGACGAGCGGCTGCACGCGCTGGGTTACGGGTGAGGCGACGAGCGGCGGGTGGCGGTGATGGGTGACGTGGCGGGCGGGCCGCCCGCGCTCGGCCACGGGGTGGGGTGACGGGGTGAGGTGACGGGCCGGGCGTGTCCTGGGGGGTGGCACGGGCGTTGGGCACCAGAGACCCTGCCCGCCGCGTCCTGACTCCCCGAGGTGCATGCACGTGCCCCCTTCCTCATCCCGCGCCGTCGCGCGGACCGCCGGAGCCCTACTGGCCGCCACCGCCGTCCTGCTGACGGCCGGCTGTATGAGCACCGGGGACTCGCGGGACGATCCGCGGCCGCAGGGGGTCTCGCCGTCGGCGCGGGTCGGCGCGGGGCCCGACGGAACGCTGCCGGACGGCACCAAGGTGGCGCCGGGCGGGCACCGGACCAAGCCGAACGGTTCGCCGTCCGCGTCCGCCTCCGTCAGCGGGGTGCCGCCGCTGGGCGGTGCCCCGGCGGCCGTGAAGCCGGCGCCGTCCCCGGGTGCGGGCAAGCCGTCCGCCGGGCCGGGCGGGGCCACACCCACCACGCCGGCGGCCAGTCCGACGCCTTCCGCCACGGTTTCGGCGACCACCGATGCCCCGGCGCCCCCCACGACGCCGCCGGCCTCGCCGTCGGACTCACCCGTCGTGACGGCCCCAGCGGCGTAACCGGCTCCATCGGTGCTTCCGGTGTAACCGGCATCACCCTCCGGACCCCGCGAAACAGCCGTATCCGGTGTAAAGTAGGAGGCCTAGCAGCGTGCTCCCGGGCCGATTGGTCAATCGGCCCGGAGATGCGTATGCTGGTAGATCGTTTGATCCTAATGCCCGGCGCCGAATCCGAAGAGCGCCGCGTGGCGCGTTCCTTTTCTCCAGGCTGCTGACCGCATTGAGGCGGTTGTATGCGAACCCCGGAGCTGGCGCGTGCCGAGTCTCCGAGAGGTTCAGCTTTAGCATGCCCATTAACACCGCCGACCGTACCGCCATGCCCATGGACGACTCCGTGGCTGACGACACCACGATCGACACCACGGCCGCGATCACCGCCGTCGAGTCCACCGAGACCGACGCCGTCGAGGCCGACACCACCACCGACACCACCGTCACCGAGGACGACACGGCCGCCGAGGCCGCAGTCGCCGGTGACGACGCTTCCGCCGAAGACGTTTCCGCCGAAGAGGTTTCCGCCGAGGCCGAAGAGGCCGAGGAAGAGGAATACACCGGCGTCACCTTCGGGGAGCTCGGGCTCGCCGAGGGCATCGTCCGCAAGCTCGCGCAGAACGGCGTCACCAAGCCCTTCCCGATCCAGGCCGCGACCATCCCGGACGCCCTGGCCGGCAAGGACATCCTCGGCCGTGGCCGTACCGGCTCCGGCAAGACGCTCTCCTTCGGCCTCCCGCTGCTGTCGCTGCTCGCCGGTGGCCACACCGAGAAGAAGCGCCCGCGCGGCATCATCCTGACGCCGACCCGTGAGCTCGCCATGCAGGTCGCCGACGCGCTGCAGCCGTACGGCGACGTTCTCGGCCTCAAGATGAAGGTCGTCTGCGGCGGTACCTCGATGTCCAACCAGATCTACGCGCTGGAGCGCGGTGTCGACATCCTCGTCGCCACCCCGGGCCGGCTGCGCGACCTGATGAACCGTGGCGCCGCTTCGCTCGACAAGATCCAGATCGCGGTCCTCGACGAGGCCGACCAGATGGCCGACATGGGCTTCCTGCCCGAGGTCACCGAGATCCTCGACCAGGTTCCGGTCGGCGGCCAGCGTCTGCTGTTCTCCGCCACCCTGGAGAACGAGATCGACTCGCTGGTCAAGCGCTACCTGAAGAACCCGGTCACGCACGAGGTCGACGCGGCGCAGGGCGCGGTCACCACCATGACCCACCACGTGCTCGTCGTGAAGCCGAAGGACAAGGCGCCGGTCACGGCCGCCATCGCGGCGCGCAAGGGCCGCACGATCATCTTCGTCCGCACCCAGATGGGCGCCGACCGCGTCGCCGAGCAGCTCATCGAGTCGGGCGTCAAGGCCGACGCGCTGCACGGCGGTATGACCCAGGGCGCGCGTACCCGCGTGCTGGAGGACTTCAAGGGCGGTCTCGTCAACGTCCTCGTCGCGACCGACGTGGCCGCGCGCGGTATCCACGTGGACGGCATCGGCCTGGTGCTGAACGTCGACCCGGCCGCCGACCACAAGGACTACCTGCACCGCTCGGGCCGTACCGCCCGCGCCGGTGAGTCCGGCACGGTCGTGTCGCTGGCGCTTCCGCACCAGCGCAAGACCATCTTCCGTCTGATGGAGGACGCGGGCGTCGACGCCTCGCGCCACATCATCGGCGGCTCGGGCGTCTTCGACGAGGAGGTCGCCACGATCACCGGCGCCCGCTCGATGACCGACGTCCAGGCCGACTCCGTACAGAACGCCGCGGCCCAGGCCGAGCGTGAGGTCGCCGAGATGACCCGCGAGCTGGAGAAGCTCCAGCGCCGGGCCACCGAGCTGCGCGAGGAGGCCGACCGCCTCACCATGCGCTCCGCCCGCGAGCGCGGCGAGGACCCGGAAGAGGCCGTCGCCGCCAAGGCCCTGGAGATCGCCGAGGCCGCGGCTGCCGAGGCAGCCCGGATCGCGGCCATTCCGGTCCAGCCCGAGCCGCAGCGCCGTGACGACCGGGGCAACTACGGCCGTCGTGACGACCGTCAGGGCTCCGGTGGCTACCAGGGTCGCGACCGCCGTGACGAGCGCCCCTCCGGTGGCCGTTCGTTCGAGCGTCGTGACGACCGTCCGTCCTCGGGCGGCTTCCGCTCCGGTGGCGACCGTCCGACCGGTGGCCGTTCGTTCGAGCGTCGTGATGACCGTCCGTCCTCCGGTGGCTTCCGCTCCGGCGGCGACCGTCCGACCGGCGGCCGTTCCTTCGAGCGCCGCGACGACCGCCCGTCCTCGGGTGGCTTCAACCGTGACCGCCGTGACGAGCGCCCCTCCGGTGGCCGTTCGTTCGAGCGTCGTGACGACCGTCCGTCCTCCGGCGGGTTCCGCTCCGGCGGCGACCGCCCGACCGGCGACCGTCCCACCGGCGGCCGTTCCTTCGAGCGTCGTGACGACCGTCCGTCCACCGGTGGCGGCTTCCGCTCCGGCGGCGCCGACCGTCCGGCCTTCAACCGTGACCGCCGCGAAGAGCGTCCGGCCACCGGCGGCGGCTTCCGCACCGGCGACCGCCCCGTGAACCGCGACCGCCGCGACGAGCGCCCGGCCGGCCGCACCTTCGAGCGCCGTGACAGCCGCCCGGGTCAGACCGGCACCGGCTCGATCGACCGCAAGCCGCGCTGGAAGGCCAACTGACCAGGCCTGAACCTGCCTGACGGAACGGGCCCGGACGATGCACTCGCATCGTCCGGGCCCGTTTCTTTTGCTTCTCTTCACTGTGGGACCGCTGTTGAGAAGCCCACGGCCAAGGCCGGGGTCCGGGACCTGGCGGCCGGGAAGAACGTGGCCGTCGCGCAGGGCGAGGCGCTGCTCGGGGACGGCTTCGTCGTACGGCGCGACATCCCGGCGGGCAAGCTCTACCTCACCGACCTCGGCACGGCGAAGACCACGGAGTTGGCGCCCATCGCCGACGGCGTCAGCGACGACCGGCAGCGGACGTGGACGGTCGACGCGTACGGCGGCCACGTGGCTTACCTGGACGCCGCGCAGCGCGTGCACATCAAGCCCGTGACGATCCCGCGTTCCCCGCTCACCTCGATCGACGCCAGGACCGGCGGCGACACCGACGCCGCCTCCACCGACGAGGCCGTGAACACCTGGCACGGCACCTGGCAGCTGTCCCGCCCGTCGGCGGGCTGGAGCCCGGTGGTCAGGAACCTGCGCGGAGCGGTGGTCGCCACCCGGACCGGCGCCGACCGCAGCGACGGCAAGGGCGGCTTCCTGAAGGCGGGGGTGAAGCTCGGCACCGGCTGGCAGGCGTACACCTGGCTCGGGACGCCCGGCGATCTGACCGGGGACGGAATTCCGGTGACACCGGTGACATTCGCGGTGCATGTCATGCCCCCGGCAAGGGAATTGCTGGGGGCATGACAACAATCCAGAAGGATCAGGCGGATCCGCCCGAGGGTCCCGGCGCAGGTTCCGATGAGGAGCGCCTCGCCCAGCTCGGCTACACCCAGGTGCTGGCGCGGCGGATGTCGGCGTTCTCGAACTTCGCTGTGTCGTTCACGATCATCTCGGTGCTGTCCGGGTGTCTGACGCTGTACATGTTCGGCATGAACACCGGTGGCCCGGCGGTCATCATGTGGGGCTGGGTGGGCGTCGGGCTGATGACGCTCGTGGTCGGGCTGGCCATGGCGGAGGTCTGTTCCGCGTATCCGACCTCGGCCGGGCTGTACTACTGGGCACGGGCGCTGGCGCCCGAGCGCAGTGCCGCCGCCTGGGCGTGGTTCACCGGCTGGTTCAACGTGCTGGGGCAGGTCGCGGTGACCGCGGGCATCGACTTCGGGGCGGCGAGCTTCCTCAACGCCTATCTGACGCTGCAGTTCGACTGGCCGGCCACCCCCGGGCACACGATGCTCCTGTTCGCCGGGATCCTCGTCCTGCACGGCGTGCTCAACACCTTCGGGGTGCGGATCGTCGCCCTGCTGAACGACATCAGCGTGTGGTGGCACGTGATCGGCGTGGCCGTCATCGTCGGGGCGCTCGCGATCGTCCCCGACAGCCACCAGTCGGCGTCCTTCGTCTTCACCGAGTTCGTCAACAACACGGGCTGGAACAGCAGCCTCTACGTGGTGCTGATCGGGCTGCTGATGGCGCAGTACACCTTCACCGGCTACGACGCCTCGGCCCACATGACCGAGGAGACCCATGACGCGTCCGTCGCCGGACCGCGGGGCATCGTCCGGTCCATCTGGACGTCCTGGGTCGCCGGCTTCGTGCTGCTGCTCGGCTTCACCTTCTCCATCCACAGCTACAGCGGCGCCCTGGGCAGCGACACGGGCGTCCCGCCCGCCCAGATCCTCATCGACGGGCTCGGCGCGGCCGGCGGCAAGGCGCTGCTGCTCGTCGTGATCGTCGCGCAGCTCTTCTGCGGTATGGCGTCCGTCACGGCGAACAGCCGCATGATCTACGCGTTCTCGCGCGACGGCGCCCTGCCGTACTCCCGGGTCTGGCACCGCATCAACGAGCGCACCCGGACGCCCACCAACGCCGTCTGGCTCGCCGCGTTCGGCGCGATGCTGCTCGGCCTGCCGTATCTGATCAACCCCACCGCCTACGCGGCCGTGACGTCGATCGCCGTGATCGGTCTCTACATCGCCTACGTCATCCCGACGTTCCTGCGGCTGCGCAAGGGCGACGCCTTCGAGCGCGGGCCCTGGCACCTGGGGCGCTGGAGCCGGCCGATCGGGATCTTCGCGCTGGGGTGGGTCGCGCTGATCACCGTGCTGTTCATGCTGCCGCAGGTGAGTCCCGTCACGGCGAAGAACTTCAACTACGCGCCGGTGGCCGTCCTCGTCGTCCTGGGCTTCGCCGCCACCTGGTGGCTGGTCTCCGCCCGTCACTGGTTCCTCAAACCGGCCGCCGACGGGGCCGCGGCCGGAGCCGGCAAGGGAGCCGGTCCCGGGGCCGACACGCGGACCGACTGATCCCGGGTGCGGTCCGGGCGCGGCCCGGGCGCAGATCATCCGCAGCCGATAAGACTCGGACCTGCGCCCCTCGCCGGGCTATGCTGCGGGTTGCGGGCCATTAGCTCAATTGGCAGAGCAGTGGACTTTTAATCCATTGGTTGTCGGTTCGAGTCCGACATGGCCCACCGTGAGAGCCGCAGGTCGTCCCCGGATGACCTGCGGTTTCTCTGTGTCGGGGTGGCTGGATCCGGCCCGGCGGGCGCCGGCGGGCGTCTGCGGGCGCAGGCGGGCGCTGGCGGCGCGGCCGCGGCGGGCCGCACGACCGTCGCCGGCCCTTCCCACGGCTGACCGGCAGCGATGCGGCGCGGACCCCGGTCCCGGCCCGGCTATGCTGGGAGGAACAACGGGCCGTTAGCTCAATGGTTAGAGCAGTGGACTTTTAATCCATTGGTTGTGGGTTCGAGTCCCACATGGCCTACCCGCAGGCGTACCGGTCTCGCCACCGGCGTCCTGCGAGAGCGCCCCGGTCGGGTTTCCCGACCGGGGCGCGCCTCTGTCCCGGTTCGGTGGGGACTCCCGGTGGGGACTCCCGTGGGGGCTCCGGTGGGGCCTTTGCCCACTTCGGTAGGGTCTTGTGGCGTGACCTACATAGTGGTGTTGTTCGCGCTCGTCGGCGCCGGCATGTTGATTTCCGCGCTCGAGCGGAAGGTCGACCGGGTCGAGCGGAGGATCCGGCTCATGGAGCGCCGTCAGGAGTTGATCCTGCGTCACCTCGGCATCGAGGAGGTGGACGCCCCCGATCTGCGGGAGATCAACGAGCTGGTGCGGCAGGGGAAGAAGATCCAGGCGATCAAGGCCTACCGCGAGCTGACGGGCGCCGGGCTGAAGGAAGCCAAGGAAGCGGTCGAGCGGCTGCCCGGGAACGTCTGACCTGCGGCGGAGCGCCCTCCCTGCATCCTGCGGTGGAGATTGTCAGGGCTGCCGCTAGGGGGCGGGGTAGGGATAACCCCCAGGCGTAATGGGGCATGAGCCGGATGGGTCGGGGTGCCCCGGTGCGGCAAAGTCAGTGACACCCGCCACTGACAAGGAGTTCGACATGGCCGCCACCTCGGTACCAGCCCCGGTCACCACCGGACCGTTGGCGGCCTTCGTGCGCTTCGTCGTCTGCGGCGGGGGAGTTGGGCTGCTGTCCAGCGGGGCGCTGCTGCTGGTCTCCGGCCATGCGCCGATCGCGCTGGCGAACGCGGTGGTGACCGTCGTGTCCACCCTGCTCGCCACCGAGCTGCACGGCCGGTTCACCTTCCGGGCGGGACACGCCCGGCTGGCCGACCACCTGAAGTCCGGTCTCACCGCCACCATTTGCTACCTGTTCACCACCGGCGCCCTGCTCGCCCTGCACGCGGTCCACCCGAACCCCGGTCCGCTGCTGGAGCAGAGCGTCTACCTCTCGGCGTCCGGCCTGGCGGGCATCGGACGCTTCGTGGTCCTGAAGGTGATGGTCTTCGCGACCGGCACCAAGGCCGCGGCCGGCACCCGGCCGGTCGGCAGGAAGGCCCTGCTGACCCGCCGGGCGGTCACCGTCGCCGCGTAGCCGCCTTACGCCTCACGCCCGGCGGCGCCGGGCCGGGAGGGTCGTCGCGGCGAGGACCAGGGCCACCGCGATCAGTCCGGCGCCGACGGTGAAGGCGAGATGGTAGCCACCGGTCAGTGCCGCGGGGGCGGACCGCCCGGTGCTCAGCAGGTGGGCGGTGCGGGAGGTGGCGAGGGTGTTGAGGAGCGCGAGGCCGAGCGCACCGCCGATCTGCTGGGTGGTGTTGAACAGACCGGAGGCGACACCGGCGTCCCGCTCGGTGGCGCCGGACATGCCGAGCCCGGTCAGGGCCGGAATGGCCAGCCCGAAGCCGGCGAGCGACAGCATCACCGGCAGCAGGTCGACGAGGTAACTCCCGTGTACGGGGACCCGGCTGAGCAGCAGAAGCCCCGCGAGCAGCAGCGCCAGGCCGGAGACGACCATCGTGCGTTCGCCGAGCCGGCCGGTCAGGCGGGCGGAGAAGCCGACCGAGACGATCCCGATCACGACGGCGGACGGGAGCATGGCCAGCCCGCTCCTCGCGGCGCCGTAACCCAGCACGTGCTGCATATAGAGGACGACGAGCACCTGGAAGCCGAACAGCGCGGCGATCATCAGGACCTGGATCGCGTTGGCCCCCGACACCTGGCGGGAGCGGAACACCCGCAGTGGCAGCAGCGGGGCGGCGGCCTTCGCCTGGCGCAGGACGAACCCGGCGAGCAGGGCGGCCGCCAGGGCGCCGAGACCGAGGGTGCGGGCCGAGGCCCAGCCGTTCTCACCGGCCTGGACGATCGTGTAGACGCCGAGCATCAGACCGGCGGTGACGAGCGCGGCGCCCGTCGCGTCGGCCCCGGAGCGCAGGCCGAGGCCGCGTTCGGTGACGAGCGTGCGGGCGGCCAGCACCCCGGCGGCGACGCCGATCGGCAGATTGATGAAGAAGATCCAGTGCCAGCTCGCGGACTGGGTGAGAACGCCGCCCAGCACCAGGCCGATCGAGGCCCCGGCGGCACCGACGAAGCTGAACGCGCCGATCGCCCTGGCCCGCTCCCGCGGCTCGGGGAAGAGCGTCACGATCATCCCGAGGCTCACCGCCGAGGCCATCGCGCCGCCGACACCCTGGACGAACCGGCCGGCGATCAGCAGCTCCGGCGAGCCGGCCACCCCGCACAGCAGTGAGGCGGCGGTGAAGAGGGTGATGCCCGCCAGGAACATCCGCTTGCGGCCGATGAGGTCGCCGAACCGTCCGGCCAGGAGCAGCAGACCGCCGAACGCGATCAGGTAGGCGTTGACGACCCAGGCGAGGTCCGGCTGCGAGAAGCCGAGGTCGCTCTGGATGGCGGGCAGCGCCACGGTCACGATGCTGCCGTCCAGGATGACCATCAGCATCCCCGCGCAGAGGATCGCGAGCGCCAGCCAGCGGGACCGGTCGCGGGGCGGGGTCCGCGGATCCGGACGCGGCGGGGTCCGGGTCTCGGTCCGGGTCTGCGGTGTGGTTCTCGTCAGTGACATGAGGGCGTCTCTCCGCTCGGGCGTTCGAAGCCGACAAGAGAGACGCTAGCAGATGGTTTTGTAGTAGACGATATTTTTCGGAACTAGATTCGGACCTGGGTTCGGACCTGGATCCGGACCTAGATCCGGGCCTCCCGGGCCCGGCGGACCGGACGCGGTGATTCCACGGGGGTGGCCAGCCGGCCCTCGGTCAGCCGCTGCACGGCCGCGGCGAACACCTTCCGCTCGCCCTCGGGAAGCGTGCCGAGCACCTCGCTGTGGATGCGGTCGATGATCGCCAGGCCGTCGGTGATGTGCTGGACGCCGGCCTCGGTGACCGAGATGATCCGCGCTCGGCGGTCCGTGCTCGAAGGACGGCGCTCCGCGAGCCCGGCCTTCTCCAGCTCGTCCATCGTCACGACCATCGTGGTCTTGTCGAGGTCCGCGAGCTCCGCCACCTGCGCCTGGGTCAGCTCGCCCGGCAGCGCGTGGGCCAGTACGCAGTGCAGACGCGGCGAGCTGTCGATTTCGGCGAGCGCCGCCGTCAGTTCGGTGGTGAGCACATGCGCGATGTGCTTCAGCTGGAACGTGAGGTCCGGGACGCGGCGTACCGGCGGGGTGGGCCGGTGGGGGTCGGGAGTCGCTGTGGGTGCCATGCCGCGAGGGTAACAAAACTCGTCCTGTACCGGATCGTCCCGTAGGGGACGACATGGCCCGGGGCCCGGTGGCCTAGGGTCTGTCGTCTGGATCTCCGTGGGGGAAGGAGCGGTGTCCGGTGCGTGCAGCTGCAAGGCGGAGGAGGGAGGCGACGCGGAGCGTCGTCGACCGACGACAACGCGGCAGATGTGCGTGCTGGACACCGCGACGCCGCGGAGATCCAGACGACAGGCCCTAGCAGGGCTGCCGCCACGCGTCGAGGTTCAGGTGCTTGAGCATCGAGCTGAGGCGGAGCCGCCGGGCGGTCGGACAGAACTCCGTCGTCGCCAGGGAGTACTCGGTGTGGAACACCGCCTTGTCCGCCTCGATGAACGGGGTCAGCTCGTCGCACTCCTCGTTCTGCGCGCACTCCTCGTTGACGGCGAAGTCGAAGTCGCCGACCAGCTCCGGGATCTGCTCCAGATCGTTCTTGAGGCCGACCGCCATGCCGCGCTCGTGGGCGAGCCCGGCGAGCATGCGGTTGTAGGCGAGCTGGTCGGCAGCGGTCAGCGGGAAGCCGGACCGGTTGGTGTAGGCGTCCATGAGATCGGGCTCGACGCCGTCGAAGCCCTTGGCGCGGCACATGTCGAAACGTTCCGCCATCAAGGGGCGCAGCAGGTCGAGGCGGCGGATGTCCAGCCACCGCTCGCCGCTCCAGCCGTTGCCGAGCCCGAGGAGGACGGCGGGGAACCGCACCCGGTCGGAGCGGAAGTCCTCCCAGGCGCCCGCGTTGACGTAGCAGATGACCTTGCGGCCGTCGGCGTGCAGCCGGGCGACGGTGGCGGCGTCGTTCTCGAAACCGTCGATGTCGTAGACGGGTACGTCGACGCCCGTGTCGACCTTGCCGCTGAGCTGCCACTGCCAGGCGGTGCCGGGGTGCGGCCGCCAGCGGTCGGACGGCGGGGCGGGGATGGGGGAGGGGTGGTGGTCGTCAGGGGCGGGGTCCGGATCAGGGTCGGCGCCGCAGGCGGCGAGCAGCAGAAGCAGGAGCGGGAGGAGGAGTGAAGGGAGGAACGAGGGGCGGAAGGCCGGCGGCCGGGAGCCGGTGGCAGACCTGCGGATCAACGGTTCTCCTCCTGCTGGTGCCGGTGTCGCCCCCGGATCCCGGTGACATCGGTGAGGCCCGGGGATGTCAGGTCCGGGGACGCGACGTCCGGGGAAGTGAGGTCCGGAGACACACCCTGCCAGGGGTTGGCGCCGCTTCCCGGGACCGCGCAGTGCACGGCCGCGCCGCGCAGCCGGGCGGTCCGGGAGGCGAGGCCGCAGAGCCTGGCGGGCACGTCGTACACCAGATGGCAGAAGCGCTCCGCCGGATACGTGCCCGTCCAGGCCGGTACGGCCGGCGCCGCGCGGTACGTCGCCCAGCTGCCCTCGAACGTCACCAGCAGATCGGCGAACTCGGCGTACCCGGGCGCGGGGTGCACGCCCGGATTGAGGACGACCGTCCGGGAACCGCAGGCCCGCGCGGTCCGCGCGAGCCAGCGGTAGTAGCTGAGCAGCCCGGCGTCGGGCGCGGCCTGGTCGAAGAAGACGCCGTCCGTGCCGTACCACTTGCGGTGGTGGCGCAGGTCGGCGACGACCGCGTGGGTGGGGCGGCGGCCGTACGCGGTGTCCACGTATCCGAGGACGCGCACGCCCGCCGCCCGCAACTCCTCGGCCACCGCCGCGAAGGCGGGGTCCCGGACCGTGCCCGGCCCGTCGGCGACGTTGAGAACGACGCCGTAGAGCAGGTCGGCGGCCCCCACCAGCGTCCGCCAGGCGCCGGGGTCGACGGCCGGGTGGACGTAGAGCGGGACGAGCAGCTTCCCGTCGCTCATGACGCGGCCGGGACGCCGGCCGGAACCTCGCCCGGGACGCCGGCCGGTGCCCTGGGCGGAACGGCCGCCGGTGCGCCCTCGTTCCACAGGTCGGCGAGCGACCGCGCGAGGGTGAAGTGCGGCCGCCAGCCCAGGGCCGCGGCGGCCGCGGAGATGTCCGCGCGCTGCCAGGACACCGCGGCGGAGCGGTGCGACCCCGGACCGCTCTCCTCGACCCGGCCCCGGAAACCGGACGCGGCGACCAGCCCCTCCGCGATGGCGCGCACCGGGGTGGCGCCGCCGCCCGCGATGTTCAGGATCCGCGGCAGCGGCTCCGGGGCCATGGCGGCGAGCACGGCGGCCCGCGCCACGTCCCGTACGTCGACGTAGTCGCGGTACGCGGACAGGTCGCCGACGCGGATCACGCCCTCCGCGCCGTCCGGGAGCGCCCGGCGCAGCTCGGCGACGAGCCGGCCCGGCAGGCTCGCCGCCGGCGACCCCGGGCCGATCGGGTTGAAGACCCGCAACACCGTGGCGTCCAGGGCGGATTGGGCGACGATGAGCGTGCCGGCCAGTTTCGTGGCCCCGTACGCCCCCGGCGGACGGGTCGGGGCGGATTCGTCGATCGACCGGCCGGGGGCCGTGGCCCCGTACTCGCCGGCAGAACCGAGGTGGACGAGACGGGCGGTGGGCGCGGCCCGCCGCAGTGCCTCGCAGAGGACGGCGGGGCCACGGGTGTTCACCTCGGCGAGCCGCAGCGGGCTGTTGCCCACCGAGCCGACGCAGTTGACGACGGCGTGCGGACCCAGCGCCCGCAGCGCCTCCTCGAGCGCGTCGACGGAGATGGTGGTGAGGTCGATCGGCAGGCCGTCGACCAGGGCGGGTGGGGAAGCGGACGGGAGGGAGGACGGCAGGGCGGGCGGGGACACCGGGGTGGACCGGCCGCCGCCGAGCACCCGCACGCCCGGGAGGGCGCGCAGCTGCCCGGCGACGTGGGCGCCGAGGAATCCGGTGGAACCCAGACAGAGAATGCGTCGCATGGCGTCGGGTCACGCCCCCTTGAGCAGCAGTCCGCGGTGGGTGGTGAACTCGGCGTTGGCGCGGTCGTAGTCGTCCGGACGTCCGATGTCGAGCCAGTAGCCGTCGAATTCGTAGGCGCTCGGCGGGGTCTTCGCGTTGAGCAGGTCGAGCACCACCTCGTCGAAGCCGAGCGGCAGCCCGGGTGTGTAGTCGAGGAGCGTGGAACGGGACAGGCCGTACACGCCCATCGAGACCCGGTAGTCGATGCTCGGCTTCTCCGTGAAGGCCACGACGTTGCCCGAGTCCGTGGTCAGCACCCCGAAGTCGATCTTCACCTTCCGGGCGTAGGTGGCGATGGTCAGCGGGCTGTCGGCGGTCTCGTGGTGCCGCA
This sequence comes from Streptomyces sp. RKAG293, assembly GCF_023701745.1. Taxonomy (NCBI): domain Bacteria; kingdom Bacillati; phylum Actinomycetota; class Actinomycetes; order Kitasatosporales; family Streptomycetaceae; genus Streptomyces; species Streptomyces sp. RKAG293. Next base: position 4,347,827 of record NZ_JAJOZB010000001.1, on the reverse strand, counting down.
GCACGTCGCCGAAGTCCAGGTCGGTGAGGATGTCGCCGTTCATCACGAGGAACTTCTCGGGCAGCCGGTCGAGCATGGTGAGCAGCGGCCCCATCGTGCCGAGCGGGCTGTCCTCGGTGGAGTAGCCGACGCGCATCCCCCACTGCGAGCCGTTGCCGACGTAGGCGCGGATGATGTGGCCCAGGTGGCCGATGGCGATGGTGCAGGTGGTGAATCCGGCGTTCGCCAGCTGCCGCATCACGATCTCCAGGATCGCGTGCTGGTCGCCGATCGGGACGAGCGGTTTCGGCAGGGCGGTGGTGTAGGGCAGCAGCCGGACGCCCTTGCCTCCGGCCAGAATGACTGCGTGCATGTGGTTGGTCCCCCCTCTGGCCTGGCGGCCAGACGTCGCGTCCGGTTCCGGGGTTCGATCCGGGACCGGGAATCTCCTGAGTCGGGTCCGGGAGCCCGGAGTCGGTTCCGGTCGTTCCGGATCCGGTTCCGGGAAGTCCGGAGTCAGATGTTGTAGAGCGCGGTCTTGTAGCGGGCGAGGTTCGCCGGGTCGCGGAAGAACGCGATGGTGTGTTCCAGGCCCTGTTCCAGGCTGTGGTCGGGCGCCCAGCCGGTCGCGTCCCGCAGCCGGGTGGCGTCGCAGACCAGCCGCATCACCTCGGAGCCGGCGGGCCGGATGCGCTGCTCGTCCTCGATGACGTCGAGGTCGGTCTCCATGAGCTTGCCGATCAGCTGCACCAGGTCACCGACGGAGATCTCGCCGCCGGTCCCCGCGTTGAAGGTCCGCCCGACCACGCTCCCGGCGGGCGCGGTGCCCACCGCGAGGAACGCCCGCGCGGTGTCCCGTACGTAGCTGAAGTCGCGGGTCGGCCGCAGGTCGCCGAGCGTGATGGTCCGCTCCCCTGCGGCCACCTGCCCGATCACCGTCGGGATCACCGCTCGCATGGACTGCCGCGGTCCGAAGGTGTTGAACGGCCGCAGTGTCACCACCGGGGTGCCGAAGCTCGCGAAGTAGCTGTCCGCCAGCCGGTCGCCGCCCGCCTTCGAAGCGGCGTACGGGGACTGGGTGTTGATCGGGTGGTCCTCGGAGATCGGTACGGTCTGCGCGGTGCCGTACGTCTCGCTGGTGGAGGTGTGCACCAGCCGCGGGATCTCCAGGTGGCGGACGGCCTCCAGCACGTTCAGGGTGCCGGTGACGTTGGTGTCCACATAGGAGTGCGGTGCCCGGTACGAGTACGGGATCGCGATCAGCGCGGCCAGGTGGTAGACGGCCTCGGCGCCCTCCACCAGCTCCCGGACGGAGCCCGGGTCGCGGACGTCGCCCAGGACCACGTCCACCTGGCTCATCGTCTCGGCGTCCAGGGTCTCCAGCCAGCCGAAGGAGGAGAACGAGTTGTACTGGGCCATGGCGCGCACCCGGTGGCCGGAGGCGACCAGCGCCTCCACCAGGTGTGAGCCGATGAAGCCTTCGGCGCCGGTGACGGCTACCAATGTCATGTCGAATGCTCCGGTTTCTCGAAAGGAGTTGGGGACTTGGGACAGGTTCGGGTCGGGGCGGCTCAGCGGTGCGACGTGGCGCGGCCCAGCAGGGAGCAGGCGATGGCGATCAGTACGGCCGCCGCGCTCGCGCAGGCGACCAGCTGCACGACCGGATGGTCACCGAACTCCCAGCACAGGAAGGCGATTTCGATCACGGCGGCCGTCATGCAGACCAGCGCGGCGGGCCACGCGGCGCCGAACGCCTGGAGCAGCAGCGAGAGCCACAGCACCGCGCCGAGCGTCAGCAGCGCGCACAGCCGCAGCGCGCCGGGTGCCGGCGCCCCCGGCCACAGCGCGGTGAGAGCCGCCGCGAGCGCCGCGAGGACGATCAGATAGCCGGCCAGGCACCCCAGCAGGACGGAGGCCGACCGGGTCCGGAAGCCTCCGGCGTCGACGCTGCGCCGCAGCGCGGCGACCCCGCGGCCGCGGAAGCGGTACAGCAGCCACTCGGCCGCGCCCATGCTCAGCGTCAGCGCGACCGCCGAGACACCCGCGCCCAGGGCCAGCACCAGGACCAGCACCGCGCTGGCCAGCCCGTACAGCCCGTAGGGCAGGGAGGCGGTGAGCGGCGGGGGTGCGGGTGCGCCCAGCTCGGGCGGGGTGCGCAGTCCGCGTACGACCTGCCGGCCGGCGACCAGCAGCGCCGCCACCGGGGTGGCGATGACCAGACAGGCCCGCGCCGCGGGCGGCAGGTCCCACGCCAGGAGCAGCGCGGCACCCACCGTCGTCGGGGCGAGGGCGAGCAGCAGATCCCGTTCCCTGCCCAGCACCAGCAGTGCCGTCGCCGCCGCCAGATAGCTGGACTGCCCCACCGCGAACGCGGCTTCACTGCCCCGCGACGCGAAGGCGATCGCGAACGCCGACGCGAGCAGTGCCCCCGCCGGTGCGCCCCGCAGCAGACAGCGGGCGGTCGCCCGCCGCCCGTCCGAGCCGAGCCGCAGATAGGCGCGGTGCGCCAGGGCCTGGTTCCAGGCCCAGCCGGCGAGCGCGGCGGCGGACAGCGCCACCGTCCCGGCGGGCAGCCCGAACGCGTCCGGCGGACCCGTGAGCAGGGTCCCGCCCAGGACGTACGCCAGCCCCGGCAGCCCGAAGACGATGCCCCGCAGCAGACACCGCCAGGGGTTGATCCCCCAGGGATCGGGGCCCGGCTCCGGTGCGGGGTAGCGGCGCTTGCCCGCGCCCCTGGCGTGCAACTCCTCGGCCAGCGCGAACAGATCGGACCGCCCGTACCGGTGCACGATGAGCTCGTGCGTGAGCCCCTCGGACTCCAGGACGGCGGCGATCTCGTCCGCGTGCACCGCGGCCGCGCACACCTCGTCGAGGCGCTCGGCCAGTTCCTCCAGCGGGTCCTCGGCCCAGGCGGGCCGGCGGCGCTGCCGCGGCACCGTCGGCAGGGCGCCCCCGTCGTGCGGCACGAGCCGCAGCGGGCCGCTCACTGGGCGACCTCCGTGACGGTGGTGTCGTCGACGACGGCCGGACCGTGGTGGCCGTGCGGGCTGCGGGACTGCCACTCCACCCCGACGGGGGTGAGGACGAGCCACGGCTGCCGGGCGGACAGTTCGCTGTAGATGCCGCGGAACGTCTCGATCGTCTGGCGCAGCGTGAACTGGTCGATCACCCGGAGCCGCGCGTCCCATCCCATGGACGCCCGGGTCGCCGGGTCGCGCAGCAGCGCGAGCGCGGCCTTCGCCATCGCGGCGGGGTCGCGGGGCGGGACCACGAGGCCCGCCTCGCCGACCGCCTCCCGTACGCCCCCGACATCCGTGGAGACGGTGGCGCGCGCGCAGGACATCGCTT